>DFEW01000001.1:15089-15530 GCA_002369195.1 Christensenella sp. UBA3792
TGGATGATCGAGCCGGAGATGGCGTTCTGCGATCTCGAGGGCGATATGGACGTGGCGGAAGCGATGGTCAAGTACATCATTCAGACTGTGCTCGACCGCTGCCCCGCAGAAATGGAATTCTTCAACAAGTTCGTCGACAAGGGACTGTTCGATCGCCTGCACAACGTGCTGCACAACGAGTTCCGCCGCCTGACCTATACCGAGGCGATCGAGATCCTCAAGAATTCCGGCGAGCCGTTCGAATATCCGGTCGAATGGGGCGTCGATCTGCAGTCCGAGCATGAGCGCTACCTCACCGAAAAGGTCTTCGGAAAGCCGGTGTTCCTCACCGACTATCCCAAGGAGATCAAGTCGTTCTACATGCGCATCAACGACGACGGCAAGACCGTCGCGGCGGCGGACCTGCTCGTGCCCGGCGTCGGCGAGATCATCGGCGGCAGC
>DFEW01000001.1:15588-15741 GCA_002369195.1 Christensenella sp. UBA3792
CGGCGGCAGCCAGCGCGAGGAGCGCTACGACGTGCTCGACGCGCGCTGCAAGGAGCTCGGCATGGACATGAGCGAGTACCAGTGGTTCCTCGACCTTCGCAAGTACGGCGGCGTCAAGCACGCGGGCTTCGGCCTCGGCTTCGAGCGCATGGT
>DFEW01000001.1:15801-24191 GCA_002369195.1 Christensenella sp. UBA3792
GAGCGCATGGTCATGTACCTCACCGGCATGCAGAACATCCGCGACGTCCTGCCCTTCCCCCGCACCGCCGCAAACCTCGAAATGTAATCCGAAAGACCGCTTCAGATCAAGGAAGCGGTCTTTTTTTGCCCGTTTTTTCCGAAATCGCCGCAAAAGGCGCGTCGCGCACGGGCGCGCGGCAGAATCCCCCTCGATCCGACGCGAACAGACCTTGACAAACGGTGTACCGAAGGGTACACTTATTTCATTCTGTGAACTATTTTCGAGGTGAACGAATGGAACGGCAATGGGACGGCCGGGACGCCGTGCAGCGGCTCTACCGGGTCGTGCAGCAGATCCGCAGATGCCCCGCGAACCGCGACGCGATGGAGCTGTCCATCGGCGAAAACGGGCTGCTGTGCTGCCTGAGCAAGCATGCGGGCGGCGTGACGGCGAGCGAGCTTAAGCGCATGACCGGCATCGGCGCGAGCGGCGTGACGAATCTGATGAACGCGCTGGAGCGAAAGGGACTGATCCGGCGCGAGATGAACCCATCCGACCGGCGAAGCGTGCTCGTGACGATCTCCGACGCGGGACGCGCGCTCGTCGAAACGCGGCAGCGGCGGCTTGCGGACTTTACGCGCGAGCTCCTTTGCCGCATGGGACAGGCGGATGCGGACGAGCTGGTGCGGCTTCTTGAGAAGATGAACCGGATCAGCGATGAACTGTATGCACAAAAGGCGGACGAACGGAAATGATCAAGCTTTTTCGATACCTGAAACGCACGGACGCGCTGTACGCCGTCCTTTGTCTGCTGCTCGTTGCCGGGCAGGTGTGGTTCGACCTGACGATGCCGGACTTCATGAGCGACATCACGACGCTGATCCTGACGCCGGGCAGCGCAATGGCGGATATCTGGATCGCGGGCGCGAAGATGCTCGGCTGCGCGCTGGGCAGCACGGCGCTTGCGGTGATCGTCGGATACCTTGCCGCGAAGCTCGCGTCGAACTTCAGCGCGACGGTGCGCGAAAAGATCTTTTACCGCGTAACCGATTACGGCGAGCACGAGATCAAGTCGTTCTCCACCGCCTCGCTCATCACGCGCACGACCAACGATGTGACGCAGATCCAGATGCTGATCGCGATCGGTCTGCAGGTGATGATCAAGGCGCCGATCATGGCGGTGTGGGCGATCCTGAAGATCATCGGCAAGAGCTGGGAGCTTTCGCTCGTGACCGCGCTGGCCGTCGTGCTGATCATGTCGGCAATCGCCGTGCTGATGGGCATGGTGATCCCGAAGTTCCGCATCGTGCAGAAGCAGATCGACGACGTGAATCGCGTCGCGCGAGAGAACCTGACCGGTCTTCGCATCGTGCGCGCGTTCAACGCGGAAGCGTATCAGGAGGACAAGTTTGACCGCGCGAACACCGCGCTGATGCGCACGCAGCTCTATACCTCGCGGCGGATGGCGGTGCTGATGCCCTTTATCTCGATGATCATGAGCGGGCTGTCGCTGGCGATCTACTGGCTCGGCGCGGCGCTCGTGAACAACATTGCCGTCACGGGACCCGAAGCGATCGCGGCGCGGATCGAACTGTTCAGCGAGGTCGTCGTGTTCTCATCGTACGCGATGTACGTGGTCATGTCGTTCATGATGCTCGTCATGATCTTTATGATGCTCCCGCGCGCGCAGGTTTCCGCCGGACGCATCCGCGAGGTCGTCGAGACCGATCCGTCGGTCGTCGAAGGCGCGGGCGCGCAGCCGCAGAGCCGCGGCAGCATCGTGTTTTCGAACGTCTCCTTCCGCTATCCGGATGCGTCGGAAAACTGCCTGACGGACATTTCCTTTACGGCGAACCCCGGCGAGACCGTGGCGTTCATCGGCGCGACCGGCAGCGGCAAAACCACGCTCGTCGCGCTTGCCGCGCGCCTGTACGACGCGACGGCGGGCGAGATCCTGCTGGACGGGCAGGACATTCGCTCGTACACGTTCGCGCAGCTCTATGAACGGATCGGCTATGTCGCGCAGCGGGCGGTGCTCTTTTCCGGAACGGTCGAACAGAACCTCGCGTTCGGCAGCGCCGCATGTGAGCGCACCGAAGCGTCGCTCAACGAAACGCTGGCGCTTGCGCAGGCGAAGGACTTTGTCGACTCGCTCCCGAACGGGCTTCACAGCGAGATCGCGCAGGGCGGCGCAAACCTGTCCGGCGGGCAGAAGCAGCGGCTGACGATCGCGCGGGCGCTCGCGCGAAAGCCGGAGATCCTGATCTTCGACGACTCGTTCTCCGCCCTCGACTACCGCACCGACGCGGCGCTGCGAAAGCGCCTCAAAACCGACCTTGCGGGCACGACGTGCCTGATCGTCGCACAACGGATCGGCACGGTGAAGAACGCGGACCGCATCGTCGTGCTCGACGAGGGTCGCGCGGTCGGGATCGGCACGCACGAAGAGCTGATGCGCAGCTGCAGCGTGTACCGCGAGATCGCGCTCTCACAGCTTTCGCCGGAAGAACTGGAGGTGGGCTGAGATGGAGAGAAGAAGAAGTCCGCACGGCGGCGGTCCGCGCGTGGCCGAAAAGCCGCACGATCTCAAAAAAGCCCTTGCAAACCTGCTCCGCTACTGCAGCAGAGACCTACTCGTCATCGGCGTCTCCCTGCTGTTCGCGGCGGGCGGCGCGATCCTCACGATCATCGGACCGCGGCAGATCAGCAGGATCACCGACCTCATCAAGGACGGTCTTATGACCGGCATCGACCTGCACGCGATCGCGCGCGTCGGCATTCTCTTGATCGTGCTGTACGGCGCAGGCGCGCTGCTGAGCTTTCTGCAGCATTACCTGATGGCGGGATTCAACCAACGCCTGTCGCGACGCATGCGAAAGGACATCGCGGAAAAGATCAACCGTCTGAAGCTCAGCTATTTCAACTTCCACGAATACGGCGACGTGCTTTCGCGCATCACGAACGACGTGGACACCGTGTCATCGTCGCTGTCCAACTCGCTTGCGACCGTCGTGACCTCCGTCGCGCAGTTTCTCGGCTGCCTGATCATGATGATCGCGACAAACTGGATCATGGCGGGCACCTCCGTGCTCTCGACGGTCCTCGCGTTCGCGATGATGATGCTGATCGTCTCGAAGTCGCAGAAGCACTTCGTGGCGCGGCAGAAAAACCTCGGCAACCTCAACGGCTACATCGAGGAGATGTACACCGGTCACAGCGTGATCCGCACCTCGAACGCGGACGGCGCGGTCAAAGCCGAGTTCGACCGGCTCAACGGCGAGGTCAAGAAATCCAACTTCATGTCCCAGTTTCTCGGCGGGCTCATGATGCCGCTGATGACGTTCATCGGCAACTTCGGATTCGTCGCGGTGTGCGTCGTCGGCGCGACGCTCGCGATGCACGACATCATTTCGTTCGGCGTCATCACCGCGTTCATGATCTACGTGCGGTTGTTCCAGAACCCCGTGCAGCAGATCGGGCAGGCGACGACGAACCTGCAGTCCGCCGCGGCGGCAGCGGAGCGCGTGTTCGAGTTTCTGAACGAGGAGGAGCTCGAAAACGAGCAGTCTAAGCCACAGCTTTCCGGTGCCGTCAGGGGCGAGGTCGAATTCCGGCACGTCCGCTTCGCCTATCCCGACAAGCCGGATGAGACGATCATCCACGACTTTTCCGTGCACGTTGCGCCGGGACAGAAGGTCGCCATCGTCGGTCCGACCGGCGCGGGCAAGACGACGCTCGTAAACCTGCTGATGCGCTTTTATGAGGTCAGCGGCGGCGAGATCCTGATCGACGGCGTGAACGTGCGCGACATGCGCCGCAGCGACGTGCACGACCGGTTCGGCATGGTGCTGCAGGATACGTGGCTCTTTGAGGGCACCGTGCGCGAAAACCTCGTCTACAACACGCCGGACGTCACCGACGAGCAGATGAAGCGCGCCGCGAAGGCATGCGGCATACACGCGTTCATCAAGGCGCTGCCGCAGGGCTACGATACCGTGCTTTCGGACAACACCGCTGTTTCCGCGGGGCAGAAGCAGCTGATGACGATCGCCCGCGCAATGATCCAGAACCGTCCGATGCTGATCCTGGACGAGGCGACCTCCTCAGTCGACACGCGCACCGAGCTGCTGACGCAGCAGGCGATGGACCGGCTCACCGAACAGCGCACGAGCTTCGTGATCGCGCACCGGCTCTCGACGATTCGAAACGCGGACATCATTCTGGTCTTAAAGGACGGCGACATCGTCGAACAGGGCAGCCACGGCGAACTGATGGAACGGAACGGTTTCTACGCGGAGCTGTACAACAGCCAGTTTGAGACCGCAGGATAACGAACAGCTGCGCGGCAGCGGAAAGGAAAACCCATGAAAATCGCAGTCAGATACTACACCAAGACCGGCAACACGAAACGTCTTGCCGAAGCGGTTGCGGCGGCGGTCGGCGCGCAGGCGCTGCCGATCGGCTGTCCGGTCGACGAACCGGCGGACATTCTCTTTCTCGGAAACTCCTACTATGCGTTTACCATCGACCCCGAGGTGCGCAAATTCATCGCGTCGCTCGACAAGTCGAAGGTCGGCAGGATCGTCAACTTCGGCTCCGCGGCGATGCTGAACTCCACGTACAAGAAGGTCAAGGCGGAGGCCGCAAAGGTCGGCATTCCCGTTGACGCGCGCGAATTCCATTGCAAAGGCGAATTCAAGGGCATTCACAAGGGCAAGCCGGACGAAACCGACCTTGCCGCCGTCGCCGCCTTCGCAAAGTCCTTTCTCGACTGAACCCTTTGCTTCCGGTCGTCCGGAAGCATTGTTTTTTTACGACGGGTATGCTATAATACATTGTTGCATGAAATTTATCGTGATGGAGGAATAAACGCATGCTGCGCATCGAAAAAACCACGGAAAACAATTGCCTTACCTATACGCTGAGCGGACGGCTGGATACGCTGACGGCGCCCGAGCTGGAGCTGGATCTGAACGGTGCGCTCGACGGCGTGACCGAGCTCATCTTTGACCTGATCGACCTCGACTACCTGTCCTCGGCGGGTCTTCGCGTGCTGCTGACCGCGCAGAAGCGCATGAACACGCAGGGCGCGATGCGCGTGCGCAACGTGAACGAGACGATCCGCGAGATCTTCGACGTCACGGGCTTTTCGGATATCCTGACGATCGAATGACCGGGGGAGCCGTATGAGCATTTCACTGATCGGACGAATCGATTCCTCCAACGCAGCCGCCGTCGAGGAGACGCTGGTTGCACAGATCCGCGACGGCGAGCCGGTCGTGCTGGACGCGGACAAGCTGGAATACATCTCCAGCGCGGGTCTGCGCGTGCTGCTTCGCATTCGCAAGGCGCATCCGGAGATGCGTCTCGTCAACGTGCATGAGGAATTTTACGACATCCTGGACATGACCGGCTTTCTCGAGATGATCCCGGTCGAAAGAGCGTACCATACGATCTCGGTCGAGGGGTGCGAGGTGGTCGGACGCGGCGCGAACGGCACGCTGTATCACTACAACCGCGACACCGTCGTCAAGGTCTACAACGACGCGAACGCGCTTGCGGACATCATGCGCGAGCGAGAAAACGCGCGTCTCGCGCTCGTCCTCGGCATTCCGACCGCGATCTCTTACGCGATCGTCAAGGTCGGCGACAGCTACGGCTCGGTGTTCGAGCTGCTGAACGCGCGCTCGTTTTCGAAGATCCTCGCGCAGGAGCCGGAGAAGTTCGACTGGTGCGTCGACGAGTTTACCAAGATGCTCCGCAGGATCCACGAAACCGAGGTCCCCGCGGGCAAGCTCAAGGACATGCGCGAAACGGCGCTCTCGTGGGCGGACTTCCTTAAGGACTATCTGCCCGAGCAGGCCGCGAAAAAGCTGCATGCGCTGATCGAGGCAGTCCCGCACGACAGCCACATGATCCACGGCGACTACCACACCGGCAACCTCGAGCTGCAGGACGGCGAAGTGCTCCTGATCGACATGGACACGCTCGCCGTCGGCTACCCGATCTTCGAGCTCGGCAGCATCTATAACGCGCTGATCGGTTTCTCGGAGATGGATCACGGCGTCATTTCGCGGTTCCACGGCTTCGATTACGAAACGGCGAAGCGGTTCTGGAGCGCGTTCCTCGCGGACTATCTCGACACGACCTCGAAGGCGAAGGTCGAGGAGGTCGAGCGCAAGGCGCGCATCATCGGCTACACGCGCCTCGTTCGCCGCTCGATCCGCCGCGGCGGGCTCGAAACCGAGCAGGGACGCGCGGAAATCGAGAACTGGAAATCGCAGCTGCTTTCGCTTCTGGAAACGACCGATACCCTGCTGTTCTCGCGCGACGACCTCGAGATCGAGGCGAGCGCAGAAAACCTTGCCGAGGTGCAGTCGTTTGTCGAGCGCCGGCTCGAAGCAGCGGACTGCTCGCCCAGAGCGCTGATGCAGCTCGGTCTTGCGATCGAAGAAGTCTTTATCAACATCGCGAGCTATGCGTATGCGCCTGGCACCGGCAACGCGACGATCCGTGTTGAGATCGACCGCGCCGCCAAGCTTGCGACGATCACGTTCATCGACAGCGGCGTTCCGTACAATCCGCTGAAAAAGCGCGATCCGGACATCACGCTTTCCGCGAGCGAGCGCCAGATCGGCGGCCTCGGCGTGTTCCTGACCAAGAAGCTCACGGACGACGTGCGCTACGACCGCCGCGACGGAAAGAACATTCTGATGCTGATCAAGCATCTGTAAGGAGCAAGCATGGATAACGCGCCTGTGCGCATCGATCTTCATATGCATTCCACGGCATCCGACGGCACAAACACGCCGTCGGAGCTTCTTTGCCGCGTAAAGGAAGCCGGCCTCACGGTCTTTTCGCTGACCGACCACGATGCGATCAGCGGCTGCGAAGCGATCCGCGCGATCCTTTCGCCAAACGATCCGCGTTTTCTGTTCGGCGTCGAGTTCTCCTGCAAGGACCCGCTCGGCAAATACCACATCCTCGGCTACGGCTACGATCCGGACAGCCCGTCCATCCGCGCGGTGGTCGATCTCGGACACCGGTACCGGGTGGAAAAGCTCGACGAGCGACTGGTGTTTCTCGACCGCAAATTCGGCTTCGTCTTTTCGGAGGAGGAGCAGGCCATGCTGCACGCGCTGCCCAACCCCGGCAAGCCGCACCTTGCGAACCTGATGGTGCGCCACGGCTACGCGCCGGACGTGAAAACGGCGTTCACGAACTGGCTCAACCAATGCGTCTCGGAGGACCTCTACCCGCGCCCCGAAGAAGCGATCGAGGGCGTTCTCGGCGCAGGCGGCATACCGGTGCTCGCGCATCCGTGCTACGGCGACGGCGATCAACTCATCCTCGGCGACGCGCTCGACGCGCGCGTGAGGCGTCTTATGGACTTCGGTCTCAAAGGGCTTGAGTGCTACTACTCCGGCTTCACCGAAAAGCTTCGCGCGCAGGTGCTTTCGCTCGCCGACCGCTACGACCTGTACAGCACCGCCGGCAGCGACTACCACGGCGCAAACAAGCTCATCCGCCTTGCCGACACCGGCCTGTCCGCAAACGCGCCTCTTCCCCCGCGCCTGTCGCGCTTTCTTGAAGCCCTCAACGCATAAACCAACGCCCGAAGCACAGTCGCTTCGGGCGATCTTTTTTTGCGGCTGCCGCTTTGATTTCCGCTTTCAGATGCGGACGTCGATTTTGGTTTCGGGGGATTGAAAAATCGCCGCGGGAATGGTAAACTTTTACCGACAGACCGAAAGTCTCGAAGGAAATCGCGGCAAGCAAGCATGCTGCCGTCCGGTTCAATCATTCATCCCGGTTCAAGGAGGAAACGAAACCATGTTGCATTGGAACAATCTCGATACGCTGACGGCGTTTGAAAAGCTGAAAGCAAGAAAAGGCTGCGTCAATCTGCAGGAAGCGATGGCGGGCGAAAGCGGTGCGCGGCGCGTCTTAACGTACGCGGTGCCGATGGCTTGCGGCCTGACCTACAATTACGCGGCGAAGGCCGTAGACGATGAACTGCTCTCCGTCCTCAAAGAGCTTGCCGCGGAGGCGCAGCTTCAGGAGAAGTACGAAGCGCTCTACAACGGCGAAATGATCAACACCGGTGAAAAGCGTCTGGTGCTGCACCATCTGACCAGAGGTCAGCTCGGGAATCCCGTGGTCGTGGACGGCGTGGACAAGTACGCGTTCTATACCGGCGAGCAGAAAAAAGCGGCGGCGTTTGCCGAAAAGGTTCATGCGGGAGAGATCGCCAACGCGGACGGCGAGAAGTTCACGACCGTCGTGCAGATCGGCATCGGCGGAAGCGACCTGGGACCGCGCGCCATGTATCTGGCGCTGGAAAACTGGGCCAAGGAGAACGGCGCGTTCCGGCTCGAAGCCCGCTTTATCAGCAACGTGGATCCCGA
>DFEW01000001.1:24274-24771 GCA_002369195.1 Christensenella sp. UBA3792
AATGTGCTCAAATCGATCGACCTTAGGCACAGCTTGTTCGTGCTGGTTTCGAAGTCCGGCACAACGCTTGAAACGCTGACCAACGAAACCTTTGTGAAGAACGCGCTTAAAGATGCGGGACTGGACCCCTCCAAGCACATGGTCGCCGTCACCAGCGAGACTTCCCCGCTCGCAAAGTCCGACGAGTATCTGGCGGCGTTTTTCATGGACGACTTCATCGGCGGGCGCTATTCCTCCACCTCCTGCGTCGGCGGCGTGGTGCTGTCGCTGGCGTTCGGTCCCGAAGTGTTCGCGCGCTTCTTAAGCGGCGCGCATGCGGCGGACCTGACCGCAAAGGAGAGCGACCTTATGAAGAACCCCTCCATGCTTGACGCGCTGATCGGCGTGTATGAGCGCAATGTCCTGGGCTATCCGGTCACCGCCGTGCTGCCCTATTCGCAGGCGCTCAGCCGGTTCCCCGCGCACCTGCAGCAGCTCGACATGGAGTCCAACGGCAA
>DFEW01000001.1:24828-25042 GCA_002369195.1 Christensenella sp. UBA3792
GACATGGAGTCCAACGGCAAGCACGTCAATCGCTTCGGCGAGCCGGTCGATTATCCCACCGGACCCGTCATTTTCGGCGAGCCGGGCACCAACGGTCAGCATTCGTTCTATCAGCTCCTGCATCAGGGAACCGACATCGTTCCGCTGCAGTTTGTCGGGTTCCGCAAGAATCAGGCGGGCATGGACGCGGACATTCAGGGCAGCACAAGCCAGC
>DFEW01000061.1:0-7837 GCA_002369195.1 Christensenella sp. UBA3792
CGCGCGATCACGGATTTCGAATACGAATTCCAGATCAACGCGGTCAATCGCCATCTGAGGCCGGAAATCAACACGGTTTACTTCATGGCGAACCCCGCACACTCGTTCCTTTCGAGCTCGAGCGTGCGTGAAATCGGAGAATTGGGCGGTTCCATCGAGGGACTGGTGCCGCCCTGCAATATCAATTACTTACGGGAAAGGTTGGCAAGGCAGAAATGAACGGAGTACAGACGATGAAGATCTTCAGCATCCTCTCGAAGATCGAACAGCTTGTAGAGGAGAGCCCGAAACCCAAATTCAGCAACGCCGGAAACCGCCGCATCATTGATGCGGACGAGCTCGGCGCGCTCCTGGAGGACCTTCGAACGACGATTCCGGAGAATATCCGCAAGGCAAGCGGCATTTTGGCGGAGAAGGACAACATGCTGCGCGACGCAAACGAACAGGCGGACCAGATCGTTGCGGACGCACAGAAGGAAGCGAACGAACTGCATGAGCAGGCGCAGGAGGCAGCGGAGAACGTCTACCGTCAGGCGGTTGCGGAATACGAGGGGCTGATTTCCGAGAACTCCGTCTATCAGGAGGCGCTCAAGCGCGCGGATGACCTGCAGCATGCCGCGGAGGAGAATGCGGATTCGATCTGCAACGGCGCGCGCGCTTATGCGGACGACATTCTTGCCGACGTGCAGCGTTATCTCAACGACTATATGAAGATGATCAACGGCAACCGCGAGGAGCTCGACGTCCGTCAGAGACCTGTCGCGCCCGAACTGGTCATCCCCGAACCCGATCCGGCGCCGATCTCGATGCCGATTCGCGACACGGTTGCAACGACGCGCCGTCAGGCGGAGCCCGTCCGCGCGCAGCAGAAGCCGCAGCCGCAGAAGACCCGTCCCGCACCCGTAGAGGTTGAGGAGGAAGAGGAAGAAGAGAAGCCCAAAGCCCGCAAGAAGGGGTTCTTCGCCCGCATGCTCGGCATCGAAGAGGTCGAGGAGGACGAGGAAGAACTCGACGATTATGAGGAAGAAGAGAAGCCCAAGAAGAAAAAGAAGGGCCTGTTCTCCTTCATGAGCGCCGATGAAGAAGAGGACGAAGACGAAGAATAAGCCGATTCCGTATGATATAGCTACGAGGGGGAAAGCCACCCCCTCGTTTTTATTTGCGTTTTTTGCGTAGGGGCTGACGACCCCGGCGCCCGTTTTCCCTTCCAAAAATAAATGTTCTTGCAGCAAATCACCCGATTCATCCGTCTTATGGGTGAAAGGAGTCGGAAATGGAACAGAAAAACAAACAAGCCGAACGGGACCGCATGATCGTGCGCATCGTCGAGACCTACTCCGACATGCTGATGCGCATTGCGCTAAATCGCATGCCGAGCATCGCGGCGGCGGAGGATGCCGTGCAAAGCACGTTCGAACGTCTCGTTCGAAAACAGCCGGTGTTCGAGAGCCGTGAGCACGAAAAAGCGTGGCTGATCCGAACGGTGATCCGCATCTGCATCGACGAATCGCGCAAGACAGCGCGCCGCACGAGCGTCCCGCTCAACGAGGAGATCGCCTCGGCGTATTCGCAGGAGAGCTTTGAACTGCTGGAAACGATCCGCACGCTGCCCGAGAAGGACCGCGACGCCGTGTACCTCTATTATTACGAGGAGTACAGTACGCGCGACATCGCGGCGATCCTCGGCGAGCGCGAGGGCACGACGCGATCGCGGCTTTCCCGCGCACGGCAAAAACTCAGAACGATTATGGAAGGAGAAACCGATGAACAAGCTTTATAAAGGATATGACGACATCACCGCGTCGGAACCGTTCAAACAGCGCATGGTGCGCACGCTGCAAAGCGAAGCGAAGGCGGAGCCGGTCAAGCTTGCAAGCGGACTGCGGATCGGAAAACGCACATGGATTGCAGTCATTGCCGCCGCCGTGCTGACCCTCGCGATGGGAACCGCTGCCGCGGTCGGGATCTCAACTGCGGGACGGTTGAAGGAAACCACGGAGGAACGCCTCGAAGCGACGGAAGAGGCGCGATATAAAGCGGCGCGGGAAAAAGCGGAGCAAATCGTGGACAGCGCGTCGTATGCAAAAAGAATCCCGCTCAATGCATCTCAAACGGCGCAGGATGTGACGATCCGCTGCACCGAGATCGAATGCGACGGAGACGAACTGCTGCTGACCTTGACGGCGACGGGCGAACGGACGGGCATGGTGCTGGAATTCGGCAACGGGTTCCCTACAGAGGACGTGCACACGCAAAGGATCCTCGAAACCTACGATTCCTTCTGTGAAATCGGCATCGACGCGCAGAAATTCCGATTGCAGTTCAACGGCAGCGATTATGCTCCGTACTATTCCGAAGATCTGCCGAGCGCGCTCGGCTACGGAAACGGCGATGATCTTGTCATCCGATTCTTCCGCATGCCGAAGATCGAAAACGGCACGGAAATGACGCTCTGCGGTACGCTCTATCGCTGTGACCGCACAGGCGCGCGGCAGGGCGAGATCGGCACGTTTTCGATCCCGTTTGTCTATGCGTATACCGACGAGATGCGGGAAGCGGATATCGAACGCGAAGCGCAGCAGATTCTGATGACGGAACGCACCCGCGACGAAACGCAGCAGTTCAATCTGGCGAACCTGCCGGAGGAAGCGGTGACGCTCGAACAGAACGTCGGGTTCACGGTGTTCCATGACGTGTCCGCGGATGAACAGGGCATCCTGCTCGGCCTGACCAACACGGTCGGCGTGGACGGAGACGGCACGGCGCGGTTCCAGTCCTTCTATATGAACGGCTACCGCGTCACGGCCGAGGAACTCGCGTATGAATGGGATGAAGCGTTCCATACCAACACGCTTGTTATGCGTCTGCCGTACTATGCGCAGCAACCGTATCTCGACCCCGTTCTGACGGTCGCATGTGTCGATATCAGCGGACAGGAAACCAAAACAAACGACGGCTGGCTGCCGCCGCAGACGTATGACGTGGATACGTTTGTGTTCCGCTATGACCTTCGTACCGGCAGGGTCACGCTGCCCGATTCCAACGCCGAGCGCGACGCATGGTTCACGCCGAAGCCGCTGCAATCGTATGAACGTGCGTACGATTTCATCCGACCAGGTTATCGGGTGATCGAAGCTGAGACCGAAAAGCAGGAACAAAGCGGCGTTCCGGTCTGCATTCGCCGCGTGGCGTTCTGCGACGACGGCACGATGGAGATCTTCTATCAGGCAGAGAACCTGTCGTGCGAAGTCATGACATGGGAGACGTTCCCGGAGGAAGTTCTGCTCAACGGCGAGCCGGCACCGCGGTATGTGCTCCGCGCATGGGATTACGAGTGGCAGCCGTTCCGACTGACCGACGATCGCATCGCCGAATTCCTCGACACCTACCGCATGGACAAGACGCGCTGGATCATCGATTCGTGGAAGGTCGTGCCCGCAAAGCGGTTCGATATGTACGACGGTCCGATCACGATCGAGATCAGGAACTGGAAGCTTTACGACCTCAACGAGCGGGGCGAACGCGAGTACGTCGGCACGTACAACTTTACCTTCACGGTCGATCCTGCCGACGCAAATATACAGCCGGTCAACGCGAGAGAAGGGCTCAGAAAGCGATAAGCCGAACATGCAAAACCGGAGGGCGAAATACCCTCCGGCATTTTACAGGAGAATGCCATGAAACGAATCATCATCCTTTTGCTTTTGACGCTGCTCCTTGCCTGCGTCCCGACGCCGGAGGAGGACTATGTCGTGGGGAAGGCGCCGAGCGGACCGACGGCGGTTGGCGCGGCAACGGAGAAACCCGCAACGAACACTGCGCTCGCGCAGGACTATTATGAGGACTGCGTAACGGTTCACAAGGGCTCGCTTTCGGAGATCCGCTTTGCGGCGACGCTCGAGCATACGGACGTCAGATCATGCCCGGTCTATCCTTTAAAGCCGGTATCCTTCGACGCGGAGACAGTCGAACGGCTGATTTCGGCGTTTGCGCCGGATACGCGCATTTCGGTCGGCGAAGGCGCAATGACGCTTCAGGACCTTGAAAAAGCGATCACGGAGACGCTGAACAACATCAACAACATCGACGCAAAAGTGTTCGAGTCCGAGACGGACAGGGAAGAGTACCTCAAGGAAGAACAGCAGGAATTATCCGAACTGCAGGAGACGTATCGACGCGTACGGGACCTGCCCGTCGGATTCGTCGAAGCATCGGCGCTGATCGAGCAGGACAAGGTCGATTTCCGCCTGATCGATGCATCCGGAATTACCGTCGCAAGAGGCAAGCTCACCTGCGGGATCGAAGCGGGCGATCCGCGTTCCAGCAAGTTCAGTATCGTTTGGCTCATAGACGACGATGCATGGATTGATCCCGGCGAGCAGGATGAAGCGAAGCTGAAGCCGCTTTGCGAGGATTGGCTTTCGAGGGCGGGCGTCGATGACTTTGCGTTCAACTGTGCCGAGCACAGCCGGGAACAGCTGACGGATCTGATTTATACAAGGACGTTTCCGATTTTGCCATATTCTGCAGCGTACGGCATTACGCCGCTGCAGTGGCGGGACTATGACGACGGCGCACTGTTTACGGAACCGGCGTGGAGCGACGAATCCATTCATTTCGAGTGCAAAAACGGCCGGGTCGTGAGAGTGGATTGGGTATCGAAATCCGAAATCGGACAGGCAGCGCAGGAGGTTCCGGTGATGCCGTTTTCGGAGCTTTGTCACAGGATTGTCAACGGGTTGACCTTTCAATACAGCGTTCCGCGCGATCAGGAGGAGCAGTCGCATCGCATCGAGATCAGCCGCATTCAGCTTGGAATGAAGCGTGTGCCGGTTTACGGTTCTGTCGGACAGTATCAGCTGATCCCCGTTTGTGCGGTAATCGGGCGGTTCATTATCAAATATCGAGCGCCGGAGGATGCAGAGCAGCGCATTCTCGATCAAAATATGGAATGGTATGAAGTTGAGGACGTTCTGCTGGTTTTGAACGCGATCGACGGCAGCATTGTCGGATAAAGAAAACGCCCCTTTCCCATAGCCGGGAGAGGGGCGCTGCTTTTTTGTTTATTCGTCGCCTTCCTTGCGGTGCATTGAGCGTTCGGCTTCGAAGCCGTGCGGATAGCGGGCTTTCAGTTTGTCGATGTTGTTCTGCAGGATCGTTTCGAGATCGTAGCCGATCGCGGTTGCGGCCTCGGCAAGGTACCAGGCGATGTCGCCGAGCTCCTTGGCAAAATGTTCTTTATCGAGCTCGTGTCCCTGCATCATCCATTTCTTGACGAGGTCGATCGCCTCGCCGGATTCGCCGCAGAGTCCCATCACGCCGTTCAAAAGCACCTCGGTCTCGTTGAGATTCGGGTTCAGCGTAGTCATTGCCAGCTTCTGGTATTCGTTGATCGTCATTGCCTTGTCCTCACAGTCCCATGTTTTCGTCGATCAAGATGATGCGAAACGCCTGATGCCGTCTTGACGGATACTCGGTGATCGCGGTGACGTTGCACATGCGCACCGGCGGGCGACAGTCGCGGCAGACGTTGTCGATCGAGCAGGGCGTTTGGAAGCCCTGACGCCGCGCGTTCGGTCCGCACGCGTCGCGCTTGATGCGCGCGATCGCTTCGTCGTAATCCTTGACGAGCTTGTTCCTGCCGACGGCGAGAATGACGGTCTTGGGACCGTAGATCATGCCCGCGAGGCGGTTGCCGGTGCCGTCGATGTTGACAAGCCGTCCGTCCCCGGTGACGGCGTTCGTGGAGCACAGATACACGTCCGCAGCGATCGCCGCAATGCGCGTCTGTTCCACCTGCGGTTTTTCGACCTTCCAATGCCAGAAAACCTGATTGCCGCGTTCGGTCAGCGCTTCATACAGACCGAGATCGCGCACGGTTGCAGACCCCGCGATGCCGACCGACCGGTCGCCGATGTACTCCAAAATCCGCTGTTTCGCCTGTTCGGGCGTGTCGACGACTTCCGCGAGAAACCCGCGTTCGTTGAGGTGCTTTGCAACGGCAAGCAGCTCTGCGTTCATATCGATACCTCCACATTGTATTGCACCTCAATTCTATCACACTTCTTGCATTTTTGGCAACTCTAATGTATGATATTGTTACCTTTGGAGGTACATATGAATTTTGATCCCAATCTGATCCGAAACTTTTCGATCATCGCACACATCGACCACGGCAAGAGCACGCTCGCGGACCGCATGATGGAGCTGACCGACACCGTCGCAAAGCGCGACATGGAGGAGCAGCTTCTGGATTCCATGGACATCGAGCGCGAGCGCGGCATTACGATCAAGGCGTCGGCGGTGCGCATGTTCTACCATCATACCGACGGCAAGACGTACATGTTCAACCTGATTGACACGCCGGGTCACGTGGACTTCAATTATGAGGTCTCGCGCGCGCTTGCGGCATGCGAAGGCGCGGTGCTCGTCGTGGACGCGACGCAGGGCATCGAGGCGCAGACGCTGGCGAACGTCTATCTTGCGGTCGACAACGGGCTCGAGGTGCTGCCGGTCATCAACAAGGTCGACCTGCCGAGTGCCGAGCCGGAGCGCGTGATCCATGAGATCGAGGACGTGATCGGCATTCCCGCCGAGGACGCGCCGTGCATCTCCGCAAAGACGGGGCAGAACGTGAACGAGGTTCTTGCGCGCATCGTGGACACGATCCCCGCGCCGACCGGCGATCCGGACGCGCCGTTAAAAGCGCTGATCTTCGACTGCTTCTATGATAATTATAAAGGCGCGCTTTCGTATGTGCGCGTATTTGACGGCTCCGTGCAGGAGGGAACGCGCATCCGCTCAATGGCGACCGGCAACGAGTTCGACGTCACCGAGGTCGGCGTGTTCGCGCCGACGTGGAAACCGGTCGAACGCCTGACGGCGGGCGAGGTCGGCTACATCGCGGCGTCGATCAAGAGCGTCGCCGAAACCAAGGTCGGCGATACGATCACCGAGGCGGCGCGTCCCACAAAGGAAGCTCTTCCCGGCTACAAGCAGGCGAACTCGATGGTGTTCTGCGGCGTGTATCCGGCGGACGGCGCGCATTACGACGATCTCAAAGAAGCGCTCGACAAGCTGAAACTCAATGACGCCTCGCTCTCCTACGAGCACGAGACCTCGGCGGCGCTCGGCTACGGCTTCCGCTGCGGATTTTTGGGACTTTTACACATGGAGATCATCACCGAGCGGCTCGAACGCGAGTTCGATCTCGACCTCGTCACGACGGCGCCGTCGGTCGTGTATCATGTGCATACGCTCGACGGACAGGAGCTGATCATCGACAACCCGACGAACCTGCCGAACGCGGCGGAGATCGACTATATGGAGGAACCGATCGTCAAGGCGACGATCATGACCCCGTCGGACTACGTCGGCACGATCATGGAGCTGTGCCAGAACAACCGCGGCACGTTCGTCGATATGGAATACATCGAGGCGGACCGCGTCAATCTGCACTACGTGCTGCCGCTCAACGAGATCATTTACGACTTCTTCGACAGTCTGAAATCGAGAAGCCGCGGCTATGCCTCGTTCGATTACGAGCTTTCCGGCTACGCAAGAAGCGAGCTCGTGCGGCTCGACTTCCTCTTGAACGGCGAGATGTGCGACGCGCTCAGTACGATCGTGCATAAGGATCGCGCGTATGCAAAGGGACGCGCCGTCGCCGAAAAGCTCAAGGATGTGATCCCGCGCCAGCAGTTCGAGATCCCCGTGCAGGCGGCGATCGGCAGCAAGATCATCGCGCGCGAAACCGTCAAGGCGGTTCGAAAGGACGTTCTCGCCAAGTGCTACGGCGGCGATATTTCCCGCAAGAAAAAGCTGCTCGAAAAGCAGA
>DFEW01000061.1:7889-13348 GCA_002369195.1 Christensenella sp. UBA3792
AGAAGGAAGGCAAGAAGCGCATGCGTCAGGTCGGTTCCGTCGCAGTGCCGAGCGACGCGTTCATGAGCGTGCTGCGCATCAACGGATGATCGGCGTTTACGTACATATCCCATACTGCCTCAAAAAATGCCGCTACTGCGATTTCTGTTCGATTCCGATCGACGAAACCGCGGGGCGGTATTGTGCTGCCGTCAAACGGGAGATCGCACTTGTAAAGGATCGGTATCCGGGCGAGCGCGTCAAAAGCATCTTCTTCGGCGGCGGCACGCCGACCGCGCTCAAAGCCGAGGACCTCGTTTCGATCCTCGACGCGATCCGGAATGCCTTTGCGGTCGAGCCGGACGCGGAGATTTCGCTTGAATGCAATCCGAAAACGATCGGATATGACGGTCTCAAACGGCTCTTTGATGCGGGCTTCAACCGCCTTTCGATCGGCTTGCAGGCGACGCAGAACGCGCTGCTTGCCCGCATCGGACGCGTGCACACGTTCGAAGAATTCCTGTCCACCTACCGCGCATCGCGCGACGCGGGCTTTCGGAATATCAACGTCGATCTGATGCACGGGCTTCCGGGACAGACGCAGAATGATTATCTCGACGCGATCCGCACCGTCGCCGCGCTGGAGCCGACGCACATTTCCGCCTATTCGCTGATCCTCGAAGAGGGGACGCCGCTGTACGACGACGTCGGCGCCGGACGCGAAACGCTGCCGGACGAGGACGCCGTTGCGGATATGGAGGATGCGGGCATGGATCTTCTCGAATCGCTCGGCTATCACCGTTATGAAGTCTCCAATTTTGCGAAGCCCGGCTTCGAGTGCCGCCATAACCTTATCTACTGGCACAACGAATCGTATCTCGGACTCGGCGTCGCGGCGCATTCGTCGATGATCGAGGACGGCTTTCGGGTGCGCTTTTCCAACGAAAGCAGCATACCGGCGTATTTCAAAAAGACGGAGAAAGGCAAGCTGCCGCGCGCCGAACGCATCCTTATCAACACGTTTGAGCAGATGTTCGAGTCCGTCATGCTCGGCCTGCGCCTTGTGGAGGGCGTCGATCGCAAAGCCTTTTTCGACCGCTACGGCTGCGACGTGATCGAGACCTACAAGGAAGCCTACGACAAAAACGACCGCTACGGCTTCTGGGACAAAACCGATCCCGCCCGCCTGCGGCTCAACCGCCTCGGCATGGATCATCTCGATGCCGTCCTGCGCGATTTCCGCGAACGCCGATTAATCGACTTTTTGCGATAAAAACAACAGCCGTCCGACCGGGCGGCTGCTATCATAATGCGGCGTATCATCCGTCAATATCTATTTCGTCGTTTTCCTCGCTTTCGGCGGGGGAGATACGGTAGAAGTATCTTGCCGAGTGGACCATGGCGTAGAAGCGTTCGGCGGCTTCCGCGTCCAATGCGGCGATATCCGTTTTTCCGAACTTGTATAGGATCGTGATCCCGTCGTTCTCGAAAAAGATCATGGAGGACCGTGCCCCGTCGGTCTGCGGGTCTCCGTATTGCACGACGCCGTAAGGCATGTTTTTGAGGTATCCGCCGAAATAGGCGCTCGGCGCGACTTGTATGAGCAGTGTATCGTCCAATTCTTCGTTGTAATAGGTTGCCTTCAATACGCGATGCTCGGCGTGAAGCGCGTCGGCGCTGTCGCTGTATAAACCAATCCCTTCCTCGGTCAAGACGAATCCTTCTTCAATTTCGGTCGGAAACAAGTATCCGAACGCGGCATTGAGTTCTTCATCCAGAATGGGGTTCGGCACTTTGCATTCCGTGTCGTTGACCGGGGCGCCTTCGCTTTCCGCTTCTATTGGCTCCCGGCTTGCGGTAAACCAGTTCAGTCGGATCCCCACAATGCCGACGACGGCTAGCAGCACCAGACAGACGGCAGGGATCAGAAGCTTTTTAGTATGCAGCATCGTTTTCTCCTTTCTTTTGCGTTCGGAACGGTTCGCCGAAAGAATCGCGGACAGGATCCGCGCATCCTGCGAATCGTTCGGTTCGATCGCATTCCATGCAGCAATGACAAGATCATTCTTCATCGAAAACATCACCTAACCTTTCTTTGAGGATCGCGCGCGCCTCGCGCAGATGATTACGGACGGTCGACTGCGGCTGCTTCAAAAGCCCTGCGATCTCTGCGCCGGTATAGCCCTCGTAATAATACAGATACACCGCGGCTTTGTACCGGTCCGGAAGCGCCAGGACCGTTTCCAGAACCTCGTTCGTTTCAACCTTTGCCATATCGGGCAGGTCGTAACAGCGGTCGATGTCCTCGCGCTTTCGCCACCAATGCTTCAGCTGATTTTTGCACACGTTCGACGCGGTACGGATGAGCCATGCCTTTTCGTGCTCTACACTCTCGAACGCGGGAACGCTTCTGATCAGCCGGATAAAGGTCTCCGAAACGGCGTCCTCGGTATCGGCAGTGTTTTTGAGGTAAGCAAAGCAGACGCGGTAGACCATGCCTTTATGGCGCGCATAGAGTTCCGTAATCTCTTTGTCCGTACGCAACAAAGATCGTTTCATATCGCCTTGCCCTCCTTTCACTATACATACAATCGGGAACGCTGAAATGTCGGATGCATACGACTGTTTTATCAAACAGCGGGGAAAAAAGCAATAGAAATACGCTCTCATCAGTCAACTTCGTTGACAGCTTCTCCACCATAGAGGGGAGAAGCCTCTTTGCGCGCGCAGTCAAAATCCTTCCCTTTGCTATGGGGAAGGTGTCACGTCGAAGGCGTGACGGATGAGTAGTACACGCAGAAAAGCAGAATGCTTTTCGCGGATCAATGAATTGACGGCTGCGCCACATGAAGATGCAAGATTCTCCGGAGGAGAATCAACCGGCAGAAACCCCGAAAGCGATTGGTAGTGCAGCGGAGGCGTTGCGAGGGCATTCACAATCGAGCAGACGCAGCAAGCGTGATCGCTTGCGGAGAGGAGCCGCGACGGAAAGGTCAAGCGGTAACACTGATGCGGGACAGCATAGTTATAATATGTATACAAAGTGTTGCCGCGAATAGAATGACGTCTGCGGCGACGATTTCACTTTTATGTCACATTGTTGCCTTGAAGTTCACTTGACTTTTGTGCATCATAGTGGTACCTTATGCATAGTGATTAGCACTCGAAGAATTGGAGTGCTAAACGAAAGGAGGCGATCGCATGGAACTGGACAGCAGAAAGCTGCAGATTCTGCGTGCGATCGTGGATGAATACATCCTCTCCGCAAGTCCGGTCGGTTCGAAGTCGCTGAGCCGGAGCACGGACATGAAATGGTCGTCGGCGACGATCCGCAACGAAATGGCGGATCTCGAGATGCTCGGGTATCTGGCGCAGCCGCACACGAGCGCAGGCCGCATTCCGTCCGAAAAGGCGTACCGGCTGTACGTAGACCGCATGATGCGCCGCGCGCATCTGAGCGACGAGGAATCCAAGCTTCTGCGCGGGTACTTCCGCGAGCATGTCAACGGCGTCGATGCGGTATTGCGCGAGACGGCGAAGGCGCTTTCGGAAATCACGCACTACACGGCGGTCGTTCTGATGCCGGACATCGGCGTGAACCGGCTGAAGCATTTGCAGCTGATCCCGCTTGCCGAGGGCAAGGCGTTGGCGGTCGTCGTAACCGATGCGGGCGTCTCGCAGAACTCGGTCATCGACATCCCATTCGATATGGATGCGGAGGAGCTGGACCGAATCAGCAAGGCAATCACGAGACGGTTTTCCGGCTGCCGCATGTCGAACGTTTCGTCGACGATCGTGCAGGAGCTCGGCGGAGATCTTTCCGACCGCGCGGACTTCGTGGAAACGCTGTTGACCTCGCTGTGCGAGAATCAGCCGAGAGATCGGCGCATGATCGAACTGTCGGGCGCGACGAACATGCTGGAGTTTCCCGAGTACAGCGACGTCAGCAAGGCGAAAACGTTCCTCGCAACGGTCGAACAGCGCGACAGCATGTATAAGATGCTGAAAAAAGCGTCGAACATGGAATTCACGGTCACGATCGGCAGCGAGAACGAGCAGGAGGGGCTGCAGGACTGCAGCGTGGTCACGGCAAGTTACCGCGTCAACGGAACGCCGTTCGGCAGCTTCGGCGTGATCGGACCGACCCGCATGGACTATGCGCGGGTGTTGTCGATCCTCTCCAACGTACAAAGCAATTTAAGCGCGATCCTACAATCGTATTTGAAGGAGGAATAGGAAGTTGGCTTCCAAGAAGAACAAGCCGCATGACGCGGCGAAGGAACCCGAACAGGTCAAGGAGACCGAACAGACCGTGCAAACGGAGCAGACGACCGAGGGCGTCACGATGACGCAGGAGGAACTCGAAACGGTCAAGAAGCACATCGACGAGCTGCAAAAGAAGCTGGACGACACGGTAGCGCTTCTGCAGCGCAACCAGGCAGACTTTGACAACTACCGCAAGCGCAACGCTTCGGTGCGCGCGGACAGCTACGACGAAGGCAAGCGCGACTGCATCAAATCGCTGCTGCCGGTGCTCGACGATTTCGACAGGGTTGCCGAGAGCGATGCGAGCGCGGAGGGCTGGGCGGACGGCGTCAAGCTCGTGCACAAGAAGCTCGCGGACATCCTCGCAAAAGAAGGACTCACGGAGATTCCCTCCGACGGCGCATTCGATCCCGAACTGCATAACGCGGTCATGACCGAAGCGGTCGAGGGCATGGAGAGCGGCAACATCGTGCAGACGTTCCAAAAGGGCTATAAAGTAAAAGAAAAAATCATTCGCCACAGCATGGTGAAGGTTTCCGAATAAGGCAAAAACAAGTAAATCCCGCTTGTTTGCATAAAATAAAAACAAAATCTTCAAAGAACTCGGAGGTATTAGCATATGAGTAAGATTATCGGTATTGACCTTGGCACCACCAATTCCTGCGTCGCCATTCTCGAAGGCGGCGACCCCGTCGTCATCCCCAACGCGGAAGGCGCAAGAACGACCCCGTCCGTCGTTGCATTCAAGGGCAACGAACGTCTGGTCGGCTCGATCGCAAAGCGTCAGGCGATCACGAACCCGGAAAAGACCGTCTCCTCGATCAAGCGTGAGATGGGTTCGTCCTACAAGGTTCACATTGACGACAAGGACTATACACCGCAGGAGATTTCCGCAATGATCCTGCAGAAGCTCAAGCAGGACGCGGAAGCGTACCTCGGCGAAACCGTCACGCAGGCGGTCATCACCGTTCCGGCATACTTCACCGACAGCCAGCGTCAGGCAACGAAGGACGCGGGCCGCATCGCGGGTCTCGAAGTGCTCCGTATCATCAACGAGCCGACGGCGGCTTCTCTCGCTTACGGTCTCGATAAGGAAACGAACCAGAAGATCCTCGTGTACGACCTCGGCGGCGGCACGTTCGATGTTTCGATCCTGGAGATCGGCGACGGCGTATTCGAAGTTCTGGCAACCGCGGGCAACAACCGTCTCGGCG
>DFEW01000007.1 GCA_002369195.1 Christensenella sp. UBA3792
CATAAAAAGGGGCTGTTAAGAAAGTCTGTCATTCTGAGCCGCAGGCGTAGAATCTCTGAACGCAAGTTTGAAACCGTGTTGCATGACAAGACAGTTTCGTTCTGAGATCCTTCATCGCTTCGCGATTCAGGATGACACGCAAGACTTTCTTAACAGCCCCTTTTCGTTTTCAATATCCCTTGTCCTTATCGATGATCGTGCCATCGAGCGCGTTCACCGTGATCCCGCCCCAGTACTCGCCGCCGAAGGTCAGGCAATCCCCGTTCAGCGGAAAGAAATGCGGTTCAAGCGCGAGCGTGCCGTTTTTGATGCGCTCGATCGTGTTCGAGAATCGCTGCCGCGGCGTACCGGGCTCGTCCCAAAAGCCCTCGGTTGTGCACCAGCGTCCCTCGGTCGGATCGGCAAAGAAGTGATATACCGGCACGTAATAGTATCCGCCGTTCTTCTTTGCGATGCGCCAAAGCCCGAAGGTCACGCGATGGATATAGATCGTCCCCTCGGCGCCCCTTCTGCGTTCCGATTCCACGGTCGGCTTCCAGAACGCCGCGATGTGCTGCATCGCCTTGTCCGCCGCTTCCTGAAACGACAGAAGCTGTGCGTCCGACTGCACCATGCCGGTGACGTTCATCGGCGTACTCCATTCGATCGCGGTCACGCCCTGGTCGTCAAAGTCGACAGTGATCTTCTCATACGGAACGGGAGCCGAAACAGTCGAATCCATCGCGCCGCCGACGTCCTCCAAAGCAAACGCCGTGCCGACGCCGTTGAATGTGCGCATCAGCACGACGCGCCACTGCGACCAGCGCTTTAAGAGGTCGAAGCTGTCTCCGGTCGTGCAGCAGATCGGCACCAGATAGCAAGGCGCAAGCTCGCCGCCGGTGAGCTTTTGGGCGATCTCCGACGCTTTTTGCAGCGCTTGTGCGCGCGTCATTTTGACGCCGTACGGCGCGTCAAGCGGCTGCTCCTCGCCCAAGTCGAGGTCTGTATCGCGCTTTGCATAGATGCTGTTTCCGTAGATTTCTTCATCAACGTATGCACGAAGCTCCCATTTTTCGCCCGCAACCGTCGCCTGCGCGCTGAACCCGTGGATATAGTGTTGTGCCGCGCCTTTGTCTTTTTCATAGTTGTATCCGCTCGGATACGTGCCGAGCACCGGTTCGAGCGGCTCGACCTCCGACGCAAACGGCGCGATCTCATAGATCGCCGAATAGCATTCGGTGTATTCCTCCAGACGTTTCTTTTGATAATTGTATTCCTCGCTGCCCGGCTCCGCCTTTGCAAGCTCCTCCTGTACGCCCCGGATCAGCCTTGCGCAGTCCTCCTTGGTGATAACGCCGCTTGGCATCCACTTGACGCCGTCGATCGGGAAGATGATCGAACGCACCGCGTCGAAGTCCGCCTTCGTGAGCGAGCGCGGTTCGGCTTCGAGGACCGGTACCGCCTGCACATCGGGCAGATAGACGGGGCAGTCGACGGCTTTGATCGGAAAGCCGTAATCGTTGTTTTCCGTGCTCCAGAATTTCGGCGCGCCGAGCCGTTCATAGAGCGGACCGTCCTGCCGTTCGTAGTCCGTAAACTCGACGGGCGCCGCTTCCGGCAGGGTCAGCGTATCCGTGATCGGCTGCGCCTCGACCTGCCAATCTTTTTTGTCGCCCTTGTTTTCGATGATTTCGTGCTCCGGCGTCGGAACACAGCCGCACAGCAATACCGAAAGCAGCAGGATCACAGCGATTCGTTTCATAAAACAGAGAGGTCCTTTCGCGTTTGATTCATACCGTAAGACGCGAAAGGACCCCGTTTGGTTCCCTGCTTCTTTATTTTTTACGATTCTGATAATCGGCTTCGATCGGCGCGCACCAGCTGTCGCAGATCGCTTCGCCCTTGCGGAAGGAGCCGATCGTCTTGCCGACGACGTCGAAGTTCAGCGCCGTGCCCGCGCTGTCGCATTCGTAGCGCACCGCGCGCTTTTCGGAAATACCGAAGCGCTTTGCCTCCGCGATCGCGTCAATGTTCGCGCCGAGAAACAGAAACTCCCAGCCGTACTGCTCGCGCATCCGCCGAATGAGCGTCTGCACGCTCTCGTAGCTGTGGCGGCGGCTCGCGTTTTCCATGCCGTCGGTCGTGATGACGAACACGGTCTTTGCCGGGCGGTCCTCGCTGCGGGCGTACTTGTGCACGTTTTTGATGTGCTGCACCGCGTCGCCGACGGCGTCGAGCAGCGCCGTGCAGCCGCCGACCCGGTACTGCGCGTCGGTCAGCGGCTCGACCTTGCGGATGTCGACGCGGTCGTACAGCACTTCACTGCTGTTCGAAAAGAGCACTGCGGAGAGCAACGCGGCCCCGTCCTCCTGTTTCTGACGCTCGACCATCGCGTTAAAGCCGCCGACGGTGTCCGCTTCAAGGCCCGCCATCGAGCCGGAGCGGTCGAGGATAAAGACGATTTCGGTCAGGTTCGGATTCATAAAAAATACCTCCTTCGTGTTTCTGCGTTCAGCATAGCAGAAACGAAGGAGGCGTTTGTCAATCGCGGATTGACATTTCAGCGCACGGTGCCAGTCTTCAAAAGCGGCAGTCCGCAGTCATACAGGGCGGTGTTGATCGTAAGCACGCTGTGCTCGCCGCGCTCGATGAAGTACTGCACGACGAGGTCCGCCTTGCTGCTGCGCGTCAGACGGTAGCCCGCCTTTTCGAGCAGCGCCTGCGTGCCGTCGAGGTCGAGCCGAAGCCCGAGCGCAAGCTGGATCGCCGTGCTCTTGCTCGGCTGATAGTCGCGGTCGTTCAGGATCTTATGAAAGAGCTGACGGCTGATCTGCGCGCGCCGGTACACGGCGGAATCCTTTTCGCCGCATTCACTGAGCAGGGAGAGAAGATGCTCGGAAAACCCGCTTTCCTTCTGCCGCAGCACATCGGAAAGCCCGTCCGCGCGCATCGGCGCGGCGCCGAACACCGGCGGAACGGATGCTTCGCACAGCGCGTCCTGCGTCGGCGCGGCCTGCGGACGGATCGCATTTGCGGCGCTTTTGCGGCTTATGCTTTTCGAATACGCGGCAACGTCGGGCGCAATTGGCGCAACGTAGTGCGCGGCGATGTAGGCGAGAAGCTCCTCGCGCGAGTAGGGCGAAGGGACCGGCTTCATGCGTGCTTCCTCTGCGATCTGCGCTTATGCAGCCACACGCTCCACATGCGGAACGCGGTGGAGACGAGCAGCACGCCGATCGCGACCGCGCCGGCGACCATCGCGGTTGCCATGCCCTTGTCGTACGCCTCCGAGAGCATGCCGCGGCGGATGAAGTCGACCGTGTAGTAGATGCCCGATCCGGGGATCAGCGGGACGAGCGCGCACATCAGATAGCTCGTCGCGGGGAATTTGCGGATGCGCGCCATGATTTCCGCGTACAGCGCGGAGGCGACCGCCGCAAACAGGTAGGCGACCGGCTCAGACATGCCTTCGCGCATGCTGACGCTGCACACGACCCACGAGATCACGCTGCCGAGCAGCGCGAAGGGAATGCCGCGCCCGTGCATGTTGAACATCAGTCCGAACCCGAGCGTGCCGATCAGACCGGCGACGCACTGCAGCGAGATCGAATACGGATACGGCGCTTCGGCGAGCACCGTCGAGGAGAAGATGCCGCGCGCGAGCGAGACGCCGGCACTGGTGCCGATGACGAGCGCGACCGCGATGATCGCGACCTGCACGAGCCGGTTGAGACCGGACATCGTATCGCCGTAGATGACGTCGCGCAGACTGTTGGTGAACAAAAAGCCCGGAACGAGCAGCATGATCGCGCCGATCACGGTGATGTCCGCGTTTTTTCCGACGCCGATCGCGGCGAGCGCGTTGGCGAGAAAGCCGAGGATGAAGCTGCTGACGAACGACGAGAAGAACGTGTTCGCGTGCAGGTGTCCCATGAACCGCTGCGTCAGCCCGATCGAGAGCCCGCAGATGCCCGCCGCCAGCGCTTCGAGCGGACCGCCGCCGAAGAACCAGCCGAACCCGCCGCCGATCAGGAACGCGGCGAGATAATAAATGACAAGATTGTAGTGGCACACGCTGCGCTCGGTTTCGCGCAGCAGCTTTCTTGCGGTGGGAATGTCCGGCTTTTCGGCGCAGATGCGGCGGCACAGCGAGGAATAGCGCTCGATGCCGTCCAGCAGCGTTTCGCCGCTCTTTAAGCGCCGGATCTTGGTCAGAATCTGTCCGTCGTCGGTCTCGAGACTTGCCATGATCGCACTCGGAATGACGAACGCGTCGACGCGCTCGACGCCGTAGGCCTCGACGATGCGCGTGATCGTGTCCTCGACGCGGTACGTTTCCGCCCCGCACGCCTGCAGCTTGTTCGCGAGCGAGACCGCGAACTCCAGAAGCTGTTCGTGGAACGGTCTGCCCTCGGTATGCGACGTCTCCGGCTCGGCGGCCGGATGCTGCTTTGCCTCCAGGATCGAGCGGCGGGACGCATGTTTGGATTGCTTTTTCATAGATAACTCCAAGGTTGGTTTGCGGAGAAAAAGTATATCAGCCGCGCGCGCAAATTGCAAGCGGTTTTGCACCGAACTTGCGCATCGGAAACAGTTGTGCTATACTAACCGAACTTGCGCATCGGAAACAGTTGTGCTATACTAAACTATCATGCACGAAGGAGAACGGACTTGGAACAGGGCGGAAATGCGAATCGAAAACCGAAAACGAGACGGCAGAAGCTGTTGCGGATCGCCGCGGTCATCGCTTTTATCGTCGCAAACGCCGTCGTTCTCTATTTCACCGCGCGCAACGACTTTTCCAAAAACCCGCCGAAACTCACGCAGAATCCGTTCGCGGGCAGGAACCTGCTTTACTTGCTCGGCGCCGTGCTGTGCCTGCTGCTCGCGCTGTTTGCCGAGACCATGAAGTTCGTGCTGATGATGCGGCGCTTAAAGGAGCGCGTGTCCGTACGGCAGGCGTTCGAGACCGTCGCGCTCGGCAAGTACTACGATTACATCACGCCGTCCGGCGCGGGCGGGCAGCCGTTCCAGATCTGGGACCTGCACGCGCACGGGTATTCGAGCGGCGTGTCGTCGGCGATGGCGCTCGCGTCGTTCGTCACGCTGCAGCTCGGGTTCGTGTCCGTCGCGGTCGTCGTGTTCACGCTCTTTTCCGACATGGCGGACGCGGTCGGCATCCGCATCGCCGCCTATATCGGGCTGCTGTTCTATTCGTTCGTTCCGATCCTGATCATTTTAAGCGCGATCTCGCCGAAGGTTACGGCGCGCATCGTCGGATTCTTCGTGCACATCGGCGCGAAGCTCCGCCTCGTCAAGGATCCCGCGCGCACGGTCGAACGCGCCGAAACCGCATTGAAGCGCTACTCGGACAGCTTGAAGTACATCGCCAAAAGCCCGTGGCTGCTCGCCGCGATGTACGCGCTTTCGGTCCTCTATCAGCTCGCGCTCTGCTCGATTCCGTACTTCGTCATGCGCATCTTCGGCGGACAGATCGGGTTCTGGCAGTCGCTGTGCATGTGCGTGTACGTGTACTTCTCGGTCACGATCGTGCCGACGCCCGGCAACGCGGGCGCGGCGGAGGGCTCGTTCTACATCCTCTTCAACCAGCTCGACACGTCCGGCCTCTTCTGGGCGATGCTGATCTGGCGGTTCTTTACCTATTACAGTTTCCTGCTGATGGGACTGGTGATCTACGCCGTCCGCACGATCGAGCGCGCGGTGAAGCGCAGAAGGGAGCGCGCCGAATGATCCTTGCGTCGGTCGAAACGCCGCTCGGCACGATCACGCTCGCGTCCGAAGGGGAAGCGCTCACCGGTCTGTACTTCGAGGGGCAGGCGCACCGTCCCGACCTCGAGGGCAGCTTTTCGGACCTGCCGGTTTTCGACGAGGCGCGGGCGTGGCTTTCGGAATACTTTGCGGGCAGGATCCCGCAAAGCACGCCAAAACTTCACCTTTTCGGCACGCCGTTTCAAAAGCGCGTGTGGGACGCGCTGCGGTCGATTCCGTACGGGCAGACGGTTTCCTACGCGGCGCTTGCGGCGCGGCTGAACAGCTCCGCGCGCGCCGTCGGAGGGGCGGTCGGACGCAATCCGGTCTCGCTGATCGTGCCGTGCCACCGTGTGATCGGTTCGCGCGGCGAACTGACCGGCTATGCAGGCGGGATCGCAAGAAAAGCGGCGCTTCTGGCGCTCGAACGCGGCGGCGCGATCGGGTGCGAATATGGGGCAACCCGCGTATAAAAGGAAACAGAACTATAAAATCCGCGAAAACCGCGGATTTTTTCGCGCTTTCGGGGCGCATTTGGTTTGCTTTTTCGACAGCGGGATGATATACTTGTAAACAGGGAATGTATATACATACATCGATATACACGAATCGGAGGGAGATACCATGATGAAAAACCGATTGATCGCAATCTTTCTGTGCCTTCTGATGCTCGCTGCGCTGCTGCCTGCGGCGGTCGCGGATGAGCAGACGGAAGCGCCTGCCGACACGCCGGACGAGCCGGTCGTGATCATCGAACCGGAGGCGGAGGAACCCGACGCGGAACCCGAGCTCGCGGACGACGCGCCCGAGGAGGAGCCCGACGCGGTCCTGACCGATCCGGAGGAGGACATCGACGCGGCGTCGATCATTCTGATCAACGAGGAGAACTTCCCGGACGAGAACTTCCGCAAGTGGATCGTCGCGAATGTGCCGGGCGTCACGGTCGACGCGAACGGCGTCTGCTCGATGCTGAGCACCGACGCGAAGAAGGTCACGGTGATCGACGTCACCGGCCAGAAGATCTCGTCGCTGAGCGGCATCCGCAGGTTCCCGAACCTGCAGACCCTGATCTGCGCGGACAACAAGATCAACTACCTGAACGTCTCGCAGCAGAAGGAGCTCGTCTATCTGAACTGCGCGAACAACGGGATGACCAAGCTCGTGCTCGGCAGCACGAAAAAGCTCGTCTCGCTCTACTGCCAGAGCAACGCGATCACCGAGCTGAAAACGACCTACAATCCGGCCCTCGAGATCCTCTGGTGCCAGAACAATGCGTTGAAGACGCTCGAAGTCAAGGCGTCGACCAAGCTCAAGGAGCTCAACTGCTCGCACAACGCGGTCGCAAAGCTCGACGTGGCGAAGAACGTCCTGCTCGAGAAGCTCGATCTGGAGTCGAACAAGGTCACGGCGCTCGACGTCACCAAGTGCGTGAACCTCGAGGAGCTCAACGCCAACTATAACGAGATCAAGAAGATCGACGTGACCAAGTGCCCGAAGCTCAGCTTCCTCGCGGTGCGTTCGTGCGGTCTGAAGGCGCTCGACGTTACCAAGAACACCGAGCTTACGTACCTCGAATGCGCGGTCAACGCGATCGGCACGCTCGACGTGTCCGGCTGCACCAAGCTCCATCAGCTCGACTGCTCGACCAACGAGCTGAAGTCCGTCGACGTCACCAAGGCGACCGGTCTTGCGTACCTGCACATCGACGGCAACATGATCGGTTCGATCGATATCTCGAAGAACACCGCGCTCGTCGAGTTCACCGCGTTCGAGAACAACCTCAAAACGCTCGACGTGTCGAAGAACACGCAGCTGCGCCGGCTTTCCTGTGGCGGCAACGCGCTGACGGCGATCTCGCTCGTGAACAACGCCGCGCTGGAGGAGCTGGACGTCAGCTTCAACAGGATCGAAGCGCTGAACCTCACCGCCAACACCAAGCTCAAGGAGCTCTGGTGCCAGGACAACTGCCTGAAGATGCTCGATTTGACGATGCTGGCCGAGCTGGACAAGCTTGAATGCAGCGATCAGGAAGTGATGGCGCCGACCGGCATCGTGTACAGCGGCGGCGACTATAAGTTCGACATGAACACGATGTTCAGCTCGTTCGAACGGGTCCAGCTTTCGGTCTATCCGCTCAACAAGGTCACCGGCTACGTGACCCTGCCCGGCTACATCGAGTCGTTCGAATACCTGTACGACACCGGTCATGGTCAGATGAACGTCAAGCTGCTGTTGCCGTACAGCGGCACCGCAACGGTCGAGTTCTCGAAGCCCACCGTCGATTTCCGCGGTACGACGCCGTTTGTGGTCTATGACGGCAAGGCAAAGACCCCGACCGTCACCGTGAAGGATGCGGACGGCAAGGTCATCAACCCGAGCCGCTACACCGTCGCGTACACGAACAACACCGATCCGGGCACGGCGACCGTCACGGTATCGTTCATCAACACGATGAACACGGCGACCGGCTGGTTCAAGATCTATCTGCCCGGTCCGACGCAGACGACCGTCGAGAACGTCAAGGACGGCATCAAGGTCAAGTGGAACAAGGTCGACAAGGCGATCGGCTACGTGATCTACCGCCGCGCATGGAACGCGTCGAGCAGCGACTGGACCGTGTTCCAGCGCTGGAACAACACGACCGCCACCGAGTGGATCGACAAGACCGTCTATGCTGGCACGCGCTACCAGTACGGCATCAAGGCATACTTCACGAACGCGTTCGACACGAACAACCTCGGCGAAGTCGGTCCGCTCAAGACGACCGTGCGCATGACCACCCGCGTGCTGACCGAGCTCAAGCCCTACACCGGCAAGCTCGTCGCCAAGTGGGAAGGATCCAAGTACTGCACCGGCTACGAGGTTCAGTACGCGCGCGACGCGGCGTTCACGTCCTCGGTCAAGACCGCGACGGTCAACAAGCCGACGACCTACACGAGAACGATCTCGAACCTCAAATCGAGCACCACGTACTACGTGCGCGTGCGCTCGTACACCGTCATGGGCGACATGACCTATTACGGCGAGTGGTCGAACGTGCTGAGCGCAAAAACCAAGTAAACAAAAGGGGGCTCCGCAAAAAACGGAGCCCTTCCTTTTAGGAGCGGTTTTACAGCAGACCGCCGAAATCTTTTTCGAGATTGGCTTTCAGCGCCGCAATTTCTTCTTCGCGCATGCCGATCGAAAGCAGATAGCGCTCTGCGCACGCGGCAAGGTCCGCGTCCTTGAGCGCGTCCGGCGCGATCCCGAACGCCTTTGAGAGCGACGCCTTGATGTTGCTGTCGGCGATCACCGCGTATGCTTCGGCATCCGGCTCGACGCCGTAGAAGTTGCGATAGGTCAGCATGTAGTCGCGTACGATTTCATCGAGGGACGCGCCGTTCAGACAGCAGAGCACGGCGACGGCAAAGCCGGTGCGGTCCTTCCCTTCGTTGCAGTGGATGAGGTACGGACCCTCGTGCGTTGCCAGGAAGCGGAACCCCTCGGCAAGCTTCTCCCGGAAGACGTCGGAGAAGAGGTCCATGCCCATGTTCAGCGCGACGATGTCGCACTGCGAATAGGCGGTCAGCGCATAGTCGGGATACGCCTTCATCGTCTCCTCGCTGTCCGCCATGTTCATGACCGTACGGACCAGCGCGTCAAGCAGCTGCGCGTCCGCATACGTGCTTCGATTCAGCGCGGGATTGACGGGCGAGGAGGAGCGGTACAGCGTTCCGCGACCGATGCCGGTCGCTTCGACGGCGCGGAAGTTCGCGTAATCGGCGTCGGACAGATGCGCGTAATCCTCGCGCTTGTTCGTGCGCGCGGACACGAGCTGATGCAGCCGGTAGCCGTCCGCATAGCCCTGCTTGGTCTCCATGGTGAGAAAGACCGGCGTCGACGCGTCGTATCCGTCCGCGAAAATGCAGCGGTAGCCGGGATCCTCGTCGATGCGCTCGATCGCCGCAACGCCCATTGAGGACGCGAAGTTGCCCGCGTTGATCGCGAGAACGACCTCTTCTTCGCCCTTGGAGCTCGTCTTGCAGCAGCAGACGGGACTGCCGCTGTCCACATCCGAGTAGGCGGTGCCGATCGGCATGGTGACCGATGCGCTGCCGATCTCGACGCGGATCACGTCGGCGGGTTCAAAGCCGAGCGACGCGAGCGTCTCGGGGGAAACGGTCAGGACGATGTTTCCGTACTTGTTGATGCTGCGCATCCCCGCTTCGACGCGCGGCGGCACATCGGCGGCAGGCGCGGCGGGCGTACAGGCGGACAGGAGAAGCGCTGCCGAGAGCAGCAGGATCCGGATCGGGTTCGCTTTTTTCATGTTCGATTCCTTCTTTGTTTGTTTTGCGTCCGCAAAGGGACGCTTCAAAAAAAGCACCGCGAACCGTCGCGGCGATCGAACGATCAACAGCGCGGGCGGTGCGCCTGCAACAGTATAGCACATGCACGACGGAAAGACAATCGGAAACGCCCGGTCGGCGGGCGAACGCACAGAATCCCCAAAATACAAATGAAAGGCGGAACAAAATGGAACAGCAACCTGCGGACATGAAGTACCTGAAACTGCTTGCGCGCGAATACCCGACGATCGCGGAGGTCTCCACGGAGATCATCAATCTGAAGGCGATCCTGTGCCTGCCCAAGGGGACGGAACACTTCATCAGCGACATCCACGGCGAATACGAGGCGTTTTTGCACATGCTGAAAAACGCGTCCGGCGTCGTGCGCGTCAAGGTGGACACGCTGTTTGAAAACAGCGTTACCGAGGCGGAGCGTAACACGCTCGCTACGCTGATCTATTATCCGGAGGAAAAGCTCGATCAACTGCGCAAGGCGGGCGTCTGCACGCCGGAGTGGTACAAGATCACCCTGCGCCGGCTCGTCGAGGTCGCGCGGCTTTCCGCATCCAAGTACACGCGCTCCAAGGTGCGCAAGGCGCTGCCGCAGGGCTTCGAATACATCATCGACGAGCTGCTGCACGCGATCGAGACCGAGGATAAGATGCGCTACAACAACGAGCTGATCCGCACGATCATCGAGACCGAGCAGGCGGATACCCTGATCGTCGCGCTTTCGAACCTCATCCAGCGGCTCGTCATCGACCGCCTGCACATCGTCGGCGACATCTTCGACCGCGGACCCGGCGCGCACATCATCCTGAACCGGCTTTTGAACTATCACAACGTCGACGTGCAGTGGGGCAACCACGATGTGCTGTGGATGGGTGCCGCGGCGGGCAGCCGCACGATGATCGCGACGACGATCATCAATTCCCTGAAGTACGGCAACGTCGACACGCTCGAGGACGGCTACGGCATCGCGCTTTCGCCGCTGCTCTCGTTTGCCATGCAGACGTACGCCGACGATCCCTGCACGCGCTTTTTGCCGCGCGACATCGGCGACGCGACGCACGACAATCCGGAGCTGATCGCCAAGATGCACAAGGCGATGGCGGTCATCCTGTTCAAGCTGGAGGGGCAGGTCATCGCGCGCAATCCGGAATACCGCATGGATCACCGCGCGATGCTGCACCGCATCGATTACGAGCACGGCACGATCACGCTCGCAAACGGCGAGACGTACCCGCTTGCCGACGCGCATTTTCCGACCGTCCTGCCGTCCGATCCGTACACGCTCTCCGAGGCGGAGGCGGACCTGATGGACAAGCTGCGCACCGCGTTCCACCATTCGCAGCGGCTGCAGGAGCATATCCGGTTCCTGTTCTCGCGCGGCGGCATGTACCTCGTCTGCAACGGCAATCTGCTGTTCCACGGCTGCGTGCCCGCGAACGAGGACGGCAGCTTTGCGAGCGCGTCGATCGACGGCACGCCGTATTCCGGCAAGGCACTGTTCGACATGGCGGACGAGATGCTGCGCAAGGGCTTCTTCGCCCGCTGGGGCAGTCCCGAACGGCAGAAGGGGCTCGATTTCTTCTGGTACATGTGGTGCGGCGCGAACTCGCCGCTGTTCGGCAAGGATCAGATGACGACGTTCGAACGCTACTTCATCGCCGACAAAGCGACGCACGAGGAGCGCAAGAACCCGTACTTCAAGCTCGCCGAGCATGAGGAATTCGCGGTCAAGATCCTGCGCGAGTTCGGGTTGTCCGACGACCGCGATTCGCACATCATCAACGGACACGTGCCGGTCAAGATCAAGAAGGGCGAATCGCCGATCAAGGCGAACGGACGCATCTTCGTGATCGACGGCGGCATGTCCAAGGCATACCAGTCCACGACCGGCATCGCGGGCTACACGCTGATTTACAACTCCGAGCGCATGGCGCTCTCGTGCCACGACCCGTTCGTCACCGTCGCCGAGGCGATCCGCTCCGAGGTCGACATCCATTCGACCCAGCAGATCGTCTACACGCCCGCCCGCCGCAAGCGCGTCGCGGACACCGACGTGGGCAAGTCGCTGATGGAGCGCGTCGAGGACCTCCAGCGCCTGCTGGTCGCCTACCGCGCCGGCACGATCAAGCAGCACGCGAGATAAGGGAGGGCTCCTGGACTGCACTCCTCATGGCTCCCCTGTGCAAGG
>DFEW01000017.1:0-8210 GCA_002369195.1 Christensenella sp. UBA3792
GTTGCCGCAGCCGCTGCCGTTCGAGTTCTCCCCGGACGCCGTGTAGCGGTAGTAATAGTACGGTACGATGCGGTTGAGGTTCGCGTTGCCGTCGTAGGTGTGGTTATAGACGACGTCCATGACCACGCCGATGCCGTGCGCGTGCAGCGACTGCACCATCTGCTTGAACTCGCCGATACGCACCTCGCCGTGGTACGGGTCGGTGGAATAGCTGCCCTCGGGCGCGTTGTAATTCTTCGGATCGTAGCCCCAGTTGAACGTGTTGCACTTGGTCTCATCGACCGTCGCGTAGTCGTAAACCGGCTGCAGATGCACGTGCGTGATGCCGAGGTTGACCAGATAATCGAGACCGACGCTCTCGCCGGACGCGTTCTTGAGCCCTTCCTCCGTAAACGCGAGATATTTGCCCGGATACTTCGACGCGGCGATCTTGTTCGAGAAGTCGCGCACATGCACTTCCCAAATGATCGCGTCGCGGTACGTTTCGATGCCGTCGAAGTATGCGTCCTGCGCGAAGCCGTTCGGATCGGTCGAATCGAGATCGATGACCATGCCGCGGTCGCCGTTCACGCCGAGCGCTTTTGCGTACGGATCGACCGCTTCCTGCGTGCCGACCGCCGTCGTGACCGTGTAGGTATAGTACGTGCCGCTGCCGACCGCCTGCGTGCTCGTCCAGACGCCCTTGTCCGCGCGGTCCATATCGACCGACAGGAACGCCTTGCCGCCGTTGCCTTCCTCGAACAGGTTCAGCACCACGCGGCTCGCCGTCGGTGCCCAGAGCTTGAACGTCGTCTGATCGCCTTTTACGATCGCGCCGAGGTCGTTTCCGTCATAGGTGTAGTTCTGAATGAAGTCCTCGGAATCGAAGATGCCGGTGGGGATCGCCGTCATGCGCTCGTAGCCCTGAATCTCGACGTCGTACAGCTTCGTGATGTCCAGGTCCTCCTTGAGCTTGATCGTGCCCATCGAGACGCTGTTGTTGAGACTCGACAGACTCTCGATCTCCAGTCTGCGGTCGCCCTCATACACCGCGACCTGATCGAGACTTTCGATCTTCGTCGCCGGATTCAGGCCATACTTGATCTCGTTCTTCGAGACGATTCCGACATAGTTCATGGTTTTCTTCTCCCAAAGCGTTGCGCCGCCGTCGTTGCTGAAATAGATGTTGCCTTCGCCCGATACGAGGTACACCTGCGTATCGCCGCCCTCCATCTTGACGAAGCGGTCGCTTTCATAGTCCTTCGTCGCTTCGCCCCACGACGTTCCGCACGGGTCGGAGCAGTTCACGCGCACGATGAAGCCGACTTCATCGACGTCGTTCGGGACATTGATCATGACCTTCGCGCCGTACGCGCACGGGTACATCTGATAGCCGCGGCCGTCCTTGTCCGGATACCAGATCCACATATCGCTCGTATCGAAGTTGATCGAAGGTGCCTTCCAGTAGATGGTCAGCTGCTTGGTGCCGTCCTCCTTGGGCAGGAAGTATTCGCCGTCCAGCACCGGCAAAGGCGTCGTGCCGGACTGTGCCGGTTCCTGCGTCGGCGTTGCCGCCGCCTCCTGCGTGGGCGCGGCCGTTTGTGCCGGCGTTTGCCCGCCCTTGCAGGCGAATGCGCCGACCAGCATCAGCAGAATCAAAAAGATCGCGATCGCTCGTTTCTGCATCGTTCCGTCCTCCTTGATGATGGATATTCCTTTGGAGCATATTATATCATAGTTGTGTCCGCACAACAACCGTTTTTTCTCCCGATTCGGGCTTGAAAACCGTGCGCGTTCTTTGCTATAATGAGTTGTACAAATTCTTCAAGGAGGAACGACTATGGCAAAGTATCAGTGCGGCCCCTGCGGCTATATCTACGATCCCGAAGTGGGCGATCCCGACAGCGGCATCGCGCCCGGCACCCCGTTTGAAGACCTGCCCGATGATTGGTGCTGCCCGATCTGCGGCGTCGATAAGGACATGTTCGAAAAGATCGACTGACGATTCCGAAAAAAAGCGCTCCGGGTTTCCGGAGCGTTTTTGTATGCGTTCAGTTGAGCAGTTCGTACTGCGAACGGTAGATCTCCGCATAGAACCCGTTCTGTTCGAGCAGCTCCTTATGCGTGCCCTGCTCGACGATGTGACCGTGGTTGACCACCAGGATCGTGTCGGCGTCGACGATCGTGCTGAGCCGGTGCGCGATCACGAAGCTCGTTCTGCCCTTCATCAGATCGTCCATCGTGCGCTGGATCAGGATCTCCGTGCGCGTGTCGACGTTCGACGTCGCTTCGTCGAGGATCAGGATCGGGCGGTTCGCAAGATAGGCGCGGGCGATCGTCAACAGCTGCTTCTGTCCGCCGGAGATGTTGGTCGTCTCCTCGTTGATGACGGTCTGATACCCGTCTGGCAGCGAGCGGATGAACCGGTCGACGTGCGCGCGCTTCGCCGCCTCGATCACTTCCTCCTCGGTCGCGTCGGGGCGCCCGTAGGCGATGTTGTCGTAAATCGTGCCGGAGAACAGCCACGTATCCTGCAGGACCATCGAGAACACGCTGCGAAGCGCGGCGCGCGGCATGCGGTACACGTCCTTGCCGTCGACATAGATATGCCCGCCGTCCACGTCATAGAAGCGCATCAGCAGATTGACGATGGTCGTCTTGCCGCCGCCGGTCGGTCCGACGATGGCGACCTTTTCGCCGGCGCGCACATGCACGTTCAGCCCTTCGATCAGCGGCTGTTTGGGATCGTAGGAGAAATCGACGTTCTCAAAATCGACGTTGCCTTCGCCCTTTGGTGCGCTCTCCTCCGTCGCTTCGGTCATTTCCTCCTCGTCGAGCATCCGGTAGACGCGCTCGGCGGATGCGATCGTGTGCTGCAGCATCGAGAATCCCTGCGCAATGCTCTCCAAAGGTCCTGCGAACATCCTCGCATAGAGGATGAACGCGACGATCGTGCCGACGCTGACGCCGAACAGATTGTTCGCGACGAACAGACCGCCGAGGATGCAGATCGCGATATACGCGATGTTGTTCGAAAGCGCCACGATCGGCTGCACGATCGCCGCAAGGAAGTTGCCCTTGCGCGCCGCGTCGCGCATCTGCCCGCACAGCTCCGCCTGCCGTTCGCATTGCCGACTCTCGAGGTTGTACGCCTTGACGGTATCGAGTCCCGTAAAGGTCTCCTCGGTCAGGGCGTACAGCTGTCCGTTGCGCTTGCGCACCTCGACGTAGTACTTTTCGCTCTTGCCCGCGATCTTCGCCGACAGGAACAGCGACAGCGGCACGAATACGACGACCGCCGCGGCAAGGATCGGGTTCAGAAGGAAGATCAGCACGATGATGCCGAGCAGCTTGATGAAGCCGGAAATCATCGTGTCGATGAAGTTGTGCACGGTCGTGCCGAGCATCGAAACGTCGTCCGTCATGTGCGAGATGATCTCGCCGTTCGGCGTATGATCGATGTAGCGCACCGGCAGGCGCCGCACCTTGTCGCTCATACGGATGCGGATCGCGCAGGTGAAGTGCTTCGAGACGACGTTGTTCATGATCAGCATCTCGAACACGCTCGCCAGCGAACTGCCCGCATACGCGGCGGCGAGCCAAACGCTTTCTTTGCGGAACGCGGCATTGTCGAACACGGCTTTTGCGCCGGTGCGCGCCGTGTCCCAGTACGCATAGAGGCGGTCGCTGAGCGACTTTAGGATCTCCGGCGTCGCGAGCGCGAGCGCGACGGAGATCAGACTGATGAGCGCGCTGACCGCAAGCCAGCCCGCGATCGGCTTGGTATCCTTTAAGATGCGCAGGATCGTCGCTTTGGAAGACTTTTTGTTCATGCTTCGCCTCCCAACTGCGAGTGCACGATCTCGCGATAGACGGTGCAGGACTTCAGCAGCTCTTCATGCGTGCCGGAGCCCACGATGCGTCCCTGTTCGATCACGAAGATGCGGTCGCACCGCATTGCCGTCGCCGCGCGCTGCGTGATGATGATCTGCGTTTTGCCGGTCAGGCGGCGGTTCAGCGCCTTTCTGAGCTTGCTCTCGGTCAGATAGTCGAGCGCGGAAAAGCTGTCGTCGAACACGTAGACGGATGCTGGCTTCAGGATCGTGCGCGCGATGCTGATGCGCTGCTTCTGCCCGCCGGAAATGTTCGCGCCCGACTGCGACAGGTGGTAGTTCAGCCCTTCCTCGTGCGAGTCGACGAACTCGGTCATCTGCGCGATGTCGAGCACGGTCTTCACGTCGTCCTCGCTCGCCTTGGGATAGCCCATGCGCACGTTGTCGAGCAGAGAACCCTCGAACACCATCCCCTTCTGCAGGGCGGCGGAGACGTTGTCGCGCACCGCGGCGCGGCCGATCTGTTCATACGGCCTTCCGCCGATCGATATGCTGCCGGTGTTCGGCGGATAGAAGGCAAGCAGGAGCTTTAGAAGCGTCGACTTGCCGCTGCCGGTGCCGCCGATCAGCGCCGCCGTCTCGCCCGCCTTGATCTCGATGTCGATGTCCGACAGCGCGTTGATTTCGCTGTCCGGATAGGAGAAGCTCACACCCTTGATCGAGACGTCGCCGCCGTACAGCGTGCCGTCGCCCGGCTCGACCGGATCGTCCCGAAGGTCGAGCACCTCGGTCACGCGGTTGACGCAGACCTTGAGGTGCGGCAGAAAGACAAACGTCCACGAAAGCATCATCACGCCGTTCAGAATCAGCGCGATGTACTGCACGGTTGCGATGATGCCGCCGGCGGTCAGTCCCTTCGCCAGCAGCTCCGGATCCTGTATGCGCTGCGCGCCGATCAGCAGCATGCCGACCGTCGCAAGGTTCAGCACCAGCATGCAAAGCGGGTTCACATAGCCCGCGTGCACGTTGGCCCGAATGATGTACTTCGCCATTTCCTCGGTTGCAAACGCGATCCGCTTGTGCTCATGCGCTTCCTTGTCGAACGCGCGGATGACGCGGATGCCGGACAGGCGTTCGCGCATCAGGCGGTTTTGCTCGTCGATGTATTCGTCCGACAGCTTCCAGAGCTTGTCGAGGTTTTTGACGATCGGAAAGAGGATCAGAAACGTCAGCGGAATCGCCGCGAGCAGCACGACGCCGAGCACGGGATCGGACATCATTGCAAAGACCGCGCCGCCGATCATCAGGATCGGGACGACGATCACGACGTTCACAAACATCGACGACGCCTCCGAGATCGTCGAAACGTCGTGCGTAGAGCGCGTCAGAAGGCCCGCCGTGCCGATCTTCGAGAAGGTTTCAAAGCTCAGCCCCGTCGCCTTTTTGAAGATGCTGCGCGTGAGATCGTGCGAGAAGCCGGCGCTGACCCTGGCGTTCAGCGCGCTGTTCAAAAGCGCGCACAGCATCGAGCAGACCGCAAGCGCGAGCATCATCCCGCCGTATTTCAGGATCACCGGCATGTTGCCTGTCGGAATGCCCTCATCGACGATGCGGCTCATCAGGTACGGCAGAAACACGCCCTCGAGCGTCGATATGACGCACAGGACGGCCATCAGGATCAGGTCCTTTCGATACGGTTTTAAAAACGGAAAAATCTTTTTCATGGAAGCATCCTATCACGGAATCTGGTTCGGGACAAGCAACCTTCGGTTGATCGGTCTCAACCGTCCGTTGCGCCTATAAAAACGTTACAATCCCTGTGTTGCGTCACAGTATACAGGATAGCGCTCGCAACGTCAAGCTTACATTTAGGGAAAACGTTTACCTCAACGGTTTTTCAACAAAAAATTTTTGTATCTTTTATATATTTTTTACGCGATTTCTGTTGACGAACGCGCCGCAGCATGTTAATATAATACATCAGGAGGTGTGTGAAATGAACGAGTTAACCAGTCTGATCAAAACCGAGATCAAAAAGCAGTTCCGCAGTGTACGGCAATTCTCCATGTACATCGGCGTACCGCAGTCGACGATCATCACCGCGCTGCAGAAAGGCGTCGGCGGCACATCGTTTGAGACGGTCATGCTGATGTGCAAGGTCCTGAACATCAAGCCCGTGCCCGGCGACAACCCCGTGTTCTTAGACGGAGAGAAGCGCGAGCTTCTGGACCGCTATGCGCGGCTTGACGACAACGGCAAGAAGGCAGTCCGTGCGCTCGCCGCGATCGAGCTGCTGCGCGTATCCGACAAGGAAGCGTACGCCGAGCTTTCCAAGAAGCTTGCCGAAATCGAATCTGCTCCCGTGACGGAAGCGTAACATCTTTACCCGCATGAAACCGACCCTTACCGGTCGGTTTTTTGCTGTGCGCGTTTCACCCGATCCAGATGTTCGAGAAACGCCTGCCGCACCGGTTCGGGCGATGCGATGCGCACCGCGCCGCCGAGCGCGCTGACCCAGCCGTAGAACTGCTCGCTCACCGCAACGCGCACGAATGCCGAAAAGCCGCGCTCCGTTTCATGCAGCGAGACGTCCGCGCCGAAGCGGTCGACGATCACGCCGATCATCTCGCGGTCGCAGTCGAGCACGACGTCCTCTTCCTCGCCCGCAAACATCGAGAACGTCCGGCTCGTGTACTGCGTCATATCGAGCGCCGCATACGCCTCCGCCCCTTGCCGCGCGCTGTCGGCAACGCGGATCGCGTTCATCTTGTCGACGCGGTAATGCTTGATGCGCGCATCCGCGGCGTCGTAGCCGATCAGATAATAGAACTCATCGTCCCAGATCAGCGCGAACGGGCTGATGCAGTAGCGTGCGCCGTTTTTGCGCGGGACCCGCTTCTTTTTGAGATCGTACTGCCAGTACAGGAACGAAATCTCCCGATCCTCCGCAATCGCGCTGTGGATCGCGTCGATGTTGTAGAAGATCGATTCGTTGTCCGACTTGGTCCGCTCGTTCACGTACAGCTGCCGCCGCAGCAGCGCCGATTCCCCGCGGCTCGACAGGGCGGCTAACTTCTTGATCAGGCGGTTCGTCTTTCTTGCGGACAGGAACCGCGCCGCCTGCACGCTGTCCACGAGCATCTTGAGCTCCGCCGGTTCGAACGGGCGCGACGCGAGGTAATACCCCTTCATCTTGCCGACCGCGACCGATTCGATGTCGACGCCGTATTCGGACAGCGTGACGAGATCGTCCGCGACGCTCTTGCGCTCGGCACGGATGCCCTCCTGCGCAAGGCGCCGGATGATGTCTGCCACCGTCAGCGGATGCAGCTCGTCGGTCTCATTGAGCCAGTCGCGGATGTACAGAATCTTGCATTTTTGGTTTTCGTGCTTCATGCGCATACCCCTGCCTTTGCTTGCTGTCCCCATTCTACCACCGATCCCGCCGCGTTGCAATCCCGTTTATCGGACAAAAAAGGGCTTCCCAAACGGAAAGCCCTCCATTTTACTTCATTCGCCAACCGAGCGCCTCGGACAGCGCCTTCGCCGTTTTGACCACCAGCGCGGTCGCGGCGCGGAATTCGTCCGAATCGATGCGCCGGAACATGCCGATCAGACCCAGCGCGTACTGCACCGTGCCGCTGTGCGTGTAAACCGGCGCGGCAACGCCGCGGATACCGACGCGGAACTCGCCGTTTTCGATCGCGTAACCGCGTTCGCGCACGCTTTTCAGCTCCGCCTCCAGCGTATCAAACGACGTCGCGGTGTGCGGCGTGTACGCCTGTGCATGCGTCTCGAAGATGCGCCGGGCGCTCGCCGTCGGCAGATCCGCAAGCAGCACCTTGCCCTGCGCGGTGCAGAACGACGGCAGATGCCGTCCGGTCTCGGACACGATGTGAAAGCTGCTGTCCGGCTCCGCGTGACCGAGGATCAGCACCTCGCCGCGGTCGAGCATCGACAGCGCGGCGGACTCGTTCGTCTGCGTCACGAGCGCGCGCATCGGCTCGCGCGAAAGCTCCAGAATGTTTTTGGTGCTCTGCACGGCGCTGCCGTATTCGAACAGCCGCACGCCGAGCTCGTACCGGCCGGTTTCGGCGTTCTGCTCCACAAAGCCGACGCTGCGCATCGAGCTCAAAAGCCCGTAGACCGTGCTTTTGGCGCGGCCGGTCGCTTCCGCGATCTCGGTCAGCGACAGCGGGCGCTTTGCCTCGGCGATCAGGTCGAGAATCTGTGCCGCCTTTTGGATCGAGCGGACCGGATTGTCGTCGCGCTCGCTCATGCCTCGGGCGTATACGGGAAGGTCTGCATCAGCTCAAGCTTAAAGAGGTTCGCCTTATGCTTGCGGTCGATCAGCGCCTTCGTTTCGGGATCGTCGATCTCGCCGGTGCGGATATAGCG
>DFEW01000017.1:8290-20628 GCA_002369195.1 Christensenella sp. UBA3792
GTGAAGCCGAGGTTGTCCTCGTCCGTCTTGCCGCACAGTCCGTCGCTCGGAACCTTGTGCACGAACATGTCGGGCAGACCGAGGTATGTGCCGAGCTCCTTGACCTCCGCGACCGTCAGCTTGCCGAGCGGGCAGACGTCGCCGACCGAATCGCCGTAGCGCGTCGAGTACCCGACCCAGTCCTCGCTGAGGTTGCAGGTGTTGATCACGCGGCCGTTGTAGGACTGCGAGACCGCATAGAGCGTGCTCATGCGAAGCCGCGGCGCAAGGTTGATGTACGACTGCTCGGAGAGCTCGACGCCAGCCGCCTTCGCCGCGTTGACGACGCCGTTGTACGCATCCTTGATGTTGACCACGTACGAGCGGATGCCGAGGTGCTTCACGAGCGCTTCGGATACATCGATGTCGTACTGATCGCCGTTCGGCATCAGCACGCCGATGACGCGGTCTTTGCCGAGCGCCGCGACGCACAGCGCCGCCGTGACAGAGCTGTCCTTGCCGCCGGAAATGCCGATGACCGCGTTGCAGCCGGGGCCGTTGTCCGCAAACCACCGGTTGAGCCAGTTGACCAGATCTTCCTTGACTTGTTTGACGTCGAATGCCATAGGTGCCTCCTTATGCGCGAAGTCGGATATTCTGTTGTGCGAGGACGGAAAGGATGCGGTCGATATACGCCTGCACCTCCGCCTTGGAAAGCGTCTTGACCGGCGAAACGAACGAGAGCCGGATCGTCATGCTCTTGCCCTCCGCCTCGTAGAGATCGACGAGCGAGATGTTCGCGAGCGTCTCGTCGCGGTCCGCATAGAACGGACGCACGACGTCCGCAAACGTCACGTCCTTGTCGAGCACGAACGACAGGTCGATGTCGATGCCCGGGAAGCGGGACGGCTCGCGGTAGCGAATGTCGCTGCCTTCGATCTCGGCGAGCGTGTCGAGGTCGATCTCGATCGTCACGAGCGCCGCCTTCTTATCGATTTGCGCCGCGATCTCCGGATGCACGGTCGACATTGTACCGACCGTCTTTCCGCACAGCACGATGCGCGCGGTGTTCGCCGGATGTTCCCACGCGTTGATCGGCGCGACGCGCTCGAACGCGGGCTGCGCCCTGCGCAGGTTCGAAAGGATCGACGCGATCATGTCGCGCGCGCCGAGGAACACGGTGCGTTCCTTCTCGTGCGAGAGCAGCGCGATGCCGAGCGTTCTGCGCTCGTTGCAGGTGCGATCCGCCTTGAGCCCCTTCACGGTGCGTCCGATCTCGAATACGCCGAACGCGGGCGCGTAGAAGCGGTTCTCCTTCAAAACCGGCAGGAGCGTGTGCATCATCGCCGTGCGCAGCACCGTCGTGTCCGGATTCATGCCGTTCAGCAGCTTGACGTTCTCGGGCAGCGGGATCTTGAGATCGTTGAGCTTTTTCGCGTCGCACCACAGGTACGTATGCACCTCGTGCAGACCGAAGCGCTTGACGAGCGCATCCTTGATCGCGGCTTCGTCCGCCTTGGTGCGCAGCGGCTGCACGGGACGCAGCGCGCTCATCGTCGTCTCGATGCTGAAGTTGTCGTAGCCGTAGATGCGCGTGATCTCCTCGATGACGTCGGCGGGGATCGTCACGTCCTTGGTGGCGCGCCACGACGGAACGGTCACGTCGAACGACTCGCCTTCCTGCCGCACGTTGAAGCCGAGGCGCACGAGCGTCTCGTTGATCTGCGCGTCGGAAATATCGATGCCGGTGTAGCGGTCGACGAACGCCTTGTCGAAGTGCAGGTCGATCACCGGATAGCGGTAGTTGTAGCGATCGGTGTAGCGCGTCGCGACGACGGCGCCGCTGTCGATCTCGGACAGCAGCTGAATGAATCTGGACGCCGCGGTCTTGCAAAGCTCGGGGTCGAGCGTCTTTTCGTAGCGCATGCTCGCGTCGGTTCTCAGTCCGATCCTGCCGGAGGTCTTGCGCACCGAAACCGCCGAGAACGTCGCGCATTCGAGCGTGACCGAATCCGTGTCGGACACGATTTCGCTGTTCTCGCCGCCCATGACGCCCGCGACCGCGACCGGCTGACCGTCGGACGTGATCATCAGCGTTTCGGGATCGATCCTGCGCTCCGTGCCGTCGAGCGTCTTAAACGCGAACGTCTGCGGGAAGCGCTGTACGCCGATCGTGCCGACCCTGCGCGAGTCGAACGCATGCGTCGGCTGACCCAGTTCGAGCATGATGTAGTTGGTGAGGTCGGCGAGCAGCGAGATCGCGCGCATGCCGCAGTAATAGAGGCGGATCTGCATGTCGATCGGGCTGACCGTCTTTGTGATGTGATCGGCGCGGATCGCCGAATAGCGATAGCACAGCTCCGGATCGATGTCGCCGAGCGGCACCGGATCGAGCGCATCGTATGCCGAAAGGTCGGCAAGCGCCATCGGCTTTAAGGGGCGCTTCGCGATCGCCGCAAACTCGCGCGCGATGCCGTAGTGTCCCCACAGGTCGGGGCGGTTCGTCAGCGACTTGTTGTCCACCTCGAACACGACGTCGTCAAAATGCCACAGTTCCTTGACCGGCTTGCCGAGCGGCGCGTCTGCGGGCAGTTCCAAAAGCCCGCTTGAGGAGTCCGCAATGCCGAGCTCCGCCGCCGAGCAGCACATGCCGCGCGAGACGACGCCCGCGATCGTGGCTTCGCCGATCGTCATGCCCTTGACCGACGCGCCGAACGGCGCAAATGTCACGCGCATGCCCACGCGCACGTTTGCCGCGCCGCAAACGCATTTGTCGGTCCGGTTGCCGAGGTCGAGCTCCAGTAGGTGCAGCTTTTTCGAGTTGGGATGCTCGTCGATCTTCGTAATCTCTGCGACGACGACGCCGTCGATTTCGGTGCCGAGGCGGTAGACCTCCTCCACCTCCGCGGTGGACAGCGTGAAGCGGTGGATCAGCTCCTCCCGGTCGAGACCGGACAGGTCAACGTAATCGTTGATCCAATTCATGGAAACTTTCATGGCTTTTCCTCCTTACTTCACAAACTGGTCGAGGGACTTGAGGTTGCCGCTGTTCAGATCGCGGATGTCCTTGATCCCGTACTTCATCATGGCAAGGCGCGTAAGGCCGAGGCCGAACGCGAAGCCCGTGTACTTGTCGGTGTCGATGCCGCCGGCTTTCAGCACGTTCGGATGGATCATGCCGCAGGGGCACAGTTCCAGCCAGCCGCTGTTCTTGCACGAAGGACAGCCCTCGCCGCCGCAAATCAGGCAGGAGATGTCGAGCTCGAAGCCCGGTTCGACGAACGGGAAGAAGCCCGGACGAAGGCGCACCTTGATGTCGCGCTGGAAGACCTCCGAAAGCATCGTCTTCATGAAATAGATCAGGTTCGAGATCGAGATGTTCTCGTCGATCATGATGCCCTCCATCTGGAAGAACGTGTTCTCGTGGCATGCGTCGGTGCTTTCGTTGCGGAAGCATCTGCCCGGGAAGATCGCGCGAAGCGGCGCGCCGTACTTGCGCATGATCGCGTTCTGCGCGGCGGACGTATGCGTCTTCAGAAGCTGCCCGTTGTCGAGATAGTACGTGTCCTGCATGTCGCGCGCCGGATGGTGCTTGGGAATGTTCAGCGCTTCGAAGCAGTGGTAGTCATCGACGATCTCGTCGTAGTCCTCGATCGTGAAGCCCATCGATGCGAAGATCTGTTCGACCTCGCGCTGTACGAGCGTGATCGGATGATAGCTGCCCTGTTCGAGCGTGCTCGGCAGGGTCAGATCGTACCGTTCGGTCGCCGCGATCCGCATCTCCAGCTCGCGCGCATGCGCTTCCTCGATGCGGCGCTTGATGCTGTTTTCGACCTCTTCCTTGAGCGCGTTGACCTTCGCGCCGTACTCCTTGCGCATCGACGGCTCGATCGCGCCCATGTTCTTCAAAAGTCCCGTGATCTCGCCCTTCTTGCCGAGATACCGGACGCGCAGCTCCTCGAACGCGTCCGCGGCGTTCGCCTGCTGCAGTTTTTCATAGAACTGCTCGCGCAGTTCCTGCATTGTCATTCCCATAGTTGCCTCCTTAGAAAAAGTAAAGTCCCATGCAACGCATGCATGGGACGAAAAGTTTCCGCGGTACCACCCAAGTTAAGAGCAAACGCTCTTCTCTCTTTTCCCCGATAACGCGAGGACGCGCCGCGAATGCGGATGCTCCGGTGCTGAACCTTCCCGTCCGTGCCCTGTTCCCCCGCTTTCAGCCGCGGCAGGGGCTCTCTTTCACTGCGTTCGGACGGTACCTGACACCTTCAACGCGATGTTTATTGTATCGCAAACGCGGCGGGATGTCAATCGCAACTTTCGCTCCCGCCGCGTTTTTTCGCCGTCAATTCTGCGGCCAGCCCGCCATGCGGTCGAGAACGGCGAACAGGGCGAGCGTCTGCTCGTCGCGCATTTCCGTCGTCTGTCCGAACTCCATGTATCGCGTGCCGTCGCCCTTCTCCCACGCGGTCAGTCCTTCGCCGTTCGGATCGCCGGTTTTGAGGAAGTTCAGCACGTACCGCATCATCGCGTCGGACAGCGCGCGGTCGGTCTCGTCGAACAGCTTCGAGCCGTTCGGAATGTTGCCGTACAGATAGATCAGCTCGCCGGAATGCCACGCGTTCAGGCGACCGTTCTGCTTGCTGAAATAGTACTCGTAGGCGGGAATGCCGTTCTCGTCAGCGAGCCGCGCAAGGCAGAAGTGCGGATAATCGAAGAAGATCGCGCCGTAGATGCGCGCCCAGTACGCATCCGCCTCCGCGTCCGTCGTCGGGGCATAGATCTTGAGCACCTCATCGGCGTACGACTTGAAGTACGCGCGCACCTTGCCTTCGTAGGTTTTGAGGTTCGCGCGGCCGAAGAGGATGAACGGACCGCTCTCCTCGGAATTGTAGCCGTGCAGGATCGCTTCCTCGTTGTGTACGCCGCTGCGGTATGATTCGTACGGCGTTTCGGTCAGCGCATAGCCGTCGACGGTCATGTAATGCTGGGTGTACGCCTCGTTCACAAGCGTCTTTGCGTCGATCCTGCGAAGCTCTGCGCCGGTCGATGCGCCGTAGCGCGCCAGCAGTTCCTTGCCGGACGCGATCGCGTCGCTGAAGCTACGGAACGAATGCGGTGGTTCAATCGATGCGACCGTCGAGCTTTCGAGGATCGCGCGGCGGAACAGTCCCTTCGCAAGCGGCGAAGTGCAGATCGCGCTGACGCTTGCCGCGCCTGCGGACTCGCCCGCAATCGTCACATTGTCCGGATCGCCGCCGAACGCCGCGACGTTCTCCTGCACCCATTCAAGCGCCTTGATCTGATCCAAAAGCCCGTAGTTGCCCGTCGTGCCGTACGCCGACTCCGCCTTGAGGTCCTCGGTCGCGAGGTAGCCGAAGATGCCGAGCCGGTAGCCGAGATTGACCACGACGACGCCGCGCTTGGCATAGCCGGTGCCCGCATAATCGCCGTACCACGGCTGTCCGGTCTGCAGCGTGCCGCCGTGAATGTAGACCAGAACCGGCAGGTCCTTCACATCGCCCTTCGGCTTCCACACGTTCACGTACAGCCCGTCCTCGGAGACCGGCGCAAGGTAGTTGTCCGCGGTCGAAACGTGATAGTCATGGTAGCCGATGATCTGCTTGAGACTCGAATAGATCGGCACCTCGGTCGGCTGCATGCACATCGGAGCGAAGTGATCGCAGTCGCGCACGCCGCTCCACGGCTCCGGGTCCTGCGGCTCGCGCCAGCGCAGCTCGCCCACCGGCGGCTGTGCGTACGGAATGCCTGCGTAGAGCTCGACCGCGCCGTCGCCGATCACGACGCCGCGCACATCGCCGTCATGCAGATGCACCGTCTCGGTATAGACCGGCGTTTTGCCCTCATATGCCGGAACCGCCTTGGTCGGCGGCCACGTCAGGAACACGATCCCGACAAACGCCGCAAGGAACCCGATCCAGCCGAGCGCCTTCCAATACCACTTGCCGCCGTGCAGCACCTTAATGAACAGCACGACGAAGCCGATCGCCGCCGCGATCAGCAGAATAAACCCGAGAATCGTATTCTTGTTGAGCTCCAAAACCGCGAGCATCAGCAGGAAGAGAATCAATGCAACGATACCGAACGCAATCATATGCCCTCCTGTTCTTTCCGTTCATTGTACTGCATGCACATTGCGCGCGTCAACCGCCGCGGCGCTATTGCGCGGTACAAAGCGAGGACCCCCGAAAGCACCTTCGGGAGTCCCATGCGCCCTTATTTTTTGTAGAGATCGAGCGGAGCGAGCATCTTTTCGGACTTGCTCCACTTGTGGATCCTGACCATCATCACGATCGTAAGCGCGATCATGCCGAGCATCGCGATCATGAACAGCACGAACGTGAAATCATTGAGCGAGACGAGGTCCGAAGCGAAGTCATACACGCCGTGCAGAAGGAACGGAATGACGATCGCAAGCACATAGTATCCCTTCTTCCCGGTCGCCTTCGCTTCGGCAAAGAACAGGCCCATGAGCGCGCCGAACGTGAAATGGAACGGCGTGAGCGCGCGCACGACGGTCGTCAGCATGCCCGCTTCCGGATCGACATACAGCGCGTCCTCGAGGATCTGGAATCCGATGCCGACGATCGCGCCGCAAAGGACCGCGTCAAACCGGTTCTGAATCGTATCCCGTTTTTTCGAAACGACCGACACGCCGACGAACTTCAGAACCTCCTCGAGCAGCGCCGCCATCAGGAACGCGTTGATCGCGGCGGACAGGATCTGCGTGCCCGCGGGAACCTTCGTGCCGCCTTCCGTCATTCCTTCCGGTCCCATCAGCAGCTTGGAAACGCCGCCGCCGATGATGTTGACGCCGAGTCCCACGAGGATCGGCGGTATGCAGGCGATCGCGCCGGCGAGCAGCATCAGCCACACGGCGCCCTTGGGGAACCTGCGTTCCTTCTTGTAGTGCAGCATCCAGAGAATCAGAGCAACCGAGATCGGCAGCGAAATGGCGATCCCGATCAGCATGTTGAGAATATTGGGCATATGCGTCCCCCTTTATTTGAAATAGAAAGAAGGGGCTGTTAAAAGAGTCCTGTCATTGCGCGCGGTCGAGAGATCCGAGAACGTTCCGTCCGGAATATCTCAGATTTCGGTTCGCGATCCGCCCGATCGGAATGACAATTCGGACTTTTTTAACAGCCCCTTCACGAATGGTTGCCTATCTGCCGCGCCGCAAGCGGCGGGCAGGATGATGCGTTGTTACTTCACGGTTGCGCTGAGCACGTTCGACCATGCGCCGTAGTAGGTCATACCGTTGAACTCATGGTACGAACGGACGGTGACGTAGTAGGTGCCCGCCTTGAGGTTCTTGACGACGGTCTCATAGGTCGACGCATCGGTGATCTTGATCGCGACAACGTTCTTGGTGAACGCCGCATCCGTTGCGTACTTGACCTGATAGCCGGTGAAGTTCTTGGAGCCCGCCCACTTGATCGTCAGCTGCTTGTTGCCCGCGACGACGGAGTTCAGCTTGCGGCTGGTGATACGGACGGTGGTCTTGAGCGCGCTGACGAGACCGAGGTTGAAGTTGCCGGAATCCTCGTTCACGTTGCCGCCGATCTCGATGCCCGCGACCGGGTCGAGACGTCTCTCGAAGTATGCCTTGACGCCGTACTGATAACGCGTGCCCGCATAGACCTTATGCGCATCGTCAACGCCGTCGATGTAGGTGGTTTCGGTCGTGTTGTTCCAGCGTGCGAATGCGGTCCAGCCGTCGGTCGTGGTGCTCCACGCACGGCGATAGATGACGTAGCCCGCTGCGCCTTCGACCGGGGACCAGGTGACCTTGATGCCGTTGTCGACGTTCTCGACCTTGATGTCCTCGGATGCCGGCAGATAGATCTTGAAGAAGGTCTGGCACTCGCCGGTGTATGCACCCTTGAAGGTCACGAAGATGTAGCCCGTGCCGGGGAGCGTGTTCTCTTTGTACTCGTAATCGTAGTACATCGGGTCGATCTCCGCACCGGTTTCCTTATCGAATACCTTGAAGCCCGGGGTGTATTCCTTCTGGTTGATGTCGTATACGAGGTACGGCGTCGCGCCCTTCCACTCGACTTCATCCTCGTTGATCTTGATCTCGCCTTCGAGCGCGGTGATTGCGGAGACCGTGAACGGCGTGAAGTCCGCCGCGAGGTCCTTGCGGACGACCGGCTTTTCCGCCGTGTTCTCGACGTTTGCGCCGTCTGCCAGCGTGAACGCGATCTCGGTGCCCGGCTCAAGCTCTTCCGCGACTTCGAAATAGAGCGTCAAAAGCAGGAGCGATTCGCCCGGAACGACGCCTTCGGTGCTGACGAACGCACAGCTGACCGCACCTGCCTTGTTCGGGTTGACCGCCGCAGAATCCATGCCGTTGCCGGTCTCGTAGTCCACAAACGTCAGCTGCGCAGCATCGTAGTTGAGCTCGAACGTTGCGGTGTAAACCACTTCCTCGGCGCGCGTGCCGGTCGTCGTTTCATGGCCCGGTTCCTCGGGTTCGCCGCTCAGCTCCACGTCAACCTTGAGGCAGTTCGCGTCGCCGACCTTTGCCATGTTGTCCTTCGTTTCTCCGCCCTTGATCACGAGCCTGTAAGCCATTTCTTCCGCGTCGTCCGCGACTGCTGCGGGGATCAGCGCGAGTACCATGATCAGAGAAAGGAGCACTGCCAGCGTCTTTTTCATTGGTTCTTATCCTCCTGCGAAATAATGCGGACCGTCCGGCGGATCTCGACGGAATCCCGTTCAAAAGCCGACCGTCGGAACGAATCCGAGTATGTGACGAGTCCTGCTTGCAGTTTTGTTCACAGTATCGTCATATTTTCTGATATATCATATCATACTCTTTTTGGTTTTGCAAGCATTCCGATAAAAAAGGTTGTCCGAGATAACCACTTTTTCGTGTTTCGCATCCGCGTGCACATCGGACAGCCGTCCGGCTACTTTGTTTTCGCACTTTTCGCGTCCGACCAGGCGCCGCAGTACGTCATGACGTCGGTCGTGTGGTACGAACGGACGCGCACATAATAAGTTGTTTTTGCCTTCAGCCCGCCGATCGCGGTCTCATACGTCTTCGGATCGGCGATGCGCACGGTCTTGACGTTCTTCGTAAAGTCCGCATCGGTCGCGATCTGCACGTCATAGCCGGTAAAGACCGCGCTGCCCGTCCACTTGACCGTGAGCTGCTTTGATCCGCCGGTTACGCTTTTGAGCGTGCGCGAGGTGATGCGCACCGTCGTTTTGAGCGGTCCGACGATGCCGAGGTTGTAGTTGCCCGACGGCTCGTTGACGTTGCCGCCGATCTCGACGTTCGCGATCGGATCGAGGCGGCGCGCAAAGTACGCCTTGACGCCGTACTGATAGCGCGTGCCCGCATACACCTTATGCGACGCATCCGCGCCGTCGAGGTAGGTCGTTTCGGTCGTGTTGTTCCACCGCGCAAACGCCGTCCATCCGTCGGTGGTGCTGCTCCACGCACGGCGATAGATGACATAGCCCGCCGCGCCTTCGACCGGCGTCCAGCTGAGCTTGATGCCCTCGGCGGTGTTCTCGACCGTTGTCTGCGCCGTTGCAGGCAGGTAGATCTTGAAGCTGCCCCGGCAGGTGCCGGACAGACCGTTCTTGAACGTCACGAGCACGTAGCCGGTTCCGGCGCACGCGTTTTCGCGGTATTCGTACTCGTACTGCGACGGATCGATCACATCGCCGTTCTCATCCTTCACAACGAAGCGGGGGGTGTGCGCAAACCCGTCGTCGATCACGTACGCGGTCGTTCCCTTAAACTGCACGTCGTCCGCGTTCCATTCGACCGTGCCGGTCACCGGACGGTCCGGATCGGGCGTCGGCGGTATGAACGGCACAGGACCGTCGACCGTAAACGGTGCAAAGCTGCTGCCGACGGTTCGCGGCGTCGCCTTGCCGGCTGCATAGGATTCGGCTTCCGCATCGCCGAGCGCGAACGAAACAGCGGTCCCGACCGGAAGATCGCGCAGGAACCGGAACCACACGGTCAGCAGCACCGTGCCGTCGCTCACGGTCACGCCGCTGCCGGAGGCGAACGCATAGACGACCGCGCCGTCGCCGTTCGGATTGACCGTGCCGGATGCCGCCGACGCCGTCGTGAACCGAACCGGCAGCAGCCGTTCGCTGTCATAGCGCAGCGCAAAGTACAGCGCCGACAGCTTTTTCGCCGCCGTCGCGCCGTGCAGCAGCACCTCGACCTTGAGGCACTGCACATCGTCGACCGTCTCGAGGTGTTCCGACACCGGTCCGCCCGCAATTTCCAGCACGTAGTCCTCGCCCGCCGCAGATGCCGTCAGCACCGGCACGAGCAGCAGCAGTATAAGGATCGCCGCGATCCATCGTCTCATGCTTTCGTTCCTCCCGTTTGATACATTCAGTGTACCACATGCCGCCGCGCCGGACAAGCCGCAAATCGGAAAAGACCCGTATTTGCCGCAATACGGCATTGCACAGGCGGACCGTTTATGATATTCTGTTGTCAGAACAGGCAAGGAGGACGCTATGAACAGCAAAGCATTGAAACAAATCTTTACGGACACCGACTTTGTACATCGCAGCGGCACGCCGGAGGAACTTCGGGTCGCCGAGTACCTGAAAGCGCGCTGTGAGGCGTTCGGCGCGACGGCGCGCATCGAAGCGTTCCCCGTGCCGATGGCCGAGATCGAGGAAACGCACGTCTTTGCAGACGGCAAAGAGATCCCCGCGAAGGGCTTTTTCTGCTGCGGCAGCGGCGAGGTCGAAGGCGAGCTGTACTACATGCCGTCGCAGGATCGCGTTTCCGTCGCCGGCGCAAAGGACAAGATCGTGCTGATGGATACGAGCGGCATCGGCTTTTTCGGATATCAGGATCTGATGAAGGCCGGCGCGAAGGGCATTTTGTTCCAGTACGGCGATCTGCACAACGGCAACCGCGACATCGATGAGCGCGATCTTCGCGCCGCGGTGGTCGGCGAACAGCAAAAGGTGCTGTGCGCCATGCTGCACGTTTCCGCGGCGGTTGCGCTCGTCAAAAATAAAACGAAACGCGTGCGCATTCAGATCAAACAGCGCGAGTACGAGGGCGAATCGCACAACGTCGTCGCCGAGCTGCCTGGCAAAACCGACGAATGGATCGCGCTGTCCGCGCATTACGACACGACCGCGCTGTCCCACGGCTCCTACGACAACATGACCGGATGCGTCGGCATCCTCGGCGTGCTGGAAGCGCTGAAGAACAAGCCCTTAAACTACGGACTGCGGCTCGTGTTCTGCGGCAGCGAGGAGCGCGGTCTGCTCGGCTCCAAGGCGTATGTCCGCGACCACGAAGCGGAGCTTGAAAAGATTGCCCTGAACGTCAACCTCGATATGATCGGCACGATCATGGGCAAGTTTATCGCGCGCGTCTCCGCCGAGGAAGCGCTCGCGCACTACATCACCTATATGGGCGCGGAGCTCGGCTTCCCGGTGAGCGCAAAGACCGGCGTGTATTCGAGCGACTCTACGCCGTTCGCCGACAAGGGCGTCCCCGCGCTTTCGTTTGCGCGGCTCGCGAACGGCAGCGTCGCGCCGATCCATTGCCGCTTCGACCGCCCCGACGTGCTGTCGATGGAACAGCTTCAAAAGGATATCGCGTTTATCGCCGAATTCACGCGCCGCATGGCGATGTCCGCCGTCTGTCCGGTCGGCCGCGACATCCCCGACTCGGTCAAAAAGGAGCTCGACGAATACCTGTTCCGCAAGCGCAGAGACTGAATTCGCCCTTCCCGAACGAACAAAAGGTGCGGACCGCAAACGCGGCTCGCACCTTTTTTATACCCAAAAGCAAGGTCTGCCGACCTTTGTGTGCGGCATCCGGTTCGTCAAACCGGCTCAGACATAACGGGCATTCGAATCGGCAGTCACGATCATGATGATCACAAACAGGACCGTGGCGCCGATCGTGCTGACCGTCTGAATGATCCTCATGATGCTTTTGCGAACGCCGAGCAGCAGAAGAATGCCGGAAATGATGCTGACTGCGGCAAGAACGATCTGCAGATAAAACAGGAACGACTGATCGGCAATCTGCAGTCTTGCAACGGGGCTGCGGTGCCATTCCCGGATGCCCCCCGTCGGCATCACGGCGCGGTCCGTATAGAACGCGATATTCAGGATAACAAGATACGCGACATTTACGATCATGGAGAGTATGGTCAACAACATCCTTCGTTCGCTCCTTTCGATTCGCTGATAAACACATGAGGCCCGTCGCCCCCGCAGGCTGTCGTTCTGAGCCGCATGCGAACAATCTCAGAGCGCTGAAAGCCGATCCGTTCCGAGATCCTTCGTCACATTCCACTTCGCTACGCTGCCGTTAC
>DFEW01000008.1:0-2874 GCA_002369195.1 Christensenella sp. UBA3792
CCAGCTCGACTTCTGCCTGCCGGCACGGTTCAACCTCACCTACATCGACAAGGACGGCAAGGAGCGCACGCCGGTCGTGCTGCACCGCGCGATCCTCGGCTCGCTCGACCGCTTCATGGCGTACCTGATCGAGGAAACGATGGGCGCGTTCCCGGCATGGCTCGCGCCGGTTCAGGTCAAGATCATGACGATCACCGACCGCGCAAACGACGCCGCCCTCAAAGTGCAGGAGCTTCTCGAACAGCACAACATGCGCGTCGAAACCGACCTCAGAAACGAGAAGATCGGCTTCAAGATCCGCGAAGCGCAGATGATGAAGATCCCGTACATGCTCGTCATCGGCGACAAGGAAGCCGAGAACGGCACCGTCGCGGTGCGTTCCAGAAAGGAAGGCGACCTCGGTACCATGACGGCAGAAGCATTCGTCGCAAAGCTCGAAGAAGAGGTCCGCACGAAGGCGTAACGCGCGATCCTTCCCTTTGCCTGATGGCAAATCCACCCTCCCTCAGCGGGGAGGGTTTTTTCATGGTTGCAAACGCCGCAAAAGACTTCCTGTCATCCCGCGCCGTTCCTTTTACACGCAAGAAAAAGCCCTCCCTGTGTAAGGGAGGGTGGATCGGCGAAGCCGAGACGGGAGGGTTGTTACCCTCATTCTTCCTGCAGCGTGCGGAAGCGCGTGTACTCGCCCTGAAAGACGAGCTGGCAGGTTTCGATCGGGCCGTGACGGTTCTTGGCGACGATCGCTTCGCTTTCGTTGCCCGCGTTCTCGTCGTAGACGGAGGCGCGGTACAGCAGGATGACCATGTCCGCGTCCTGCTCGATCGAGCCGGATTCGCGCAGGTCGGAGATCATCGGACGGTGATCCTGACGCATTTCCGGACCGCGGTTCAGCTGACTCAGCAGGATGATCGGCACGTTGAGCTCGCGCGCAAGCAGCTTCATGGCGCGGGTCATGTCGGAAATCTCCTGCTGGCGGTTGTCGTTCTTACGGGTGCCGGTACCGGTGCCCTGCATCAGCTGCATATAGTCGATGATGATGAGGTCAAGCCCCTGCTGCGCCTGCAGACGGCGGCACTTGGAGCGCACGCTCGCGACCGTCGCGCCGGCGGAATCGTCGATGAACAGTCTGGCGTTCTGCAGCGGTTCGGCGACTTCGATCAGGCGCTGCATCTCCGTGTCGTTCAGAGAGCCGTCCTTGATCTTCTGCGAGTCGACCGACGCTTCGGTGCACATGATGCGCATCATCAGCTGTTCCTTGCTCATTTCGAGCGAGAATACGGCGACGGAGCGGTTGTCGTGCAGGGCGGCGTACTGCGCGATGTTCATCGCAAATGCCGACTTGCCCATCGCGGGACGCGCGGCAAGAATGATCAGGTCGCTCTTCTGCAGACCGTTGGTCAGTCGGTCGAGCTTCGAGAAGCCCGTGGCGATGCCGGTCAGCTTGCCCTTGCGGCTCGCGATCTCGCCGATCTGGTTGACGGTGTTCGGGACGATCTCGGAGGCGGGGGCGAGGGTTTCCTCGTTTTTGCGCATGGAGATGTCGTAGATCTTGCGCTCCGCCTCGTTCAGCGACTGTTCGACGTCGCGCTGATCGTTCATGCCGTCGCGGATCATTTCGTTGCCCACGCGGATCAGCGCACGCTGAATGCTGTGTTCCTCGACGATGCGCTCGTAGTGCTGCACGTTCGCGGCGCTCGGCACGAACTTCATCAGCTCGGTCAGGTACACGAGCCCGCCGGAGCTTTCGAGCTTGCCGCTGCGCTCCAGCGCGCCGGAAAGCGTCACGATGTCGACCGAATCACCGTCCTGACGGAGCTTTCGCATCGCTTCAAAGATGTGCTTGTGCTCCGGGTCATAAAAGTCCTCCGGCTGCAGCTGTTCGAGCATCGCATCCAGCGCGTTGACCTCCAGCAGCATGGAGCCGAGCACCGAGCGTTCCGCGTCCTGATTGTGCGGCAGGGTCTGAATGGCTTGCTGTTCCATTTATTCCTCTACAATGACCTTGACGGTCGCGCTGACGCCCTCGAACAGCGACAGCTTTGCCGTGTATTCGCCGAGCGCGCGGATCGAATCGACGGAGATCTTCTTGCGATCCACCGTCACGCCCTTCTGCTCCTCCAAAGCGGCGGCGATCTCCTTGCCGGACACCGTGCCGAACATCTTGCCGTTTTCGCCGACGCGCGCCTTGACGTGCACGACCTGCCCGTCCAGCGCCTTCGCCTGTTCGCGCGCTTTGACGCCGGCGGTAAACTTTCTGTGCTGTGCCGCGCTCTTCTGAATGTTCGCGGCGTTGATCGCCTGCGCATCCGCGGGGTCGGCGAGCTTTCTGGGCAGCAGGAAATTGCGCGCGTATCCGTCGCTGACGTTCACGACCTCGCCCTTCTTGCCCGTGCCCTTCACATCCTGTAAAAGCAATACCTTCATATTCCGAATCCGTCCTTTCCGTTATTGTTGGGGAGCTTCCCGCTCGTATTCGTCGATGGCCGCTTCGAGCCGTTCGATCGCTTCCTCCATCGTTGCGCCCTTGAGCTGCGCGCCCGCCATCGTCAGGTGTCCGCCGCCGCCGAGCTTTTCGAGGATCATCTGTACATTGATTTGTCCGTAGCTTCTGCCGGAGATCGCCACTTGCTCGTCGGTTTCGGCGAGCACGAACGCCGCTTGAATGTTGCGGATGCCGAGCAGCTCGTCCGCCGCCTGCGCCGCAACGAGCATCGCGCTCGGCGTGTTTTTGTCGACCGTGGAGATCGCGATTCCGCTCTTGCGGATCTTCGCACGCTCGACGACGTTGGCGCAGCGCACATAGCTGTCGAAGTCGTTCTGGAACATCAGCTTGACCGAGCTGAGATCCGCGCCGTTGCGGCGCAGATACCCGGC
>DFEW01000008.1:2995-14657 GCA_002369195.1 Christensenella sp. UBA3792
ATGCCGGCGAGCAGCGCGCTGCAGGTGAACGAGGAGGGTTTCACGTTGTCCGCAAAGTACTGCAGCACCTCGGTGACCATCTCGCTCGCGCTCGACGCGCGCGTTTCGAGATAATGCAGGGTCGCGTTGTCGATGTAGTCCGCGTTGCGGCGGTGATGGTCGATCAGCACGATGTGCTCGGTGCATTTTAGGAGCTCGGGCGCGACCGTGTTGGACGCGCGCTGCGTGTCGACGACGCACAGCACGGAATCCGCCTTCATCATGTCCGCCGCCTGCGCGGGGGTGATGATCAGCGAACCGGCGCCGGAGCGTTCGAGCGTCTGCACCGCATCCTCGATCGTCGGGTTGACCGCGTCGAGAACGATGTAGGCATGCGCGCCGACGTGGTTTGCGCAGGTCATGACGCCGAGCGCCGCGCCGAGGCAGTCCATGTCGGAATTCTTGTGTCCCATGATGAACACGTCGCCGCTGTTTTCAAACAGCTGGAACAGCGCCTTCGAGAACAGACGCGCCTTGACACGCGACTGGCGGGCGTCGTGCTGGCGCTTGCCGCCGTAGAAGCGGTAGTCCGTACCGTCCTTGACGACGACCTGATCGCCGCCTCTGCCGAGCGCAAGTTCGATCGCGCGGCGCGCATCCTGTTCCGCCTGCGCGAGCCGCGGCGCGATGCCGAAGCCGATCGAGAGAGAGACGGCGGAGGAGGAGCCGGTGTCGATGCGGTGCGCCTGTTCGAGCAGGGTAAAGCGTTCCTGCTCGAGCTGCTGCAGCTGCTTCGCTTCCAGAATGAGCAGGAACCGCCCGTTGTCGTAGCGCCGGTACAGACCGCCGAGCCGCTTGGACAGATCGGCGATCAGCCGTTCGACCTCGGCGAGCACCGCCGTGCTGTGCACCTGCGCGTCGCTCAGAAGTTCCTCGTAGTTGTCGACCATGATGAGCGCCACGTACGGTCGCTGCTCGGTGTACAGGCGTTGGTAATGCACGGCCTCGGTGCGGTCGATCCAGTACTCGAACACGAGTTCGTGCTCGTATTCGCGCTGTATGAGCATGTGCATGACCTGATAGTTGCTGCCGTTCAGCTCGACCTGCAGCACGCGGGTCGGCTGTTCGCCGTCGAAGTCCGGCGCGATCTCCTGCACGCGGGAGGCATCGGTCAGCGCGGAGAACGCGTTGTTGTGCCACTTGATGCGTCCGGAAAGGTCGAGCACCGCGCAGGGAATCGAGACGTTCTGCACGAGCGAGTCCACCGCGGTCTTGTTGTCCGTAAAGACCCGATCCATGCGCGCTTGCTGATGCTTCGCGATGTTGTTGAGGAGCAGCGCCATCACGCCCATCCAGATCAGCCCGACGCCGAGCAAGCCGAGCGCGATGCGGTACTGCTTCGTAAAGAGCGCGATTGCGCCGGCGCCGACCGCCAGCAGCGCGCCGTAGGCAATGAGAATCCCGCTGTACTGCTTCATAGTGTAGTTCCGTCCTTCCTGTCCGTCGTCGGTTTGCGCAGGGAGGCGAGCATGCCGATGATTGCAAGCATCGTCGGCACAAGGTTCGGCACCGCAGCCGCTGCGCAGCAGACGATCACAAAGATCCATTTTTTATGCAGCTGCGCGCAGAAGCCGTAGACCGCCGACAGCCCGGCGAGCGCGCAGGGAAAACGCCAGATCAGGGATGCGACGCCGGACAGCGCCGCCATGCCGTTCACGTTGAACATAGCGAGCAGGTACGAGCCGAGCGCCAGCACGGTCGTGACGATCACGAACAACCGTTCGCACCGCCACACCGAGAAGGCCGGGAGCGGGCGGATGTCCGCGCCGCCGCGGCGGTTCAATACATGCGTGAACAGCACGTTCGAGAGCCCCGCCGCCATCGCCGGAACGATCAGGATCGGCACGCCGATCACCTCGGCGTTGAGCCGGTAGGTCGAAAGCAGATCGAGGATCGCCGCAAAGTACGCGTCGGTCTCGCCGTTTTCGAGCGTGAAGGTCGGCCGCAGCGTTTCGAGCTGTTTCTCGATCAGTTCGATCACGTTGCGAAACGGCAGGTACGCGTCCTCGGATCGGATCAGATCGCGCAGGCACACGTAGCCGAACAGCGCGAACAGCACGAAGAAGGATTCGTAAATGACCGCGCGGAAGTTCGAGAGCCGGATCCGCTCGAACACGTACAGGGCGACGCCCGGCAGTCCGACAAGCAGCAGTCCGTACAGCGCGGTCACGACGTCGCGCGAGAGCGCATAGCCGACGCCGAAGGCGAGCAGCGCAAGCGCGGGCAGCGTCCACAGCCCGAACACCTGCGTGCAGCGCGTCCACAGCGCGGGGACGATCAGCAGCAGCGAGACGGTCAGAACCTGCTTGAGCGCATATGCGCGAAGGATCGCAAACGGCGCCGCACCGTCCGAAGCGCGCAGCCATGCCGCGCTCGGCACGAAAACGAGCAGGGCAGTGCCGACGCTCGCGCAGAGCATCCACAGCCATTCAAGGTGATTCGATTGCGGTCGCTTATAAAATTCCATATTCCCATTTTACGCACTTTTGAACAAGCCGTCAAGTCTTTACGGCGAATGCGTTCCTCCTTTTGCGGCAATTCCTTCCTATGTACCAAATACGGTATTTATAACGGAGACGATCGTAACGAATAACGAACGAAGAACATACCGTATCCGATATAGAGAAGAACATAAAATACCGTATCCGATATAGAGAAGAACATAAAATACCGTATCCGATACAGAGAAGAACAAAAGATACCGTATACGATACGTTTTGCAATCTCCTTTGCAGCGAAGAACCTCCTGTTCACGGTTCCATTATACCACATAAATTCACGCAGGATTCCCAACATTTGTTCACAATTCGCCGTTGCGCCCGAATGCCCGGCAATTGTGACAGGATTTCGATAATACGGAAAAAACGCCCGAAATCCGGACGTTTTTTGCGCTTCAAAATCGGATGAAAGAAGGGAATCCTTCCGCATGGTTTTGTGGTATCATTCGGGTTGTAAGGAAGATTGTGCTTCGTTCAATTCCTCGGCAGCGATCCGGTTGAACCACTTGTTCGACGCGCTCGCGTTTCTGCGCAGCAGGTCGTAGAGCACGGGGATGATGAACGCGGTCATCAGGGTGGCGTAGGTGAGACCGCCGATGCACACGATCGCCACCGGCTGCACGATCTCCGCGCCGGTCCCGAAGCCGATCGCAAGCGGCAGCAGACCGAGGATCGTGGTGAGCGCCGTCATCAGAACCGGACGCAGACGGATCACCGTCGCCTTCACGATCGCGTCGCGCTTGTCCATGCCCTCCTCGCGGAACCGGTTCGCGCAGTCGACGAGCACGATGCCGTTGTTGACCGCGATGCCCACGAGCATGATGAAGCCGATCATCGCGACGATGCTGACCTCGCTGCCGGTGATGAGAAGCCCCAGAAAGCCGCCCGCGAACGCCAGCGGCACCGTGCCGATCACGATGAACGGGGACAGCAGGGACTGGAACTGCGCGACCATGATCAGGTAGATGATCAGCACGCCGAGCAGCAGCATCCAGAGAAGATCCTTCAGCGCGTCGTTGATCGTCTCGTTCTGACCGTCGTAGACAAGCGTGCAGCCCGCGGGCAGCTCCAGCGCGTTCACCGCCTTCTGCACCTCGCGCGAGACGAGCGTGACGTTGTAGCCCTCCTTGAGCTTGCCGGTCACGGAGAGGCAGCGGCGCTGATCGAGGCGCTGGATCGAAGCGAGGGTCGTCGTCTCCGAGATCGTCGCGATCTGCTTCAGCTTCACCGTTTCGGTCGACTGATCGAGCCGCGTCACCGAGAAGGTCAGGTTTTCGAGGTCGCGCTTTGAGTGCGGCACGCCGTTGTCGGAAATGATCGTCACGTCGAGCGAGGTCGTGTTCGCCGCGACGGAGGTGGAGGAAGCGCTGTTCTTTAAGAGAGCCGCCAGTTTCATGTACGTTTCCGCCACGGTCAGCCCGTGCGCCGCCGCCTTTGCCTTGTCGACGGTGACGTGCAGGGTCGGGGTCGTCTTGTCCGCGCCGCCGCCGACCTCCGCAATGCCGTCCACGGTCAGCAGCACATCGGACACGCGGTCCGCGGTCTCGGCAAGGGCGGACAGATCGTTCGCATAGATCGTGATGCCGACGTCGTCGCCGCCGAGCGAGCCGGACATGCTCATCGTGCTCATGCCCGCGATCGTGTACGGGTATTCCGCCTTGAGGTCGCCGAGCGCCGCGTCGATCTCGTCGTGGATGTCGAGCGAGGACTTGCCGCTCTTTTCGTCGATCAGCGCGTAGATCGTCAGCTCGCGCACCGTGGTGCTGCCGGCCGATCCGCCGAAGCCGAGGATCGACGTCACGCCGCCGCCGAGCATGCCGCCCGCGTCGGAAAGTCCCTCTACGGTGTACATGCGCGCCATGAACCGGTCGGCGATGTCCACCGCATCGGCAAACGCCGTGTCCTCCGGCAGCGGGACGCTGACGGAAACCTGCTTGCCGCCGCTTTCGGGGAAGTATGCGAACCCGCGCCGGATCACGAGCCATGCCGAGCCGAGCAGGATCACGAGCGACAGCACCAGCGCAGCCGCGCGATGGCTCAGCACGAAGCGCAGCGCCTTTTCGAACGCCGCCATCAGCTTTTCGCGGCGGACGCTCTGCTTCTTGACGGGACGGCGCAGCACGCCGGTCACCATCGCGGGAATGACGGTCATGGCGATCACGAGACTCGCAAGCAGCGAGTAGGTGACGGTCAGCACCATGTCCATAAAGATCTGCCGCGTCAGGCCTTCGACGAACAGGATCGGCACGAACACGCAGATGGTCGTGAGCGTCGACGCGGTGATCGCGCCCGCAACCTCCTTGACGCCCTGCACCGCAGCTTCCTTGACCGGAACGCCCTCGCTGCGCAGGCGGTAGATGTTTTCGATGACGACGATCGAGTTATCGACCAGCATGCCGATGCCGATCGCCAGACCCGACATCGAGATGATGTTCATCGTGACGCCGGAAAAGTACATGAGCACGAGCGCGAACAGCACGGACACCGGAATCGAGATGCCGACGATCAGCGTCGGACGCAGGTCGCGCAGGAAGAGGAAGAGGATCAGGATCGCGAGCGCCGCGCCGATCAGCAGGTTTTCGACGACCGACGAAATCGCCATGTGGATGTAGTCGCCCTGACTCATCAGCGAGGTAAAGCTGAGCCCTTCGTATTCTTTCTCAAGCGAACGGAACCGCGCTTCTACGCTGTCGGACACGGTCGCCGTTGCGTAGGCGGACTGCTTTGAGAAGGAGAGCAGCACGCCGTTCTCGCCGTTGATCTTCGCGTAGGTCGTGCCGGTGTTGTCCGTGATGCGCACATGCGCGAGATCGCCGAGCACGATCGTGTCGAGCCCGTCGATGCCCGCCGAGAACAGCGGTACGGATTCCAAAAACGCGACGTCCTCGATCGAGTCGCCGACCGAAACGAGCCATTGCATGTCGCCTGCGTCGAGGTAGCCCGCCGGCATCGAGAAGTTCTGCGCCTGCAGCAGCTTTGCGACCATATCCTTGGTCAGCACGTTGTGCAGGTTTGCCGCGTCCTTCGCGCTTGCAAGCTGATCGGCCGCCGCCTGTTCCGCCTGTTCGAGCTGCAGCCGTCCCGCTTCGAGCTCCTTCTCGCCCGCTTCGAGCGCGAGCTTGCCCTCGTTCAGCTTGTTTTGCGCGCTGTTGAGCTGGCTCAGGACCGTCTTCTTCTGCTTTTCGAGCTCGGCATAGCCGTTTTCGACGTCCGCCTTGCCGCTTTCCGCCTGCGCGATCAGCTCGTCAAGCTGTGTCAGCCCCGCTTCCATCTGCGGGATCGCCTCGGTGAGCTGATCGATCGTTTCGTCGAGCGTGTCGCGCGAAAGCCCGTATTCGGAAAGCTGCGCGTCCACGCGGTCAAGGTTGTCCGCGATCGCGGTGTATTCGTCGCTCGAACGGATCGCGTCGATGTAGGTCTGCTTCTGCTCGTCGCTCAGCGACGGGTCGTTCTCGATCGCGGCGATCGACTGGTCGAGCAATGCCTTGCCCGCTTCGAGCGTGCGGATCGTGTATTTTAAGGTGTTGAGCTGCGTGCGCGTGGAGCGCGCCGTTTCGAGCTGCTCGGTCAGCGTGTCGCGGTTCTGCGTCAGCTCCTTCAACAGCGCCGTCACCTGCTCGTTCGCCTGATCGAGCCGGTTCTGCGCCTCGTTGAACCGGTGGTTCGCCTGGTTCCTGCCGGCGTTCAGCGCGTTCTGTCCCTCTTCGAGCTTCTCGCGGTTCTCGTCGATCTGCGCCTGTCCCTCGTTGACCTTGTCGCGCGCGTCGTTCAGCTCCGCGGTCGCCTCCTCGAACTCGCGGTCGATCGCGTCGTAGAGCTTCTCGTTCAGCGCTTCGATCTTCGCGTCGTCGAGCTCGATCTCCACCTCGCGCACGATGAGACCGGACGTGTTGACCGATGCCACGCCGGACACGCCTTCGAGCTTGGGCAGCAGCGTGTCGCGCACGAACGCGGACAGCTCCAGCTGATCCATGCCCTTGTAGTTGACCGCGGCGACGGTGACGGGGATGAGGTCGGAGCTGAGCTCGAGCATGACCGGCGTGCCGATCGTTTCATCCCACGAGGCGGTCAGCATCCCGATCGCCTTCTGCACGTCGATCGAAGCGAGGTCGACGTCGGTGCCGTCCTCGAAGGTCAGGTACACGGTCGACACGCTCTCCGAACTCGTCGATTGCACGGTCTTCATGTGGTCGAGCGCGCTCATCGCCTGTTCGAGCGGCTTCGTGACGGTCGCTTCGACCTCCTCCGGCGACGCGCCGGGATAGGTGGTGAACAGCACGATATACGGGAAGCTCATCTCCGGCAAGAGGTCCGGCGTCATCTTCCCGACGGAAACGTACCCGAGCACCAGGATCAGGATCACGGCGACGAGCACGGTAAACGGCTTTTTTACGCTGAATTTTGCAAACATGGGGTTTCTCCGAAAATTCTATGATGCATTAGTATATCACACTTGCTATTTTTACAATGTAGAAAAGATGTGAAACTTTTCGGCGCGGCGCAACAATTTTGGCAATATTTACATCTTCCTGCGGAGAAACGTGGTATACTGTACCCGATGACGGAGGAAACTATGAAACCGCAAACGATTCAAGATCACAAACGCCCGGCCCTCGCGCTGCCCGTCTGCATCGGCGGCGTGCTCGTGCTTGCGGGCGCTTTCACCTACTGGCTGATCAAGGACAAGCCGAGCGTGCCCGGCATCTGCGCCGCGGTCGCGTCGCTCGCGCTGTTTATCCTCGGCTGCTGGCGGTTCGTGCCCGGCTGGCTGAACTTCTGGAAGGGCGAGGGGGAGACGGCGACGAGGCGCGCCGAGCCGAAGCATATGCTGCTCATCATCGCGCTCGCGTCCGTAGCGGTCGAGCTTCTCGTGTTCTTCGGCGTGGAGCTTGCGCTGACGATCCACGGCGCGCCGTTCTCCGTGTCCGGCGGCATGTGGGTGTGGCGGCATCTCGACAGCCAGCATTACCTCGATATCACGCGCGAATGGTACGTGTTCGGCGAGGAGTGGGGCAGGACCGTGCAGCTCGTCTTTCTGCCCGGCTACCCGCTGACCGTCTATCCGTTCTACCGCATTCTCAATAACGACCTCTACGCCGGCATGCTCGTGTCGTGCCTCGCGTATCCCGCGGCGTGCTGCGTGTTCTACCGCCTGATGCGCCTTGACTTCGACCACAGAACGGCGCTGCGCGCGGTGTCGTTCCAGTGGCTGCTGCCCGGCGGGTTCTTCTTCGTCGCGCCGATGAGCGAATCGCTCTACCTGCTGCTGTGCCTGTGCGCGATCTACTGCATGCGAAAGGACCGGTACCTGCTCGCGGGACTGTTCGGCGCATACGCCGCGTTCACGCGTTCGCTCGGGCTGCTGCTCGTCATCCCGCTGTTTCTCGAGTGGGTGCATGCGTTCAAGACGCGAAAGCCGAAGGCGCGGCTTTACTCGCTGCTGCCGGTGCTGATCGTGCCGGTCGGCTTCCTTTGTTATCTTCAAATCAATTATACCGTGTCCGGCAACGCACTGCAGTTTCTGACCTATCAGCGCGACCACTGGGGACAGCGGCTCGGCTGGTTCTTCGCGACCGCCGCGTACCAGACCGACCTCCTCATACAGAACTTCGGCAAGGATCACGAGCTGTTCTTCGGACTGTGGCTGCCGAACCTCGTCTGGCACTTCGGCTCGCTTACGCTGTTCGCGCTCGGTTCCAAGCGCCTGCGCCCGTCCTACGCCGCGTGGTTCATCGCGTACTTTGCGATCGCCATCGGCACGACGTGGCTGCTCTCCGGTCCGCGGTACCTGCTCGCGATGCCCGCCGTCGCCATGCTGCTTGCGCACCTTTGCGATAAGAAATGGAAGTATTGGCTGTCCGCCGCCCTCCTTGTCCCGCTGTCCGTGCTGTACCTCATCGCCTTCGCCCTGCGCTGGCAGGTGTGGTAAGCACAAGATGCAGCCGTATTCCGTTTACGTCGCTGTGTTTGACTTTTTTTCAAAAACCCTGTAAGATTTCCGCTTCTTGTGCGTCATATAGGCGGAAGGAAGAAAAGATGGACACCATTGAACGCATCTATCGCGCATACTTCACGGACGTGTACCGCTACTGCATGCGGCTCTGCGGCGATCCCGATATCGCCGAGGAGCTGACGAGCGACACGTTCTTTACCGCCATGCAAAAGATCGACCGCTTCCGGGGCGACTGCGAGCTTCGCGTGTGGCTGTGCGAGATCGCGAAAAACAGGTATCTGTCCGAACAGCGCAAAAAGCGCACCGTGCCGCTCGACGAGACCGTCGAAAGCGCAGCCGATTCGCCCGAATCGCTCGCCGTGCAGCGCGACGACGCCGACCGCGCAAGCGAGGCGGTGCACCGTCTCGACGAGCCGTACAAGGAGGTATTCCTTTTGCGGGTCTACGGCGAAATGCCGTTTGAAAACATCGGCAGACTGTTCGGAAAGACCGCCAATTGGGCGTGCGTCACCTTCCACCGCGCGAAAGCGAAAATCAAAGCCGAACTGGAGGAAAAGCAATGAAGGATTGCGGAATCGTAAAGGATCTTATGCCGCTTGTTGCGGAGAATATGGCGAGCGAGGAATCGACCGCCTTTGTAAAGAATCACCTTGAAACCTGTGCGGATTGCAAAAAAGCATTCGAGGACATGAGAGCGCCGGTCAGGACCGAACCCGCCGCGCCGTTAAAAATGGTCAAACGAACGGTCAAAAGACGCGGACTTCTGATCGCGGGGCTGATCGCCTGCCTTGTCGCGGCGCTGCTGGTCGGCGTATTTGCGGGGCTTATGAAGCCGATCGTGATCCACTCGGCATATGAAGCGTTCGAGTCCGTAGAGATTCAACCGGATCGCATCTGCCTGAATCAGACGCAGAATACGAATCTGATTGCGGAAAAAGAAGGCGGGATCATTTATATCGGCGCATATACGACGCTCTGGGATCAATGGACGGGCAAAGCAACGCATGCGTCTTCGACGGAACTGCCGCTGGACGGCGTCGACGCGATCCTGTTCGAGCCGTATGACGGTACGGAGCATGAGATCCTGTATCAGCGCGACGGATATCCGGTCGAAGCGGGCTTTGCACTGCCGCGGCTGGTGATGAACTATTACTTTGCGATCGCGCTTGCCGGAACGGTCGTGCTTGCCGCTGTGTGGCTTGTGCTGCGGCTGACCAAAAAGGAAAAGGCAAGCCGCGTGTTCGAAATCCTGCTGCTCGCTCCGCTGAGCGGGACGCTGGCGTTCCTCTTTGCGGGATTCCCCGCGACGACGATCGCGCCGGTGCGCGAGCTGGCGTTCGTTTGCCTCATCGCGCTGCTGCTGTTTTTCGCGGGGCTGTCTGCACGGGCGCTGCTGAAGAAGGAGTGAGCGCATCCAAAGGCCTTCCCCTCGAGGGGGAAGCACTTCCCGTAAAGCGATCAGGATGTGAAAAACCTGTGGAGTTTTTCGCATCCTCTTTCTTTTTGGCATTCCGTATGCTATACTGGTACCTGCAAACAGGAGGGGTGTTATGAAACGAGTTTTGTTGAAGGTTTCCGGAGAGGCGCTTTCGAGCGCGAACCAGCCGGTGTGTTTTGAAAAGGTCGAGGAGACCGCAAGAGAAATCAAGATGCTTTACGACGCGGGTCTTGAAATCGGCATCGTCGTCGGCGGCGGCAACATCGTGCGCGGACGCGACACGGTCATGCAGGAGCGCTCGCGCATGGACAGCATGGGTATGCTTTCGACGGCGATCAATACGCTCGCGCTGCAGGACTGTCTGGAGCGGCAGGGCATGCCGACGCTCGCGATGAGTGCGGTCGCGATGCACCGGTTTATCGACGAGTACACCGCCCGCGGCGCGAGAGCGGCGCTTTCGGAAGGCAAGGTCGTGCTGTTCGCCTGCGGCACCGGCTGTCCGTACTTCTCGACGGACACGGCTTCGGCGCTGCGCGCTTTGGAGATCGGCGCGGACACGCTGCTGATGGCGAAGAACATCGACGCGGTCTACAGCGCGGACCCGAAGAAGGACCCGAACGCGATCCGCTATTCGCACCTCACCTATAATAAGGTGATCGCGGACAACCTGCAGGCGATCGACATTCCGGCGATCACGATGTGCCGCGACAACGGTTTGGAAATTCTGGTGTTTGCCCGTTCCGAGATCGACAAGGTCGCAAGGGGCGAGCGCGTCGGCACGCGCATCGACGGAAAAGATGCTTGAAACCACCGCGGAATCTGTTGTATAATAAAGAGTCAATGAAAGTCAAAGGAGGAATCCGATATGCCGATGGAACTGATCGATGAAACCAAAGAAAAAATGACAAAGACGCTGAACGTCTTGAAGTCCGAGCTTTCGAGTCTGCGGGCGGGCCGCGCGAACGCGCAGGTGCTGGATCGCATTGCGGTCGACTACTACGGCACGATGACGCCGATCAATCAGCTCGGCAACATCTCCACGCCCGAACCGCGCATGCTGATCATTGCGCTGTGGGATTCCAAGATGATCCCCGCGGTCGAAAAGGCGATCCAGAAGTCCGATCTCGGAATCAACCCCGCGAACGACGGCAAGGTCATCCGCCTCGTGTTCCCGGAGCTGACCGAGGAACGCAGAAAGGACCTCGTCAAGACCGTGCGCAAGAAGGGTGAGGAGAGCAAGGTGGCGATCCGCAACATCCGCCGCGATCTCAACGAGCAGATCAAGAAGCAGAAGAAGGACGGCACGCTGACCGAGGACGATCAGAAGCGTCTTGAGGAAAAGGGACAGAAGCTGACCGACGAGTTCATCAAGGACGTCGACACGATTCTGGCCGCGAAGGAAAAGGAGATCCTTTCGGTTTGAGCAGCGTATTGGGGCTCGATCCGGATACGGCGGCAGCGCTGCTTGCGGCGGACGGAAAACCGGTCCGCTTCGTTGAAGTGCGCTCGAAAAAAGGCAGCAAGGGCGCCGATCGCCGCGTGATCAAGGTCGCGCACTCCGACGGCGAGACCGTGCTGTACTGGTCCGCGTTTCGCACGGAGGTGACAACCCCTCAGTCACCTGTCGGTGACAGCTCCCCTTGCACAGGGGAGCCGAACCCAAAAGCCCGACTTGTGCAGACGGAGGTGACAACCACTCAGTCACCTGTCGGTGACAGCGATGGTCTCACATGG
>DFEW01000044.1:0-4469 GCA_002369195.1 Christensenella sp. UBA3792
CAAAAAAAGAAGGGGCTGTTAAGAAAGTCTGTCATTCTGAGCCGCAGGCGAAGAATCTCTGAACGCAAGTTTGAAACAGTGTTGCATGACAAGACAGTTTCGTTCTGAGATCCTTCATCGCTTCGCGATTCAGGATGACACGCAAGACTTTCTTAACAGCCCCCTTCTTGATGCCTATCGCCTTACGCCTGCGGGAAGGTGACGGTGATTTCCGTGCCGATGCCGAGCGCGCTTTCGAGCGTGATCTGCGCATGGCAGCGCTCGCAGATGTGCTTGACGATCGCAAGTCCCAGTCCCGTGCCGCCGGTCGCCTTGCTGCGGCTCTTGTCGACGCGGTAGAAGCGTTCGAAGATGCGGTCGCGGTCCGCCTTAGCGATGCCGATGCCCGTATCGCGCACGGTCAGTATGCCGTCGGATACGCGCACGTAGACCGTGCCGTTGTCGCGGTTATAGCGGATCGCGTTGTCTAAAAGGTTATAGACGAGCTCGTCCATCAGAACGGGGTTCGCCTGCATATAGGTCGGTCCGCCGGAGAGCCGCACCGTGACGCCGCGCACCATGGCGGCGCTTTTCAGCGTTTCGACGGTCTCCTGCGCGATCGCATAGAGATCGACCGTCTCCTCCTGCTCGCGGATGCCGCGCTCCTCCAGTTCCGACAGCGTGATGATGTCGGAGACGAGCGCGAGCATGCGGTTCGATTCGCGGCGGATGCGCTCGGCGAACGCCTTGATGTCCGCGTCCTTCGCCATGCCGTTTTCGATCATTTCCGCGTAGCCGGAGATCGAGGTCAGCGGCGTTTTCAGCTCGTGCGAGACGTTGGCGGTGAACTCGCGGCGGATGCGCTCCACGCGGTCCTGTTCGCCGATGTCGGTCAGCGTCAGCACGGCGCCGACGCGCAGACCGTCCTTCGTGATGTCGTGATACTGCAGGCGCACCGCCTGATGATCGAGCTCGACCGTCGTGCTGTCGCCGCTGCGGACGTCGCGAAAGAACATGCGCACCGGCTGCGGCAGGTCGAAGATATGATGCAGGGAATCGGCGTTCATGTGCAGCAGGCGGCATGCCGCCGCGTTGCAGCAGAGCGTGTGCCCGTCCAGATCGAACGCCGCCACGCCGTCCTCGAGCGAATCGAGAAGCCCTGCGAGAATCGTTTCGTTCACGCGCTACCTCCCGAGCTGATAGCCCACGTTGCGCACGGTCAGAATGTGCGCGCCCGCCGCGCCGAGCTTTTTGCGCAGCGTCTTGATGTGCATGTCGACGGTGCGCGATTCGCCGGTGAATGCAAAGCCCCAGACCGCCTCCATCAGCCGCTCGCGCGTGACCGTGGTGCCGCTGTTTTCGAGCAGGAATTTCAGCAGGGCGTATTCCTTGAACGTCAGTTCGACGTCGTTCCCGTCGACCGTCACGCGGTGCCGCTCGTCGTCCATCTCGATCGAATCGTACGCGAGCACGGTCACAAGCCGGTTCGAGCGCCGCAGCAGCGCCTTGCAGCGCGAAACGAGCTCCATGATGCCGAACGGCTTGATGAGATAATCGTCCGCGCCGCTGTCGAGTCCCTTGACGCGATCCTTTTCGCTCGTTTTTGCCGAGACCATCATGATCGGGATCGTCTGCGTCGTGTGACCCTCGCGCAGCTTTTTGAGAATCGAAAGCCCGTCCTCGCCCGGCAGCATGATGTCGAGCAGCACAAGGTCCGGCAGCCGCTGCGAAAGCGTTGCGAAGAACGATTCGCTGTCCGTAAACGCATCGACGGAAAGACCTGCGCTCCTGAGCGCGTAGGTCTCCATCTCGCGAATGTCGTTGTCGTCTTCTACGATATAAACAAGCGCCATTTTATTTCGCCGCGAGCCGTCTGATTGCTTCCGCCATGCACATGGTGTTGAAGCGGATGTCCTCGATCGAGATCGATTCGTCCGGCATATGGCACATGCTTTCCTCGCCCTCGCGCACGATGCCGAACGCGACCGCGTTTTCCATCTCGCGCGCATAGGTGCCGCCGCCCATCGAAAGCGGCTTCGAGTTCGAGCCGTTCAGCTCGTTGTAAATGTTCATCAGCGTGGACACAAGCTCGCTGTCCGCCGGAATGAAATGCCCCGGTTTGATGACCGTATCGGTGCGCGCAAAGCCCGCCTTGCCGTACGCGTCGTCCCACTTCTGCAAAAGGTCCTCCGCCTTTGCTGTGAACGGGTGGCGGCAGTCCGCGATAAAGCGCACGCCGGTTTCGTCAAAGCGGATCACGTCGGGCGAGTAGGTCGTGCGGCCGGATTCGTCGGTCACGTCGATGCCGAGCGTTTCGCCGTGCAGGTCGAACTTCCAGAGCGCGTGCAGCGCCAGAACCGTCGCCTTGTCCTCCGCGGGAAGCGGCTGCTGCACCAGGATCGCAAGCAGCGCCTGCAGCGCGTTTTTCGCAAACTCCGGCATGGATGCGTGTCCGCCGCGTCCCTCGACCGTGATCCGGTTGCCCTCGAACGATGCCGTGAAGCCCTCCGGCACGCGCACCGGTACCGCCTCGCTCGGAAGCTCGGCGCGGATCACGCCCGGGATGACGTTCGCCGCGGTGCCGCAGTCGATCCTGAGCTGAGACGGATAGTGCTTCTCGTACGTCGTGTGCATGATGCCCATCTCGGAATTGACGACCGGATATTCGGCGTCCGGCGTGAACGCGAGCGTCGGCTGGCCCTCGACCTTCAGGTAATGCTCGACGCCGAGCGAACCGATCTCCTCGTCGCAGCCGAGGATGACGCGCACGCGGCGCTTCATTTCAAGACCGCATTCCTTTGCGGCGGCGAGCGCATAGATCGCCGACAGCGCGGGGCTCTTGTCGTCAAGCGTGCCGCGCCCGATGATGCGTCCGTCCTTTTCGGTCGCGGAATACGGCGGGACCGACCAGCCCTCGCCCTCCGGAACGACGTCAAGGTGCGCAAGGATGCCGAGCACTTCCTCGCCCTCGCCGTACTCGACCACGCCGCAGTAGCCGTCCACGTCCCACGCCTTCAGTCCGAGGCGTCTTGCGATCGCAAGCGCGGCCTGAAGCGCTTCGTACACGGTCTTGCCGAACGGTTTGCCTTCCTCCGCGGGGTCGCCGCGGGAGACGGAGGGAATGCGCACGAGGGCTTTGAGGTCCTCGATCTGCGCGGGCAGCGTTTGTTCAATCCAGTTTTTCATGCGAGTAATTCCTTTCTGTCAGTTGACTGCGGAGAAGCCCTTGCCGATGACCTCCCGCGTATCGATGATGGAGATGAGTGCTTTCGGATCCTTTTCGAGCACGAGGCGGCGGATGCTGCCGAGCTCGATCGTCTTGGTCAGAATGTAGACCAGCGTCTTTTCCGTGTTCGTGTACGCGCCGCGGCACGGAATGTAGGTGACGCCGCGATGCACCTTGTTCAGCACCTCCGGCGCGATTTCTTCCCACTTGTCGGAGATGATGAACAGCGTCTTGGTGCGATTGATGCCGAGAATGACGTTGTTGAACGCGATCGTCGTCACGAACAGCGCGATGATCGACAGCGCGCCGCCCTCTACGCCGGCGCGCAGACTGTGCTGGTTGATCGCCTGCAGAACGCCGAGCGCGAGCGCGATCACGACGTTCATGGACATGGAGATCGATCCCATCGAGATCGAATACTTGCGGTTCAGGATCAGCGCGACGATGTCAAGACCGCCGGTGCTGCCGCCGAGCCGCACGATGACCGCGCCCGAAAAGCCCATCGTCACGGCGCCGAAGATCACGCAGACCACGCGCCACGCGGGCTCGGACACATCGAACAGTTCGTGGAACGGGATGTTCGAAAACAGCGCCAGTTCGAGCGAGAACAGCACCGTGACATACAGCGTGTACGCCGTAAAGCGCAGGTGCAGATGCCGAAACGCCAGAATGAGCAGCGGCGTGTTCGCGATCACGACGAACAGCCAGCTCGGGAACCATCCGCCCGTCGCATACGAGATCAGCATGCCGATACCGGTGACGCCGCCGGTAACGACGCCGGACGGCGTGTACAGCAGCGTGACGGCGAGCGCCTCGACCGTGATCATCAGCGTCATCAGCAGTACGGTCTTCAGTTCCTTCAAAACGAGCTTTGCGCTCATTTTTCCCCTTGGTATGCGCTTCGGTTTGTTCATAGCCCCTCCCGCGTTCTTTTCAGCTACAGTATAGCAAGTTTTTTGCGTGCTTGCAACCCATAAAGGCGCGATTGACAGCGCCGGATGCCGGTGTTATGATGGAGAAAACAACGATGCGGGAGGAAACCCCATGTTTCGACCGATGCGGCGATTTCGGCAGCAGCTATCCGAGGCGGACTGCATCGCGCTGCTCAAAAGCGAAAAGCGCGGCGTGCTCAGCGTGCTCGGCGACGACGGCTATCCGTACGGAACGCCGGTCGATCACTGGTATAACGAGGCGGACGGCAAGCTGTACTTTCACGGCGCCAAGGAGGGTCACCGGCTCGACGCGATCGCGCGCGAGCCGAAAG
>DFEW01000044.1:4593-42465 GCA_002369195.1 Christensenella sp. UBA3792
TCAAAAGCGTGATCGTGTTCGGTCGCATGGAGCTCGTCGAGGACGAAGCGCGCGTGAAGGACGCGCTGCTGCATCTGACGCTGAAATTCACCGACGCATCGTATTTTGAGGAGGAATGGAGAAAGGTCGGCGCGCGCGTTCGCATCACGGCATTGGTGCCGGAGCATATCAGCGGCAAGCGCGTCAACGAATCGTAAGGGGTTATGCGTCCATCAAACCGCAGGGCGGTCGCGTTCGCCGCGATCGCGTTCATCTATGCCGCGGCGATCGCCGTCGGCGTACTCATCTATCGCGCGCTGCCGGGCGCGTTCTGGCTGCGTCTGCTGCTCGCCGACGTTGCGGCGACGGCGTTTGTGTTCGTGTTCAGCGTCCTTTTGAAGAACGCGTCGGTCTACGATCCGTACTGGAGCGTGCAGCCGATCGCGATCCTGTCCGGCTTTGCGATCCACTGCGGGCTGACGCTTCCGGGCGCGCTGCTGCTCGCCGTCGTTTCGATCTGGGGCGTGCGTCTGACCGCGAACTGGGCGTACACGTTTTACGGACTCGATCATCAGGACTGGCGCTATACGATGCTTCATGAGCGCACCGGCGCGCTGTACCCGCTCGTAAACTTCTTCGGCATCCACCTGTTCCCGACGCTCGTCGTCTACTGCGTCACCCTGCCCGCCGTGCTGGTGATCGTGCGCGGCGCCGCATGGAACCCGCTGTGCCTGTTCGGACTGCTGCTGTCGCTTGCGGCGACCGTGCTGCAGGGCGTGTCCGATTGGCAGCTGCACCGCTTCCGCAGATCGCAGCGCGGGGGATTTATCCGCGAGGGGCTCTGGACGCGCTCGCGCCATCCGAACTACCTCGGCGAGATCCTGATGTGGTGGGGCGTGGCGTTCGCATCGATCGCGGCGCTCGGCGGCATATGGCAGCTCACGCTCGGCGCGATTCTGAACAATCTGATGTTCCTCTTTGTCAGCATCCCGATGGCGGACCGGCATCAGGCGCGCAAGGACGGGTTCGAGACCTATAAGGCAGAGACCCACGCGCTGCGCATCTTCTGAATGTGTAAAAAACAACAGGCGCTCCTATGAAGGAACGCCTGTTTCTCATTTTGTGCTTATTTGTCGAGCGTGTCGGACATGGTCGCGACCATGACCGCCTTGATCGTGTGCATACGGTTCTCCGCCTCGTCGAACACGACGCTGTGCTTCGAACGGAACACCTCGTCGGTGACTTCCATTTCCTTGAGGCCGAAGCGCTCGTAGATGTCTCTGCCGACGCTCGTCTCGAGATCGTGGAAGGACGGGAGGCAATGCTCGAAGATGACGTCCGGATTGCCGGTCTTCTTGAGCATGTCCATGGTGACGCGGTACGGCTCCAAGAGGCGAATGCGCTCTTCGAACTGCGCTTCCTCACCCATCGATACCCAAACGTCGGTGTAGATGACGTCCGCGCCCTCGACCGCGTCGATCGAATCGGACAGCTCGATCTTGCCGCCGGTCTCCTTGCAGAGCTCGCGCATTCTTTCCACGAGGTCCTCCGCCGGGAACAGCTCCTTGGGCGCGATGCCGACAAAGTGCATGCCCATCTTCGCGCAGCCGATCATCAGGGAGTTGCCCATGTTGTTGCGCGCGTCGCCGACGTACACGAACTTGACCTCATGAAGCGGCTTTTTGACGTGCTCTTCGATCGTCATCCAGTCCGCAAGCACCTGCGTCGGATGATACAGGTCGGTAAGACCGTTCCATACCGGAACGCCGCTGTGCTTTGCGAGCAGCTCGACGGTCTCCTGCTTGAAGCCGCGGAACTCGATGCCGTCATAGAAGCGGCCCAGCACCTTTGCGGTATCCTCGAGCGATTCCTTCTTGCCCATCTGGGAGTTCGAAAGGAACGTCACGTTCGCGCCTTCGTCGTACGCGGCGGTCTCAAACGCGCAGCGGGTGCGGGTGCTGGTTTTCTCGAACAGCAGCACGACGTTTTTGTTCGCCATGCGCTTCGGGAAAATGCCCTGTTTCTTTTCGGCCTTGACCTGATGCGCGAGCTTCAAAAGCGCGCGGATCTCATCGGGCGTGTAGTCGAGCAGCGTGAGAAAGTTTCTTCCCTGGAACATAATGTGTTTCCTTTCTGTATCGTAATATTTTCGGATTATCTTGTGATCGGTTCGCGCACAAACGGCATGCTCATGCAGCGCGGACCGCCGCGGCCTCTCGACAGCTCTGCGGAGGGGATCTCATGAACGGTGATGCCGTTCTCGCGCAGGATGCGGTTTGTGACGTAGTTTCTCGAATACGTGATGACCTCGCCGGGCGCGACGCAAAGCGTGTTTGCGCCGTCGTTCCACTGCTCGCGCGCCGCGTCGATCTCGCTCGTGCCGCCGCACTCGATGAAGCGGATCGGTCTGCCGAGCGCTTCGGAGAACGCTTCCTTTACCGGACGCTGGTACTCCTCGATGCGAAGCCGCTTGCCGTCGGGCTTGGTGAGCCGGAACGCGCGCATCGTGCGCAGGATGTTCGGATGCACGACGAACGTGTCGACGTCGACCATCGTCATGACGGTATCGAGGTGCATGAACGCGCGCACCTTCGGAATATCGACCGCCAGCACCTGCTTGATGCCGGTGCGCTCGCCGATCAGACGGTTCGCCGCCAGCTCGACCGCCTGCGCGCTCGTGCGCTGCGACATGCCGAACGCCACGGTGTCGGGCGAAAGCACGAGGCAATCGCCGCCTTCGAGCGAATGCACATCCGTGCGGTCATGGTATTTGGGAACCCACTTATACACGGGATGATACTTGAAAATGTACTTTGCAAACAGGGTCTCGCGCCGTCTGACCTCGTTCGCCATGCGAGAGATCAGCACGCCGTCGCTCACATTCATGAACGGGTCGCGGGTGAAGTACAGGTTCGGCATGGGATCGACGTAGAACGGATACTTGTCGTCCGTGTAGTCGACGAGGTGACGCTTTTCGACCTTGTCGAGGTCGCTCTTGCGCACGCCGCCCGCGATGATCTCGATGAGCTCGTCGAGCGGTTTTGCGGACAGATACTCGTTCACCGCCTGTTCGGCGCCCTCCGCGTTGATGTTCGCCTCGCGGATGTACTCCCAGGTCAATTCCTCCTGCACGCCCGCCGATTCGACCGCTTCCTTCAAAAGGTCGTCGAGATACAGAACCTTGACGCCGCACTCCTGCAGCGTTTTGGCGAACTGATCGTGCTCTTCGCGCGCGTGAACGAGATACGGAATATCATCGAACAGCTGACGCGAAAGGTAATCGGGCATCAGATTTTCAAGCTCCTTGCCCGGTCTGTGCAGCATGACGGTCTTCAGTTTCCCGACCTCGGACTGCACGCAAATCGGTTTGTCCATGAATACCCTCCTTATTCGGTTCTCTCCGGTTGGAAATACCCAAGGATCCCCAAATAGATCCCAAGTGCCATCTTATCCTGAAAAGCATCGTTCGTCAAGAGCAAGTCTTCCGATTCGTTGCTCAAATGGCCCATTTCTATACAAATGACCGGTCGTGTACACCAGTTGAAGCCGGTCTGATCGTCGCGATAGGTGATGCCGTTGTTCTTGCGCAGCGGCAGGTCGGTCGCCGCGCAGTACGATTCGATGATCGCCTGCGCCGCGCGCACGTTCTCCGAGAATGTCGCCGTGCACTCGCGCGCGGGAACCAGCATGAACGCGCCGCGGATGCGCGTGTCGTCCGCGCCGTTGCAATGCAGGCGGATCGCCAGATCGACCTCGTTTTCGTTCATGATCTCGGCGCGCTCGCGCTCGGAAAGATTCACGTCGTTGCTCGTGCGCGTCAAAACGACGGTCGCGCCCTGCGCTTCGAGCAGCGCCGCAAGCTTCAAGGCGACGCGCAGGTTCACTTCATACTCGGCGACGCCGGACGCGATGCCCACCGTGCCCGCCGAGCACTTCACCTGCTGCGTCTCCGACTGCGGCGCGATCGGCTCGGTCGCGAAGTTCGGGCGCGCCTGATGCCCCGGATCGATTCCGATCTTGATCCCGTACAGCGGCGGCTGCGGCGTCGGCGTGGGCGTCGGCGTCGGCAGCGGCGGAGGCGTCAGGGGTACGTCGGTCGGCACCGCAACGGTCTCGTCGATCGGCGTGGAAAACGCCACCGATTCCTCCACCGGCGTGCTTACCGGCTCGGTCGGGGCGGGCGTCGGTTCGATTTCGGGCGTCAAAAAGCCGGCGCAGCCCAAAAGCAGCGCCGACAGCAGCAGCACCAAAACCAAACGCTTCATATCAGAGAATCCTGCGCCCTTCCAACGCTTTTGCAAGCGTGACTTCATCGGTATATTCGAGATTGCCGCCGATCGGAATGCCGTGCGCGATGCGCGACGTCGTGATGCCGAGCGGCTTTAATAGCTTTGCGATATACGCCGCGGTCGCTTCGCCCTCGACGTCCGGATTCGTCGCAAGGATGACCTCCCGAACCTGTCCGCTTCTGCACCGCTCGAGCAGCGCGTTGATGCGCAGCGCCCCCGGACCGATGCCGTTCATCGGCGAAAGCGAGCCGTTCAGGACATGGTAATGCCCGTGAAACTCGCGCGTCTTTTCCATCGAGAGCACGTCGCGCGCGTCGCTGACCACGCACACCGTATCCTCGGTGCGCTTCGGGTCGGCGCAGATCTCGCACAGCTCCAGGTCGGTAAACGCGCCGCAGACCGGGCACGGATGTACCTTCTCGCGCGCCGCCGTGATCGCCTCAGCAAGCTCCGCCGCCTGCTCCTTCGGGACGCTCAGAAGATGGTACGCGAGCCGCTGCGCCGTCTTGTGCCCGATGCCGGGCAGCCGTCCGAGCTGCGTCGTCAGTTTTTCGATCGATGCGATTGCCATATCAGAAACCGAGGCCCATGCCGCCGGTGATCTTCGCCATCTCGCGGTCGACGGTGTCGCCCGCTTCCTTGAGCGCCGCATTGACGCCCGCAACGATCAGATCCTCGAGCATCTCCACGTCGTCGGGATCGACGCACGCCGGATCGAGCTTGATCGACTGCACGGTCTTGTTGCCGAGCACGGTGACCGTCACCATGCCGCCGCCCGCCGTCGCGGAGAACTCGGTCTCTTCCAGCTCCTGCTGCTTCTTCTGGATCTCCTGCTGCATCTTCTGCGCCTTCATCATCATCTGCTGCATGTTCATGCCGCCGCCCATTCCGCCTCTGGGGAATCCGCCTTTTGCCATTGTTCTACCTCCGTTTAATTGATCGTCAGCGAGCTGCCGAACAGCTCCTTGAGTTTTTCTTCATTTTCATTCATCAGCTGCGCGAGCCGAAAGTGCAGTTCCGTTCCCGGACGCACCGACTCGATCGCCGTCTTGACCGTCTGTAAATTGCGCGCCGCCGTGATCCCGTTCAGCTTGCTTTCCTGCGAAGCGGGGAACTCGACCGTCAGCACATCGCCCGAAAGCTGTACGCCGCGTGTATCCTTCGCGTACATAAAGACCATCGGGTTCAGCTCCAGAATCTTCTTCTTCGCGCTTGCCCAGATCGCCTCCGCGTCGCCCGACTGTGCAGATTCCGGCGCGCTCTCGCGCTTCGGCTCGGGTGCGGGTTCGGGTGCTGTCTTCGGTTCGGGTGCGATCGCCGGTTTCGGCTTGGGCTGCGCGATCGGCTGCGTCCGCGGCGTCTCCGCTTGCTGCGCGGGCTGCGCCTGCTCTGTCTCCCACGGATCGTCGAACACTGGCTCCGCAGGCGGCGCTTCGAGCATCGGCGGCTCGTCGTACGCCGGTTCCTCCGCCCGCCGCGCTATTGCCGGCGCCGCCGAAACGGGACGCTGTTCCAGCAACGCGACGCGCGATTCGAGCGCGGCAAAGCTTTGATCGTCGACCGGACGGCAGATGCGGATGAACGCCGCCTCGATCGGGATGCGCGGGGATGCGAACAGTTTCAGCGTGCTCTGCACCTTCAGCATCTGTTCGAGCGCGTAGAGGATGCGCGATTCGTCCGCGCCCTTGGCTGCCTTCAGATACCGCTGCATCTGATCGTCGGTGCAATCTAAAAGGTCCGCGCAGTCGCCGCAGGTTTTGGCAAGAAGCAGCGCGCGAAAATGCCGCGCAAGATCGTTCAAAAATACGCCGAGATCGCGTCCGTTTGCGATTACATCGTCGAGCGCGCGCACCGCGTCCGCGGCGTTTCCGTTCAGAAGCGCCTGCGCGGTCCGTTCGAGCGTCGTTCCCGAAACGGTGCCGAGCGCGTCGTACACATCCTGTTCGCTGACGGTGTTTCCGGCAAAGGACAGGCACTGGTCGGCAAGCGACAGCGCGTCGCGCATGCCGCCGTCCGCCGCGCGGGCGATGAGTCTTAGGCCGTTCGGATCGATGGTCGCGCCCGCTTTTTCAAGCACCATCGTCAGGTTCGTGATGATATGCGCGATCGAGAAGCGGTGAAAATCGAACCGCTGACAGCGCGAAACGATCGTCGCGGGGAGCTTTTGCGGCTCGGTCGTGGCGAGGATGAACAGCACGTGCGCCGGCGGCTCCTCCAGCGTCTTTAAAAGCGCATTGAACGCCGCGGTCGAAAGCATGTGCACCTCGTCGATGATGAACACGCGATAGCGCAGCTCCAGCGGCGCGAACTGCGCCTGCTCGATCAGCGAACGGACGTTGTCGACGCCGTTGTTCGATGCCGCGTCGATCTCGATCACGTCCGCGCTGCCCGCCTTCGACAGTCTGCACGCCTCGCACGCCATGCACGGCTCGCCGTCCTTCGGGGAAAGGCAGTTGACCGCGCGGGCGAGAATCTTCGCCGAGCTCGTCTTGCCCGTTCCGCGCGAGCCGCAGAACAGATAGGCGTGGGAGATCTTGCCCTCCCGCACCTGATTTTTCAGAATGGTCGTGATATGATCCTGCCCGATGACCTCCGAGAAGGTCTCCGGACGGAATTCGCGATACAATGCGCGCCGTGCCAAAGCGATCGTTCCTTTCCGAGCCGTGCGGCTTTTTGCCGCACACGCCTACAGGTTGCAGTATAACACATTCGTTTCGGTTTCACAATGCCCTTTTGCCGCGTGACGGTTGACCGCGCGCCGAAAAAATAGTAGAATAGCGGCATGAAGCACGAAAAGCGGTACCACTCCACCGAAAAGGTGAAAATCCGGTTCAAACGATTCCGCATTGCGCCCTATCTCGAGATCCTGCTCGGGCTGGGGCTGCTTGCCGCGCTCGGCTTCGCGATCTGGCGCTACGGCGTGCCGTTCTTTACGGGGCTTGCGCACCACGCGTATTCGTGCAGCGAACCGGAGGCGACGCCCTCCCCCACGCCCGTTCCGACGCCGGAACCGACGCGCGACCCGTATCCCGATCATGCCCTGTACGACGCCGATCTCAAGGCGCTGCAGACCGAAATCGTCATTCCCGAATACCAGTATGCGACCGATCTGTCCGTGTACGGCGACACGATCCTTGCCGCGGTCGGCAACTATACGCCCGACGGCACGGCGGCGTTCGTGCGCGCATATCTGTACGACACCGCAAAGGGAACGCACACGTTCCTTGCCCTGCCGCTACAGTACAAGAGCATCCGCTTCCCCGCAATGAACGCGCGCTGGATCGTCTATCTCGACGCGGCGGCGAACGGCGGCGGACGCCTGATGGCGTATGACCGGCAGACGCAGGAGGCGAAAGCGCTCAAAACCGTGCATACGGGGCTCGTGCGTCCGGTTCTGTACGGCGACACCGCGGTGTGGATCGAGCGCACGGGACAGTCGCGCGACAAGCTCTTTGCGGTCGATCTCAACACCGGCGAAAGCGCGACGATTGCGATCTTCGACGGCTCGCCCTATGCGCTGTCGAAGCCGTTTCTGTACGAAAGCACGCTTCTGTACGTCTCGCCCGAGGGCAAGCTCACCGCGCTCGATCTCGACAGCGGCGCGTCAGAGACCGTTGCGGTTGAGGCGGACTACGTGCACGACCCGCAGATGAACGGCGACGGCATCGCTTTTCTGGACACCGACCACGCGGCGGACGGGCATGTGCTGTTCTATGACGGCACCGGAACGGTGACGGTCGCATCCGGCGCGGTCGACTTTTTCCTCGGCGACGGGTTCATCGCCTATTCGCGGTACGACAAAAACTACGTGTATTTTTACGGCGACGGCACGACGTTCTGCACGACGCGCAGCGACGAGACGGCGATGCTGCTGGCCGCAGGCGGCGACGTGATCGTCTGGATGGACGTCACATGGCGCGACAAGGACATTCTGGAATGGATGAGGGTCAGGTAAGACGATGAAGGAAAAAACGCTGTTTGTATGCGGAGAATGCGGCTATGAAACGCCGCGCTGGATGGGCAAGTGTCCCCAATGCGGCAGCTGGAATACGCTCGTCGAGGAGGAGCGCGTCCCCGCGCGGGTGAGCGCGCCGACCCAGACGAAGGCGGTGCCGCTTTCGCGCGTGAAGGCGGAGGCGCAGACGCGCATCTCCACCGGCATCGGCGAGCTCGACCGCGTGCTCGGCGGCGGGCTCGTAAAGGGCATGGTCGTGCTGCTGGGCGGCGATCCGGGCATCGGAAAATCGACCCTGCTTCTCGAGGCGGCGGACAACCTCTCCGCCCTCGGTCCGGTGCTGTACGTTTCGGGCGAGGAAAGCAATTCGCAGATCAAACTACGCGCAGACCGGCTCGGCGTGAAGGGCGAAAACCTGCTGCTGTACACGGAAACCTCCACGGAGGACGCGATCGAACGCGCGAAGGAGTGCAAGGCGCAAATGCTGATCGTCGACTCGATTCAGACGATGCAGAGCGAATCGGCGGACAGCGCGGCGGGCAGCGTCTCGCAGGTGCGCGCGTCGACGGCGCTCTTTACGCGCTTTGCAAAGGACACCGGCACGGTCGTGATGATCGTCGGCCACGTGACCAAGGACGGCGCGATCGCCGGACCGCGCGTGCTCGAACACATCGTCGATACGGTGCTGTACTTCGAGGGCGACCGGCACGAGGGCCTGCGGCTGCTGCGCGCGGTCAAAAACCGCTTCGGCTCGACCAACGAGCTCGGCGTATTCGAAATGTGCGAGACCGGCATGCGCGAGGTGACCGACCCCGGCGCGCTGTTCGTTTCCGGACGGCATGTGGCCGGCACGGCGATCACCTGCGTGCTGGAGGGTTCGCGCCCGCTGCTGTGCGAGATTCAGTCGCTCCTGTGCCCGACGGCATTCGGAAGCCCGCGGCGCACGGCGATCGGGCTTGATTACAACCGGCTCAACGTGCTGCTCGCCGTGCTGGAGCGCAAGGCGCGGCTGAAGCTGTCCGATCAGGACGTATACTGCGACATCGCGGGGAATCTGCGCGTGCTCGACCGCGGCGCGGACCTTGCGACCGCCATGTGCCTCGCCTCCTCCGTGCTCGAAAAGCCGCTGCCCGAAAAGGCGGTGCTGATCGGCGAAGTCGGACTGACCGGCGAGATCCGTCCCGCCTCGCAGCTCGAAACGCGGCTGAAAGAGGCCGCGCGGCTCGGCTATACGACCGCGCTGATTCCGGCGCGCAGCAAGGTCGGCGACTGCGGCATGAAACTCGTGCGCGTTTCCGACGTGTCCGAAGCCATCCGCGCGCTGTTTATGGACTGATGCGACAGTTGTTCACGATCGATCTCAACCATTACGACCCGTCCCTGCCGCGGGTGTACCGTCCGTCGGTGCGCGCGATCATCCGGCGCGGCGATCTGCTCGCCATGGCGCCGGTGCAAAAGCGCGCGTTCCGGAACTGCTGAAAAACACAAAAGGGGCTGTTAAGAAAGTCTTGCGTGTCATCCTGAATCGCGAAGCGATGAAGGATCTCAGAACGAAACTGTCTTGTCATGCAACACTGTTTCAAACTTGCGTTCAGAGATTCTTCGCCTGCGGCTCAGAATGACAGACTTTCTTAACAGCCCCTTTTTTGATGGGATCCGATGGGATCTCAGCTGAAGAACGTTTCGGTGTCGATCTTCTGATAGCCGCCGAAGCTCGCCTTCGCCGCGAAGATCTGCTCCGCGAGCGATTGACCGAAGAACGCGTTCGTGATCTCGTCGGTCTTGGCCGTCATATCGATGTCCGCAAAGCGCTCCGGATAGACCGTCTTTGCGAGGAACCACGCGTTCATCAGCGCGATCTCATAGTTCGTATAGTACGCGTTGTACGCCATTTCGAGATAGACCTCGCCGTTCTGCCACGCCTTGCAGGTGTCGAACATGGCGGGGTTTTCCGCATACAGCGGCTTGATGTTCTTGACCGCCGCCGCGTCGATGATCATGAGATCCATGTTCTCTCCGATCGCGACGAACTTCTCCTCCTCGATCGCCTGAATGTATCGTCCCTCCGTGTCGGTTACGGCATTCTTCACGTTCGCAACCGTGAACAGGATGTATTCCTTCGCGGTCATCAGGTGGTTCGTCGTGCCCCAGTTGCCCAGTCCGCACAGATACACCGACGGCTTCTCTTCGTCCGCGATGTCCGCGGTGCGGCGCTCGATCTCGGCGCGCTCCGCCTCGATGAACGAAATCAGCGCTTCCGCCCTGTCGGTCGAAGCAAAGATCGTGCCCAAAAGGCGCAGACTTTCGAAGAAGCGCTCGTCGAACACGCCGTCCGAACCGGACTTTAAGGTGATGACCGGAACGCCGAGCTGCGCCTCGAGCGCGTCTTCCTTTTCGACGTCCTCGTACTCGGAAATCACGATATCCGGATTGCAGGCAAGGATCTTTTCGGCTTCCGCCGCCTGCGCGTTCGGTCCGCCGACGCCGCACGAAGGCAGAGTCGCGAAGACGTCGCCGTATGCGAGCATGTACGGACGCGCGACGGTATCGAACATCTTCGGGCGCTCCTCAAGCGACGTGTTGTCGATGTCCTCGACGCCGCACAGCAGGTTCACGTCCGCCGCGTACGAATACATGCGCAGAGCGCCTGCGCCGATGCACACCACGCGCGTATAGGTTCCGGGCACGACGGTCACTTCGCGTCCGATCATGTCGGTCAGAACGACCGGCTGCGGCTCGGCAGGCGCTTCGGTTGCAGGCGCTTCGGTTGCGGGCGCTTCGGTTTCGGGCGCCTGCGCCTGCGGTGTTTCGGCTACCGGTGCAGCGGTCGGTTCGGGCGTTGCGCTCTGCGCTGCGGGAACCGCGGTGCAGGCAAATGCGCCGAGCAGCAGAACGAGCGTCAGCAGCATGGAAATGGTTCGTTTCATAGTGTTTCCTCCGTAATGATATGGTTTTTTCCGTCTATCGATATGATGCGGACGTTCGCATCGAATATCTCGCGAATGACCGGTTCGGTCATGATTTCCGGTCCGCCGGTGTAGCGGATCTTCCCGTTCTTCATCAGGAAGAACCGGTCGCCGAGCGACAGCGCGCGGTCGAGGTCGTGCACGGACATCAGGATCGCGATCCCGCGCTCCTTCGCCGCCCGCCGTGCCTCGGACAGGATCAGCTGTTCGTTGTAGAGATCGAGGTTGCCGGTCGGCTCGTCGAACACCAGAAGCTGCGGCTGCTGCGCAAGCGCGCGGGCGATCGCGACCTTTTGACGCTCGCCGCCCGACAGCGTTTCCACGTCGCGCTCCGCGAGCGCAAGGAGCTGCATTTCCTCTAAGATCCGTTCCGTGATCGCGCGATCCTCGCTGCCCGGCGCAAAGCCGAAGTGCGCGATGCGACCGGAAAGCACGGTGTCGTACACGGTCAGCGCGCCGAACCGGATGCGCTGCGGCACGTAGGCGATGCGCTGCGCGCGCTCGCGCCGCGAGCAGGTCAGAAGGTTCGTATCGTCGAAGCGCATGCTGCCGCGTTCGGGCTTCTGCATGCCCAGGATCGTCTGAAACAGCGTTGTCTTGCCCGCGCCGTTGCGTCCGAGCAGCAGCCCGATCTCGCCCCTTTCGAGGGTCAGGTTCACGCCGTCGAGCACGAGCGGTCCGCGCTTTTGATAGCGAAAGGACAGGTCACAAACTTCAAGCATGGTCCGCGTGCCCCCTTCGTAAGAAGATGATCGCGAGGAAGAACGGCGCGCCGAACAGCGAGGTGATCGCACCGACCGGCAGGGCGGACCCACTGCCGATGCTGCGCGAAAGCGTGTCCGCGATCAGCAGCAGGATGCTGCCGCACAGCGCGGACGCCGGCACCGTGACGCGGTGATCGTGCCCCAGAATCCGCTTGACGATGTGCGGACAGATGATGCCGACAAACCCGATCACGCCGAGGAACGACACGCACACCGCCGTGATCAGCGACGCGACAAGCATCGTCGAAAAGCGCAGGACATTCACGTTCACGCCCATGCTGCCCGCCGCCGCGTCGCCTGAAAGCAGGGCGTTGAGCCGCCAGCTCACGATCGAAAAGAACGCGATCCCCGGCAGCGTGATCAGCGCCATCAAAAGGTCGGACCGATACGTTGCGCGGCCGAGGTCGCCGAACGTCCAGATGACCGCCGCCGACAGCCCGACGTCGGTTGCGTAGAACTGCAGCACGGTCGTCGCCGCCGTCCAGACCGCGCCGATCGCGATCCCCGCGAGCACGACCACGCCGGGCGTGAACGCGCGCATGCGGCAAAGCCCCAGTATGAGCAGGATCGACAGCGCCGCGAACAGGAACGCAACGAGCGAGGTCGCGTACAGGTTGATGCCGCTCGTGTAGCTCGAAAGGCGGTTGCCGGTCTCAAGGAACCCGCCCGCGCCGACGATGATCGACGCGTTCGCGCCGAACACCGCCGCGTTTGACACGCCGAGCGTCGAGGGCGACGCCATCGCATTGTTGAGATCGGTCTGCATAATGAGACCCGACACCGACAGTCCCGCGCCCGCGATCAGCGCCGCGAGGATGCGCGGGATGCGGATGTTCCGGATGATGCGTTCCTGCGCCGCCGTGCCGTGGCCGAACAGCGCCGAAAAGCTGTCCGCAATGCGCATGTTCGACGAGCCGACGAGCAGGCATGCGACGCAGAGCGCGATAAGCGCCGCGATCAGCACGGCGAACGCGACGGCGTTTTTTTTCTTTGCGGTTGCGGTTTCGATTCTCTGTTTCATGGCAAAAAGAAAGAGCGCGCGTCTTTTCTTCGGAAAAGATGCATGCCCTCATGACATACGTTTCACTCTAAAATCGGGGATTTTCCGCGCTTCTGCGCGGCGCCTTCGGCTTCCTGCCGACGGCGTATGAAGTATTATATCACAGGTCGCCCCGTTCTGTCACCTGTTTTTTTAATTCTTTTAGCGCATCGTCGACGAGCCGTCCGGTCGAGAAGTCCGAAACGCCCGCGATATAGTTGAAGCAGTTGCTGAACGGGATCAGGATACGCCGCGCATCCGCCTGCGCAACGGCGCGCGCCATCGTCGGCGTGATCTCGCCGAGCATGGCGTCCGCGATCACGATGCCGACCGGTCCGATGATATAGTCCGCGCGCCTGCACGCCACCGTCACGGCGTTTTCGCCGGTCGCCGCCGCATCCGCGCCCGCCTTCAGCATTGCCGCCGTCGCCGTCGCGTTCGTGCCGACCGCGAGCACCTCCGCGCCTTCTATGTTCTTTTTGATCTCCGCGATCAGCTGTCTGCCCAGTCCTCCGCCCTGCGCGTCGATGACCAGTACCGTCGGTTGTTTCATGGCTTCCTCCCGCTCACTCGTTGTTGCCCATGACAAACGCGAGGGTGTATTCCGCAAACTCGACGAAAAACACATCCTCGGTAAAAAAGTACGCGCCGAACCCGCCCTCCGAAGCGGAAAGCGCATCGAGCAGCGTCCGTTCGTCTTCGGCGCGCAGCACGCGCTTTGCCGCGCCGAGCTCGTATTCGAACAGCTCGACGACGCGGTCGCACAGCCGGAAGTCCGTCGCGCCGAGCCACTGCACCAGCGTCTGCCGGAAGGTCTCTCCCGATTCGCGAAGCACAAGCGGCGTTTTGATGCGCTGCTCCTTCAAAAACCGCTGCGGAAACTCCTCCGCCGCATAGACGTACACGCCTGCGTCGGAGCGCCCGATCCACTCGGAGCACAACGACGCAAGCGCAAGGATGCCGTTCAAGTATCCGCGAAGCGAAGCGTCGGAACGTTGATGCGCTGCCACGGCCGTTATTCGTTCTTTTCTTCGGGCTCGATCGTCACATCCGCTTCGGGCGCGTCCTTTTTATCCTCGTTGTCCGCCCATTCGGAAACCTTCTCCGCGCCCTTCTTGACCGACTTGACGATGCTGACGCCGAGGTCCTTGCCGAGTTCGCCGAGGTCCTTGCCGAGTTCGCCGAAGCCCTTGCCGACCTTCTTCCAGTTGTCCTTCAGTTCCATGATGCTGCCTCCCGTTTTTTCTTTAGTATATCATATTTGGATCGAAACGCAAGCGAGACTTGCAAAAAACGCCGAACCGCGCCGACGGACGCATACTTGCAAACCGCCGCGGCATATGATACACTACAAAATCATTTGTGCATGAAAGGAGCGGCGCATGAAACGAACCGTTCTTTGGATCGGCGTCGGCGTTGCGGCGGCGGCGCTTGCCGCGTTGGTGACGCTGCTTTTGACCACCTGCATCTTCGGCAATCACCGCTACGGCGAACCGAGCTGCACCGAACCGCAGGTCTGCGCGCGCTGCCGTAAGACGCGCGGCGAAGCGCTCGGACACGACTACCGTCCCGCCACCTGCACCGAGCCGGAAACCTGCGAGCGCTGCGGTCAAACGCGCGGCGAGGCGCTCGGGCACGCATATCTGCCCGCCACCTGCACCGAGCCGGAAACCTGCGAACGCTGCGGCCAAACGCGCGGCGAAGCGCTCGGACACCTGTTTACGGAAGCGACCTATCAGAGCGCGGCGACCTGTCTGCGCTGCGGCGTCGAGGACGGCGATCCGATCGTTGCGGACCTCGAAGGCATGGCGCTCACGTATATGGAGGTCGGCACGCCGTACCCGTATACGACCGCGTCGTACGAGGATCACGACATCGACGTGACCGGAACCGTCGAGATCGTCGACCATACGGTGATCGACGGCGATGAAATGTTCCCCGCCCGCGAAGGATACGAATGGCACGTCGTGACCCTGCGGCTCGTCTTTTCCGGCGAGGACGCGCAGCAGAACGGGATGCAGAGCGCGATGACGTACGGCGACTACTATGCGACGGACGCCGAAATGGGCATCGGCACGGACGAAAACGGACTGCGCCCGTTCGTCGTCAATTACTACGGCTCGCGCGTGCAATGCTGGCAAAAGACCTGTCCCGACGAGGAGGGCGGCTGGTTCGAACACGAGCTGCGCTATACGTGGAAGGAGGGCGTGCAGGTGCCCTGCGGCTACGACGGCACGCTGCTGATCTTCTACCACTACGACCTTGCGCGCAATTCCGACCGGCTGTATCTGCCCGCCGGCGACGTGCTCGACGAACACGCGCTGGTGTTCCGCATGCAGTAACAAGGACTGCCAAAACAGCAAAAACGCCCGATCACGGGCGTTTTTTTTGCGTCTTTGCATTCTTTTATTCGACCGGGTCGGCGCTGTCCGCATGCGGTTCGACGATGCAGATGATGTCGCTGGTGGAGCGTCCGCCGCGGAACGGCTCGTTTGCGATCGCGCCGTTCCAGTAGAGCTGCGTCGTTTGTCCGCCGTCGAGGTTGAACGCGATCACACAGCCGAGCGATTCCATCAGCTGCGCCGTCTCGGCGAGCGTCAGACCGTCGGTCGTGCCCTTCTTGCGTCCGTCGACCGTGACGAAGCAGTAGTGTCCCGGTCCGTAATAGCCGAACACCGTGCGCGGATTGGCGCGGGCGATGTCGTTGTACGACTTGTCGAACGTCGACAGCGCCTTGCCGTTCTCATCCAAGAAGTTCGGTCCGAATTCCCACGCCTGCCATACGTTCGAAAGATCCGTCGCAAGCGGATCGAAGGAATCGGATTCGAACACCTCTGCGCTGCCGTCGCGGTACAGCAGCAGGATCTGATGTCCCTTCCACGGCTTCCACGGATCGGGTTCATAGCGCTCGCCGTTTCGGATCACAAGACCCGTCTTTTCGTGATAGGTATAGTAATCGCCGTTGATCGCGACGATCGCGTCCTCCGCCTGCGCCATGCGCTCGACCTTCGCCCACGGCTTTTTGCCGCGCGCGCTGAATTTGCCGTCCCAGCTTGCCGTGCGCAGCGCTTCGATGTCCTGCACGTGGATATCCGTAACGTAATAGACCAGATGTTTGGCCAGCGGCGAGCTGTCGTAACGCGTTACCTCGACCGATACGCGCTCGCTTTGATACCGCCATTCGCTCAAAACCGGCTCGCCCTCGATAAATCCGTCGTAATCCCCGCCCAAAAGCCCGTCCGGCGTGGGCGCGGGCGTGTCGGTCGGTTCCGGCGTCGGCGTGTCGGTCGGCGCGGGCGTTGCGGTCGGCGTCGGCGTCGGTGCGATCGTGGGCGCCGCGGTAGGCGCTTCGGTCAGCGCGATCGCGATCTGTTCCTCCGCAATCGCCGGCGTCGGCTGCGCCGCATCGACCGGCGGCTTTTGCACGCATGCCGCCAGCAGGAATCCCGCTATGAGCAGGATCAGCCCCGTTCGTTTCATGTTCATGGTTATTTGTGCGTTTTCTCCCTTGCGCGCTTGTGCGCGCCGATCTGTCCGGGGCGAAGATCGGACTTCTTCTGCGTCTTTTCGCCCTTGAGCGCCATGATCTGATCGCGCAGCTTTGCGGCGGTCTCGAACTCGAGCTCGCGCGCCGCCTGCTGCATCTGTTCGGTCAGGATCGCGATGCGCTCCTTCTTCTGCCATTCGCTCAGATGCTCCGGCTTCTCCTCCTCGCGCCGCGAGATGATCAGCGTGTCGTAAATCTTCTTTTGGATCGACTTGGGCGTGATGCCGTGTTCCGCGTTGAACGCGAGCTGCTTCGCGCGTCTGCGCGCGGTCTCGTCCATCGCGCGGCGCATCGACGGCGTGATCGAATCCGCATACAGGATGACCCTGCCCTCGGCGTTTCGCGCGGCGCGTCCGATCGTCTGAATGAGACTCGTTTCGCTGCGAAGGAACCCTTCCTTGTCCGCATCGAGGATCGCGACGAGCCCCACCTCCGGCAGGTCGAGCCCTTCGCGCAGCAGGTTGATGCCCACGAGCGCGTCGAACTCGCCGAGGCGAAGATCGCGGATGATCTCCATGCGATCGAGCGTGTCGATGTCGCTGTGCATGTAGCGTACGCGCACGCCCATGCGGTCGAGATATTCGGTGAGGTCCTCCGCCATGCGCTTGGTCAGCGTGGTGATCAGCGTGCGGAAGCCCTTTTCGGCCTGCATGCGCACCTCGCCGAGAAGGTCGTCGATCTGTCCCTTGACCGGTCGCACCGTGACCTTGGGATCGACGAGACCCGTCGGACGGATGATCTGCTCGGCGACGACGGCGGCGCGGGAAAGCTCGAAGCTTGCGGGCGTTGCGGACACGCAGACGATCTGCGGCACGCGGTTCATGAACTCGTCGAACTTCAGCGGGCGGTTGTCCCGCGCGCTCGGCAGACGAAAGCCGTACTCGACCAGCGCGTCCTTTCTGGCGCGGTCGCCGCGGTACATCGCGCCGACCTGCGGCAGCGTGACGTGGCTTTCGTCGATGAACATCAGAAAATCCTTGGGAAAATAGTCGATCAGCGTGTACGGCGGCTCGCCCGGCTGTCTGCCGTCGAAGTAGCGCGAATAGTTCTCGATGCCGCTGCAGAAGCCGATCTCCTGCATCATTTCGACGTCGTGCAGCACGCGCGAGCGGATGCGCTCCGCCTCCAGGGGGCGGTTCGTGTCGAGGAACATCTTTTCCTGCTTCTCCATGTCCGCCTCGATCTCTTTGAACGCCTTCTGCATCTTCTCGTAGCCGGTCGCATAGTGCGACGCGGGGAAGATCGCGACGTGGCTTCTGCGCAAAAGCACCTCGCCGGTCAGCACGTTGATCTCCGAAATACGCTCGACCTCGTCGCCGAAAAAGCTGATGCGCAGCGCCTTGTCGGTCCAGTTGACCGGAAAGATATCGAGCGTGTCGCCGTGCGAACGGAACGTGCCGCGCTGAAAGTCCATGTCGTTGCGCTGATACTGGATCTCGATGAGCCGCTGCATGACGGCTCTGCGGTCGACCTCCATGCCCTCGCGCAGAGAGACCGAGAGCTTCAGATACTCTTCCGGATCGCCGAGCCCGTAGATGCACGAGACCGACGCGACGATGATCACGTCGTTTCGCTCGTTCAGCGCGCAGGTCGCCGAGTGGCGAAGCTTATCGATCTCGTCGTTGACCTCGATCGATTTTTCGATGTAGGTGTCCGACGCGGGCAGGTACGCCTCCGGCTGGTAATAATCGTAGTACGAAACAAAAAACTCGACCGCGGAGTCCGGAAACAGCTCCTTGAATTCGGAGCACAGCTGCGCGGCGAGCGTTTTGTTGTGCGCAAGGACGAGCGTGGGCTTCTGCACACGCTCGATCACCTTCGCCATGGTATACGTTTTTCCGCTTCCCGTGACGCCGAGCAGCACCGACATCGGGTTGCCCGCTTCGATGCTCTTCGCAAGCTCGTCGATCGCCTGCGGCTGATCGCCCTGCGGCTCGTACGGGGAAACGACCTTAAAGGTTCCCATCAATACTCAAAGTCGACCGTCTTGGAATCCAGCCGGTGCTCGTGGATGTACACGCGCGCCTTTGCGTGATCCGGGTGCTTGTCGTAGATCTCGAGGTCCTCTCTGCTCTTAAAATCGACCAAAAGCGCCATATCGTAGCTTCTGCCGGAGTGCAGAAAATCCGCGCCGATCTGCATATGCACGATCTCGGGGATCTTGTCGACGAGCGCATAGAGCGACTCGCGCACGACGGGGATGTTGACCTCGGGGTTTTCAAACTTGAACAGAACGATGTGCTTGATCATGGTGTTTCTCCTTTTATTCTTCCGCCACGGCGAGCGCCACGCGGATCATTTGATCGAATGCCGTCTGACGCTGTTCCGGCGTCGCTTCTTCCTTGGTGCCCAAAATGTCGCTGATCGTGTCGATGGCAAGCGCCTTCTTGCCCGCGCGCGCCGCCGTCATGTACAGCGCCGCCGCTTCCATTTCCGCGCCCAAAACGCCCATCTGCCGCCACTTTTTCCATGCTTCGGGATCGTCGTTGTAGAACACGTCGGAGCTCATGAGGTTGCCGACCATGTACCGCGCGCCCGCCTTCTCGCAGGCGTCGACCGCCTTTCTGAGCAGACCGAAGTCCGCGATTGGGGCGAACGTGCCGGGCAGGTTGTACTGCGCGGCGAAGTTCGAATCGGTGCAGGCACCCTGTCCGATGATGATGTCAAACAGCTTGAGATCGGGATGGTACGCGCCCGCCGAGCCGACGCGGATGATGCTCTCCACGCCGTAGAAGTTGAACAGTTCGTAGCAGTAAATGCCGATCGACGGAATGCCCATGCCGCTCGCCATGACCGACACGCGCTTGCCCTCGTAGGTGCCCGTGTAACCGTAGACGTTGCGGATGCTCGTGACGAGCTTCGGGTTTTCGAGATACGTTTCCGCGATGAACTTTGCGCGGAGCGGATCGCCCGGCATCAGTACGGTTTTGGCAAAGTCGCCCGGCATGGCGCCGTTATGCGGTGTCAAAGACATCTTGCGTTCTCCTTTCTCAAAGTCCCAGCAGCGCGGACAGGGTCTTGTCCATGCCGTTCATCAGCGCGTCGAGCTTTGCCTCGACCGCCGCGTCCGTGTCCGCATGCGCGCCGATGTACAGCTTGAGCTTCGGCTCGGTGCCGGACGGGCGAACCGTGATCCACGTGCCGTCCGAAAGCGTCATGCGAAGCACATTGGAGCTCGGCAGACCGGTCAATTCGGGCTTTAAAAAGTCCTCGACCTTCTGCACATCCGCGCCCGCGACCGTCGAAAGCGGCGCTTCTCTCAACTTGACCATCGCGCCCTTGATCGCCTCGATGCCTTCCTTGCCTTCGAGCGTGTAGGACTTGACCTTTTCGCGGTAGAAGCCGTAGGTTTCGTAGATCTCCATCAGCACGTCGTACAGCGTCATGCCCTTCTGCGCATAGACGACGCACGCCTCCGCGACGAGCATCGCCGCGCAGATCGCGTCCTTGTCGCGCGCAAAGCTGCCCGCGAGGAAGCCGTAGCTTTCCTCAAAGCCGAACAGGAACGTATGCTCATGCGTCGTTTCGCAAGCGGCGATCTGTTCCGCGATGAAGCGGAAGCCGGTCAGAACCTCCTTGATCGTCACGCCGAAGCGCGCGCAGATCGCGTCGGCAAGGTGCGTGGATACGATCGAGCGCACCACAAGACCGTCCTTCGGAAGCTTGCCGGTGTCGCGATAGCTCGAAAGCAGCGAATGGATCAGGATCGCGCCGATCTGGTTGCCGGTGAGCACCGCCCAGCTGCCGTCGGTCTTTTTGACCGCACAGCCCAGACGGTCGCTGTCCGGGTCGGTGCCGATGATGACCGTCGCGCCGACCTGCTCGGCATAGCGGAACGCGAGCGTGAACGCGTTCGGGTCCTCGGGATTGGGCGCTTTGACCGTCGGGAAATCGCCGTCGGGCGCTTCCTGCTCCTTCACGACCGTGACGTTCGTGATGCCGATGCGCTTTAGGACCTCGCGGACCGGCACGTTGCCGCTTCCGTGCAGCGGCGTGTACACGAGCTTCAGCTCGCTGCCCTTCGCCTTGACGAGCTCCGGCTGCGTCAGAAGCGTCATGGTCTTTTGATAGTAAATCTCGTCGACGTCCTTGCCGATCAGCACGATCGAGCCATCCTTCACGCCTTCGTCGTACGGCTTGTACGCGGTCTTGAACCCTTCGATCGCGCGGATGCAGGCGGTGATGCCGTCCGCTTCCTTGGGCGCGACCTGTCCGCCGTAGGACCAGTAGACCTTATAGCCGTTGTACTTGGGCGGGTTGTGGCTCGCGGTGATGACGATGCCCGCGTCGCACTTGAGCTCCAGGATCGTGAACGAAAGCTGCGGCACCGAATGCAGGGTCGAATACAGGAATACCTGCACGCCGTGCGCCGCGAGCACGCAGGCGCTTTCTCTTGCGAACAGATCGGAGCAATGGCGCGAATCGTACGCGATGCACACGCGCGCCTGTCCCTGCACGGCGCTCTTGAGGTAGCGCGCAAGACCTTCGGTCGCCTTGCGGACGTTGTAGATGTTCATGCGGTTGTCGCCCGCGCCGAGGATGCCTCTGAGGCCCGCGGTGCCGAATTCGAGCTCGGTATAGAACCGTTCCTCGATCTCGTGCGCGTCGTCTGCGATCGCGCGAAGTTCCGTCTTGGTCTGTTCGTCGATGTCGGGGCTTCTAAGCCACAGTTCGTACCGTTCTTTTGCGTTCATCGTTTCTCCTCCGTAAAATCATTCAGATTGAATTGTTTGCAGCTTTCAAAAGTGTGATGCAGAACCGTCAGGCGCTTGCTCAAAAGCATTTGCCTGCGCTTTTTATACCGTCTGTTCGCCTCGCGGTCGCCGTACTTGTCGTCGCCGAGCACGGGCGCGCCGAGCGCGGACAGCTGCACGCGGATCTGATGCGTCCGTCCGGTATGCAGCCGCACTTCGACGAGCGAAAGATCGCCCCTGCGTTCGAGCACGCGCACCTCCGATTCCATGCGCAGCGCGTCCGGATCGTCCTTTCTGCACAGGCGCATGAACGCGCCGTCGGCGTCCTTTTGCGCGTAATGCACGATCCTGCCCTCCTTCGGGCAGCCGACCGTGACCGCGTGATAGATCTTTTCGGTCTCGTGCCGGTAGAACGCGTCGGTCAGCCGTTCGCGCATCTGCTCTGTGCGGGCGAACACGACGAGTCCCTCGGTGTTCGCGTCGAGCCGGTGCACCGGATAGAGCGGATCGAACAGCGCGGACAGCTCGCCCAAAAGCTCGCCTTCGACCTCCGCGCCCGCGTGCTTGTCAACGACGAGCATGTCGTCGTCGACGTAAACGCCGCTGCACACCTTTTCGGCGGGCAGCACGGTGATCGCCGCGGGATACTCGGTCCACGGCGGGGTGGAAAAGAATGTCAGCGTCTCGCCGGTCGTCGGATGCGAAAGCGAAAGCTCGTACGCCCAAAGCCGGATCTGCGTGCCCGCCTTTGCGCGCGGATGATAGCGCATGTCCCCGACGATCGGAAGATTGCGGCTCGAAAGCTGTACGCGGATCTGATGCGGGCGTCCGGTCAGAAGGGAAACGTCCAGCAGCGCGGTGCCGTTTTCGCGCGCGATCGTGCGGTAGCGAAGGATCGCCTTTTTCGCGTCCGGCGTGCCCTCGCGCACCACGCGCGTCGTGTTGGTCGCCTCGTCCTTATACAGCCAGTCGACGCACTCGTCGTACGGTTTCGGATCGCCGTCGACGATCGCCACGTAGCGCTTCTGCGCGCGGCGGTCCTTGAACTGTGCGGTCAGGCGCGCCGCGGCTTTTGAGGTCCTTGCAAAGACCATGACGCCGCCGACCGGGCGGTCGAGCCGGTGCACGAGTCCCAGATACACCTCGCCGGGCTTGTGATACGCTTCTTTGATGTACGCCTTTGCGATCGAAAGCAGGTCCGCGTCGCCGGACGCGTCCGCCTGCACCGGCACGTTTTCGGGCTTTTCGACCACCAGAAGGTGGTTGTCCTCGTACAGAACATGCAGGTTATTCATGCGGCGTCCATCTTCCGCTCGCGCCGCACGGCAGAACGAGGTTCGCGCGGCGGATCGGCAGCCCGATCTCGTCCGCTTCCGTATGCCCGTCCGGCAGCGCAAGCTTCAACACGTTGGAAAGCACGGTCGGCGCAAGACCGGTCGTGTAGGAATTGATCAAAAAGAAACAGGGATCGTCGGACAGCAGCTGCGCGCACAGCTCGACCAGCGGATAGAGATCGTCCTCGATCTTCCACATCTCGCCCGTCGGTCCTCTGCCGTAGCTCGGCGGATCCATCAGAATGCCGTCGTAGCGGTTGCCTCTGCGGATCTCGCGGCGCACGAACTTCACGCAGTCGTCGACCAGATAGCGGATCGGCGCGTCCGCAAGACCGGATGCCGCCGCGTTGTCCTTCGCCCACGCGACCATGCCCTTCGCCGCGTCCACATGCACGACCTCCGCGCCCGCCTTCGCGCAGGCGCAGGTCGCGCCACCGGTGTAGGCGAACAGGTTCAGCACCTTCGCGCGCCGTCCGGTGCGCTTTGCGTGCGCGCGGATGTGCTCGCGCATCCAGTCCCAGTTGACCGCCTGCTCGGGGAACAGCCCCGTGTGCTTGAAGCCCGTCGGACGGACGATGAACGTCAGGTCGCGATAGCCGATCGTCCACTGCTCCGGAAGCTGCTTTTTATACTCCCAGTGTCCGCCGCCCGTCGCGCTGCGCAGGTATACCGCGTCGGCGCGCGCAAAGGCGCGTTCATCCATCGTCCAGACCGCCTGCGGGTCCGGACGCAGCAGCGTCACGTCGCCCCAGCGCTCGAATTTGTCGCCGTTGCCCGCGTCTAAGATTTCATATGCGCTCCAGCCGGAAGCAAGATACATGCGTTATTCCTCCTCGATGCGGACGATGTCCGCGCCGATTGCCCTGAATTTCGAATCGAGATACTCGTAGCCGCGGTCGATGTAGCCGATGTTGTGCACGCGCGTTTCGCCGTTGCTCATCAGCCCCGCGATGATCAGCGCCGCACCGGCGCGAAGGTCGGACGCGAAGATGTCGCCGCCGCGCAGGTTTTCCACGCCCTTCACGCGCGCGACGCGCTTGGACAACGAGATGCTCGCGCCGAGCTTTCGCAGCTCCTTGACGTGGTTGAAGCGGTTTTCAAAGATGTTTTCCGTAATGACGCTCATGCCGGACGCGGTCGTCAGGTACGCCATCATCGGCTGCTGCAGATCGGTCGGGAAGCCGGGATACACCATCGTGCGGAAGCTGACCGGACGCGGGCGCGAATCCATCGTGACGCGCAGGTAGAAGTCGCGTCCGTCGTCGCCCTCGATCACACGCGCGCCGCTCTCCATGAGCTTTGCGGAGATCGCTTCCATATGCGTCGGGATCACGTTTTTGATGACCACGTCGCCGCGGGTCGCCGCCGCCGCGATCATGTACGTGCCGGTCTCGATCTGATCGGGAATGATCGAATACGAGCAGCCGTGCAGCTTCTTTTTGCCCTGAATACGGATGACGTCGGTGCCGGCGCCGCGCACGTTCGCGCCCATCATGTTGAGGAAGTTCGCCACGTCGACGACGTGCGGTTCCTTCGCGACGTTCTGCAATACCGTCGTGCCCTCCGCGCGGCAAGCCGCGAGCATGACGTTGATCGTCGCGCCGACCGAAACGACGTCGAAGAAGATCTCGGCGCCCTTCAGCTTGGTCGCCTGCGCGCGCAGCACGTTGCGGCTCTCGTCCATATAGATCTTTGCGCCGAGCGCGCGCATGCCCTTGACGTGCTGGTCGATGGGCCGCGGTCCGATCACGCAGCCGCCCGGCAGCGCCAGTTCGATCTCGCCGTACGCGCCGAGCATCGCACCCAGAAGATAGTACGACGCGCGCATCGAGCTGACCTTTTCGCTCGTTGCGTCGCGGGTGTCGATCGTGGACGGATCGATGCGCATGCAGCCGCCCTCCGTCATGTCGACCTTCGCGCCGAGCCCCTCCAGAATTTCCTTGAGACTCTCGACGTCCGCGATGTTGGGCAGGTTTTCGAGCACGCAGGGTTCGCCCGCCAGAACCGCCGCCGGAATGATCGCGACCGCCGCGTTCTTCGCGCCGCTGATCGTCACCGTTCCCTCGAGCCGTTTATTGCCGTGAATGCTGTAAAACGAATTCATATTCCGTCCTTGTCTTTTGCCGCAGCAAAAAAGTCTTACCTTATAGTGTAGCCGATTTTCCGTCGCGCGTCAACCGTTCGTCCCCCATTCGACGCCGTAATGCGCGCCCCATTGCGAAAACGTGCCGTCGCGCTGCCAGTCGTAGAACATCTCGTTGCACAGTTCGAGCAGCACGGAGTCCTTCTTTGCGATCGCGTAGTACGGGATCTTTCCGATCTCGAACGGCAGGATGCGCGTGCGCGTCTCGTGCCACGACAGCGCGACGGTGCGCGGCACGCAGACCGCGTCGACCGTGCCCGCGCGCAGCATAACACGCATCGAATAATAATCCGCCGCCTCGTGCACGACGAGCTCCGGCTCGACCTTTTCGAGATAATCGTACAGCAGCGTCGCGGACGGCGTCTCCTGCAGCACCGCGACGGTCCTGCCCGCGAGCGAGTCGAACGCGTCGTAGCCGAGGATCACGCAGTCGTCATAGAAGAACGCCGCCTTGCTGCGGTCGAACCCGTCCTGCGGGAATTTCTGCATGCTCATCAGCACGAGATCGAGCTCGCCGTCGTTCATGCGCCACGGCGCCTCATAGCGGTCGACCGGCACGAGCGAAACGCCCTCCGTGCTGTCGAAGATCACCGTCGCAAGCCCCTCCGCAACCGCGCGCTCATAGCCGTCGCCGTCCGAAAACAGTCCCTGCACGCCGCTGTCTACGCCCACGCGCAGCACGCCCGCGCTGCGGATCACATCGAGCTCCGCGCTCGACAGCATCGATTCGGTCGGACGGTTGATCAGCACCAGAACGGTCAAAAGCAGCACGGCGACGGTCGCAACGAGGATCGGCTTTAAGGGAAGCCGCTCCTGCCATCCCGGCCGCAGCAAGTGCTTTTTCTTCGGTTTCAGCGACGGATTGAATTTGGTTTCCATATCTGTGCGGGCCGTTCGAAACGGCGATCCCCGCGGGACGTTCCTTTCGCTCTGCGCCAAAAACATGCGCAATACATAATTGTATTATAGCAAACAATCCGTAAACAGAAAAGATGGAATCTATACAAAAACCCAAAAGAATTGTATAATAAGGTATCTGTATCCGAAAAGGAGTTCGTTTATGCGCTTGTTTATCGCCGTTCCGCTGCCCAAGGACGTGCAGCGCGCCGTGTACGCCGTGCAGGAAGAACTGCGCGCACGCAGCACGGCAGGGCGGTTCGTACCGCAGGGGAATCACCATATCACGATCCGGTTTTTGGGCGAAAGCAACGCGCTCGTCGACATCGCGGACGCGATGCACGAGGCGGTTAAGGACGCGCGCCCGTTTCTGCTGCGTCCCGGCGCGCTCGGCTCCTTCACGCACGGCGGCGCGCGGACCAGCTATCTGTCCGTGACCGGCGATCTTGATGAGCTTTTCCGCATCAAGGAAACGCTCGATTCCGCGCTGCTCGACCGCGGCGTGATCGGCGCAAAGAACCGGCTCGTGCCGCACATCACGCTGGCGCGCGCCGTGGAGCACGGCGATACGGCGGACATCCGCATGCCCAACACGGCGTTCACCGTCCGTTCGATCGTGCTGTACGAAAGCACCAACGAACGCGGGCGCATGGTCTATACGCCCGTACATACCGAAACGTTTTAAGGGGGGCGCATGGGAGGACTGACCGTATACCGCGGCGGCGCGCACACCGGAAAAAGCACCGCGCTCTATGAAAACCTGCGACGGCATATGCAGAACGGCGAGCCCGCGATCCTGCTCGTGCCGGAGCAGGCGACCTATGCCGCCGAAAAGCGGCTGACCGACCTTTTGGGCGGTCTGCTCGGCGTCGAGGTATACAGCTTCGAGCGCTTTTGCGAGCGGCTTTTGGAGCGATTCGGCAGGGTGCGTCCGTTCCTGTCCGTCGAAGGGCGGCACATGGTTTTGCGGCGCACCGCGTACCGGAACCGTTCGGCGCTGACCGTGTTTTCGCGCATCGCGCAGACGCGCGGCTTTGCCGAGACGATGGATGAGTGGATCGGACGGCTCAAGCAGAGCTGCATCACGCCCGATCAGCTCGAAGCGGCATGCAAAAAGCTCGACCCCGATTCGCTGCTTGCGCGAAAGCTCGGCGACATCTCCCTGCTGTACCGCGAAAACGAGCGCTTTCTCAACGAACGCTATCTGACCGCGCAGGACCTGCTCACCGAGGTGCTCGACGTCCTGCCGCAGGCAGACCTTTGTGAAACCTGCCTGTACATCGACGAGCTCGACCGTCCGCGCGAACAGGTGCTGCGGCTGCTGCGCGCGCTTCTGCTTGCCGCAAAGCACGTGACCATGACCATCCGCGTCGAGGACGATCCCGCCCTTCACGAACTCTTTCTGCCCGAAACGAACCGCGCGGAGGATCTGAAGTCCTTCTGCGCCGCGCACGGGCTGGCGTATGCCGAGCGCGCGTTCACCGAACAGAGCGTGCGGGTCGATCCGGCGCTGCTGCACATCGGCCGGCAGCTCTTTTCCGCATCGCCCGTGCCGTATCCGGAGGCAAGCGGCGCGGTGACGGTGACGCGCTTTTCGAACGAGGCGCTCGAAGCGGAGACGACCGCGGACCGCATCCTGGCGCTCGTTCGCGAGTGCGGGTACCGGTATTCGGACATCGCGATCGTCGCCTCGTCGCTCGAAAGCTACGGACCGCTTTTGAAACGCGCCTGCCGCATGCGCGGCATTCCGCTGTTCTTCGACGCGTCGCGCCCGATCCTCGGACATGCGGCGACCGACTTCGTGCTGTCCTCGGTGCGCGCCGTCGCCAACGGGCTCAACGTAAACGACCTTCTGCACGTCTTAAAGAGCGGCTACGCGGGCGTGGACGCAGCGGACGTCGAACATCTGGAGAATTACGTGCTGCGCTACGGGCTGTACGGCAGCGCGTTCACCGAACCGTTTTCGGTCGGCGAAGTGCCGGAAGGCGCCGAACGCGCGCGCGCCGCGATCATGCCGAAGCTCACGGCGCTCAAGGAATCGCTTCTCAAAAAAACCGTCTCGGAAAAGGTGCGCGCCCTGTATGCGTACCTCGTCGATACCTGCCTGCGCGAGCAGCTTTTGCGCGAAGCGGAAGCGCTTGCTGCCGCGGGCGAATCGCAGGACGCGCAGACCTATGCGCAGATGTGGAACACGCTGATGACGCTCCTCGAGCAGCTCGACGCGATCATGGGCGACACGGCGCCGGGACTTCGGGAATTCTGCGCGCTGCTGGAGGAGGGGCTTTCGAGCTATCAGATCGGCATCCTGCCGGGCAGCGCCGATCAGGTCGTGCTCGGCGACCTCGTCCGCACGCGGCTGAGCCGCTGCAAGGCGCTGTTCCTGCTCGGCTGCAGCGAAGGCGTGTTCCCGCCCGCCCGAAGCGACGACAGCTTGCTGAACAACGCCGAGCTCAAACGCATGGCGGACGCCGGACTGACCGTTTGGGGCAACACGGCGCTGCTGTCCGCGTCGGACCGGCTGCAGCTGTATACGCTGCTGACCAAGGCGACCGAACGGCTCCGCTTCTCGTTCGCCTGTTCCGGCAAGGGCGGCGATCTGGTCGCCTCTCCCCTGCTGCACGCCGTCGAGGATCTGTTCCCGCATCAGAAGACCGCCGTCGTATTCCGACCGGAGGATGCGCTCCCGCCGAACGCGGAGGTCGGCTTTGCGCGGCTTGCGGACATGGTGCGCGAGCTGCGCGAGGACGGCACGGTGCACCCGATGCTGCCCGCCCTGCTCGACCGGTACCGCAGCGATCCCGCCTCGCGCGAACGCGTGCAGGCGATGCTGTCCGGACGCGTCGGCACGAATCCGAAAACGCAGTTCGGCAAAGCGCTCGCGCATCAGCTGTACGGCGACGCACCGATGATGAGCGCAAGCCGTCTCGAACAGTTTGCGCGCTGCCCGTTTGCGCAGTACGCGAAGCACGGTCTGCACGCCGATGAGCGCAAGGAGGCGACGGAGCGCGCGGACAACGTCGGCACGTTTTTACACGATGCGCTCGACGCGTTCGTCAAGGCGGCGCAAAGCGACGGCGCCGATCTCAAGGCCATGACGCCCGAACAGGCGGACGCGATCCTGGACCGCATCCTGCCGCCGCTCATTTCCGAGCACAACGACGGCATCTTCACGCGCAACGCGCGACTGCACGAAGCGCTGATCATCAAGCTGCGGCTGATCCGCTGGTGCGTCTATTCGCTGCTGCGCCAGCTGCAGAGCGGACGGTTCCACGTCGCCGCGACGGAGGCGAGCTTCGGCATGGGCGAAAGGCTGAAGCCGGTGTCGCTCGTGCTGCGCGACGGCACGCGCATCGGCGTGTACGGCAAGATCGACCGCATCGACTGCACCGACGACGGGCGCATGTACCGCATCGTGGACTATAAGACGGGACGAAGCCATACCTTCGACCCAAGCAAGTTTGAAAGCGGCGAGACGATCCAGCTTCCGCTGTATCTCGAAGCCGCAAAGCAGCTCGGCGGCGAAGCGGTCGGCATGTACTATATGCCGCTGTCCGCCGACCCGCCCGAATCCGAGGAGGAAACGCCCGTGCATCTGCTGTCCGGCATCACGGCGAACGATCCGGAGGCGATCGCGGCGAGCGATCCCGACCTCGGCAAACGCTCGACGCTGATCCGCAAGCTGACGCTGAAAAAGGACGGCTCCTACGGCGGCGATCTTCTTTCCCGCGCGCAGATCGAGCAGATCAAGGATCGGGCGCTGACCGCCGCATCGCGCGCGGCGGAGCGCATCATGAACGGCGAAGCGGACATATATCCGACCGAGCATGCCTGCGATTACTGCCCGTACGACGCGGTCTGCCGCTTCGACCGGCAGCTCGGCTGCCAAAAGCGCGCCGTGCGCAAGGTCACGCTGGAAGAGCTTTTGAAGGAAGGTGAGATGTCGTGAAGTTTACCGAAGCGCAGCAGCAGGCGATCGAACGGAACGGCAATCTGATCGTTTCCGCGGCGGCGGGCGCCGGCAAGACGTCGGTGCTCAGCGAGCGCGTGTTCCGTCTCATCTCCGAAGGAACGGGCATCGAACGGATGCTGATCCTGACCTTTACCCGCGCGGCGGCGGGCGAAATGAAAGCGCGCATCACCAAGCGGCTGCAGCGTGCGGCCGCGGAGGACGGCGCGCGCGCCGCGTACTGGCGCGAACAAGCGGCGCAGGTGCCGAACGCGAACATCTCGACGATCGACGCGTTCTGCTCGAAAATCGTGTTCCGCCACTACTTCCGCGTCGGACTGACGCCCTCGTGCAAGACGCTCGACGAAACCGAAACCGCGGTTCTGCGCAACGAGACGCGTTCCGCCGTGCTCGACCGGTTCGCTGCCCAAAACGCGGAGGCGTACCGCACGCTGATCGTCGCGTTTTCCGATGAGCCGGCGCTCATCGAGGCGATGCAGAACGCCGAACGGTTCCTGTCCGCGCAGCCCGATCCGGACGGCTGGCTCGAAACCGCGAACGCCGAGGCCGAGGATCCCAAGGCGCTCGAACGGCAGCTTTCGATCACGCTGCAAAACGACAAGGTCCTGCTCGAACGGTACCTTGTCGAGCTCGACCGGCAGGCGGCGCTGCTGCCGCCCGCATGCGAAAAGGTGCTCTCGCTCGTCTCGGACCTGCTTGCGCACGGACGCGGCGCGCTGCTGCAGCCCGATCGCGAAGCGTACGGAGCGGCGCTGTGCGGCGTTGCCGCCGTTTCCGGCAATCTTTCGTGGCCCAAGGACTTCCCCGCCGAGGACAAGAAGGGCGTGACGGAAGCGAAGACCGAGCTACTAAAGCGCGTCAAGGAGCAGGCGGCGCGCTGTGCGGTGCCGTTCGACGAATGGATGCGCCGCGAAACGGACGCCGCGCCGGTGCTGCGCGCGTTCTATGCGCTGATGCGCGCCTACCTCGACGCCTTTTCGGAGGCGAAGCGGGCACAGAACGCGCTCGATTTTTCCGATCTCGAACACATGGCGATCGAGATCCTGAAGGACGACGAAATCGCGGCGGAATACCGCGCGCGCTTTGCCGCCGTCATCGTGGACGAATATCAGGACAGCAACCGCGTGCAGGAAACGATCCTGAACCGCATCGCGCCGCCGGACGCGTTCTTCTTCGTCGGCGACGTCAAGCAGTCGATTTATCGCTTCCGCATGGCGGAACCGGAGTTGTTTTTGGAAAAATACCGCAGTTTTCACGGGGCGGCGGGGTCGAGCATCGACCTCGGACACAACTTCCGTTCCGGCAAGGCGGTTATCGACGCGGTCAACGCCGTGTTCGAAACGATCATGCACGAGTCGATCGCGGGCATCGAGTACGACGCGCGCGCACGGCTCATCCAAGGCGCGAAGGACGCGCCGGACGGTACGGCGCAGCTGCACCTCTTCTCGCGCGAGAACGACCCGGAGGAAGAGGAAACGCTCGAGGACGCCGAGGCGGAAGCGCGCTTTGCGGCGCAGACGATTCAAGCGCGCATGCGCGAACCGGTGCGCGACGGCGATACCCTGCGCCCGTGCAGCTACGGCGACTTTGCGGTGCTGCTGCGAAGCAAGAAACACGCTCGCGTATGGACGCAGACCCTGCTGTCGATGGGCATTCCGAGCTATGCGCAGATGGAGGGCGGGTACTTTGAGGCGATCGAAGTCAAGCTGATGCTGTGCCTGCTGCGCGTGCTCGACAACCGCAGACAGGATATTCCGCTGCTTGCCGTGCTGCGCTCGCCGCTGTTCGGCTTTACCGACGAAGACCTGATCCGCATCCGTTCGACGAACAAAAAAGCGCCGCTGCTCGACTGTCTGCTGGCCGTGCGCGCATCGGACCCGCAGACGGACGCGTTTTTCACCAAGCTGGAAGCGTGGCAGGCGCTGTCGCGGCGGCTGTCGACGGCCGATCTCATTGAAACCCTTTTGGACGAAACGCACCTGCGCGAGCAGGTCGGCGTGCTGGTCGGCGGCGATCAGCGCATGGCGAACCTCGACGCGCTCGTCGCGCAGGCACAGAGCTTTGACGCCGCGGGACACAGCGGCATACACGGCTTTCTACGCAGCATGGAGAGCGCGAAGGACACGCAAAAGCTCGGCGCGGCGTCGACCATGCACGCGGACGTCGTGCGCATCATGACGATTCACGCATCCAAGGGACTGGAGTTTCCGTTCGTGTTTCTCGGCGCTCTCGGATCGCGCTTCAACCGGCAGGACGAGGCGAAGCCGCTCGTAACGGACGCGCGCCTCGGCGTGGGGCTCCGCTACGCGGACCGCTTCGGTGTGCGGCACGAAACGGCGGCGCGCGCGAACGTCATCCGCGCGATCTCCGACGCGTCTTGGGCGGAGGAACTGCGCGTGCTGTACGTGGGCATGACCCGCGCCAAGCAGGAGCTGTATCTGCTCGGCTCCATGTCGAACATCGAAAAGACGCTGAACGCGCTGCCGGAGCCGACGCCGCTTTCGATCCGCAAGTGCTTCGACGCGCTGCGGCTGCTGCTGCTTTCGCTCAACGGCAGGGTCCCGATCGCCGTGCATCGAAAGAGCGAGTTCGCCGCGCCGGAACGAACGGACGAGATGCGGTTCAGCTGGGTATCCGAGCCGAGCGAGCGTGAACGCGCCTTGCTTGAACAGCGCTTTGCGTGGCGATACCCCGCCCCCTTGCGCGCCGCGGTTCCCGAAAAGACGTCGGTCACCTCGCTTGAACGCGCAAGCGCGCCGACCTTTGACGAGCCCGCATTCGAAACCGGCTACGACGTGCTGGTCGCGGGCAGCGCCGTGCACCGCGCGCTGCAATACCTGCCGATCGCGGACGAACCGGCGCGGCGCGCGTTTCTCGATGCGCAGACCGATCTTTCCGCCTTCCACCGCGCGGCGATCGAGCGCTTTGCCGCTTCCCCGCTGTTTTCGCGCATGCGCGCGTCGAACAGACTGCAGCGCGAATGGAGCTTCGTATGCCCGTTCCCCGCGCGCGAGCTGACGGATATCGACAGCGACGAGCCGGTTCTGCTGCAGGGCGTGATCGACGCCTGCTTTGTCGAAAACGGCGCATGGGTGCTGCTCGACTATAAGACCGACCGCGTCGACGGCGATCCGGCGCTCTACGCGCAAAAGCACGCGCGGCAGGTTTCGCTGTACGCGTCGGTGCTCGAACGGCTGACCGGCATGCCGGTTCGCGAAAAAATCATCGTGCTGCTCGGCGCGAACGCGGAGGTGCACGTATGAGAACGTATCCGGACGCATTTTTAACGCGCATGCAGGCGCAGCTTCAGGCGGACTATCCCGCGTTTTTCGACGCGCTGCAGCAGCGGCCCAAAAGAGCGCTGCGCGTCAATACCTTAAAGACCGATATGGACGCGCTCGGCGCGCTTCTTTCGCTGTCGCTGACGCCCCTGAAGGAGAATCCGACCGGCGCCGCGGTGCCGGAGGAATTCAACCCGAATGCGACGCCGCTGCACGCCGCGGGACTCTTTTACATGCAGGAAGCGTGCGCGCAAGCGCCCGTCGCGGCATTGGAGCTGCCGGACGAGCCGGTCGTGCTCGACCTTTGCGCCGCGCCCGGCGGCAAGAGCGCGCAGCTGCTTTCGAAGATGCGCGGCGGCGTGCTGTTCTCAAACGAGATCGTTCCCTCGCGGGCGAACGTTTTGACCGGCAATCTCGAACGCATGGGCGCGACGAACGCGATCGTGACGTGCAGCGAGCCGCACCCGCTTTGCGAGAAGCTGACCGGTCTGTGCGATGCGGTCGTTGTCGATGCGCCGTGCGCCGGAGAAGCGATGTTCCGAAAGGACGAAACCGCCGTCGCCGAATGGTCGCCGGAGCACGTTGAGGCGTGCGCCGTGCGGCAGCGCGCGATCCTGGACGACGCGGTGCGCGCGGTTAAACCCGGCGGACAGCTCCTGTACGCGACGTGTTCGTTCTCCCCGCAGGAGAACGAGCAGACCGTCGACTGGCTGCTGGAGCGGCATCCGGACTTCTCCTGCAAGAAGACAAAACGGCTCTATCCGCACACGAGCGCGGGCGAGGGCCAGTTCTTTGCGCTGCTTGTGCGCGAAGGCGAACGTACGCCGACCGTTTTGCGGCCCGAAAAGAGCGACCGCGTCCCCGCGTTCGAAGCGTTCCGGTCCTGCCTTGCGCCGCTTGACGGGTCGATCCGTCTGCTGAAGGACGGCCGCGTGCTGCTGCTGCCGCCGCTGCCGATCGCTTTGGACGGGGTGCGCATCGTGCGCGCGGGGCTCCTGCTCGGCGAATGCAAAGGCAGCCGGTTCGAGCCGGCGCATGCGCTCGCCACGGCGGGACGGTCGACGCCGTTTCAAAACCGCGTCGTGCTGACATTTGAGGAAGCGATGCGCTACCTAAAGGGCGAAACGCTGCAAAAGGACGCGCAAAAGGGCTACGGCGCGGCAACCTACGCCGGACACGCGCTCGGGCTGTTCAAAGCGTCGGACGGCGTGCTCAAGAACCATTATCCGAAGGGACTGCGCCTGCTGAAATGAAAGGAGGGCTCGGATGAGAGCCGACATCGAATTTACCAAGGACGCGATCGCGCGGCTCGGCGCAAAGCCGAACAAGGCGCTCGGGCAGAACTTCTGCATCGACGGCGCGCGGCTGCGCGCCTGCGTGGACCGCATGACGCTGTGCGATACCGTGATCGAGATCGGACCGGGGCTCGGCGCGCTGACCGAGCTTCTTCTGGAGCGCGGCTGCACGGTAACCGCCGTCGAAAAGGACGGCGCGATGGTGCGCTTTTTGAACGAAACGCTCGCGCATCCGAACCTTTCGGTGATCGAAGGCGACGCGCTGAAGTTCCGCTACGCCGCGGTGCCTTCTCCGTTCTCCGTCGTGGGGAACCTGCCCTACTACATCACCACGCCGCTGTGCGCTGCCGTAGAAAAAGCGTTACCGGAATCGTTCTATGCGATGGTGCAGAAGGAGGCGGCGGACCGGTTTTTTGCCGCGCCGAAGGACGATTCCTACGGACCGCTGTCGATCGTCACGCAGCTCTGGTACGACGCTTGCATCCTCGAGCCGTTCGGCGAGGACTGCTTCTATCCAAGCCCGAAGGTCGCCTCCGTGTTCGTCGGCATGACGAAGCGCGTCGACGCGCCCGATCTTGCGCCCGCCAAGCTCTACGCGTTTGCGACCGAGCTGCTTTCGATGCGCCGCAAGACGATCAAAAACAACCTCAAGCACTATGAAACCGCGGACGCGGCGCTCGATGCGCTTGCGATCGATCCGCAGACGCGCGCTGAAACGCTCGCGCCGCAAACGATTCTCGACCTGTATCTTCTGTTGAACGAAAGCGAGGGACGGAAATGATTCGAAAAACCTTTCGCCAGATGCTGACCGCGCAGATCCTTTCCGCGATGACGGTCATGCTCTGTATGCTGGTGGACAGCATTATGATCGGACGCTTTCTCGGCGTCGACTCGGTCGCCGCATACGGGCTTGCCAATCCGGTGCTGCTCGTTTTTGCCGCCTACGGCTCGATGCTCTCCGCCGGCATCCAGGTGCTGTGCGGCAAGACGATGGGCGCGGGCGACCGCGACGCGACCGACGCATGCTACACCGTCGCGCTCGTGCTCGGCATCGGCGTTTCGCTGATCGGCATGGTGCTGATCCTGCTGTTCGCCTCGCCGGTATGCACCCTGCTCGGCGCGGGCAAGGCGGGTCCGGACAATCCGGTCTTCGACCTCACGCGCGATTATCTTCGCGGATTCATCATCGGCGCGCCGGCGTTCATCATCGCGCAGATCATGGTGCCGTTTTTACAGATTTCCGGCAACCGCACGCGCCTTGCCGCGGCGGTGCTGCTGATGACGGTCAGCGACATCGCGTTCGACCTTCTCAACGTATTCGTCTTTAAGGGCGGCACGTTCGGTATGGGGCTCGCGTCCTCGCTGAGCTACTATGCGGCGCTGCTCATCGGCGGCACGTACTTTCTCAAAAAGGACTGCCTGTTCCGCTTCCGTCCCAAGGCGATCCGCCTGCGCCGCGCGGGCGAGCTGCTGAAGTACGGCGTTCCGACCGTGATCAACCAGCTTTCGCTCGTCGCGCTCGTGTTCACGCTCAACAAGATCCTGCTGTCGGTCGGCGCAAACGTCGCGGTCGCGGCGTATTCGGTCGTTTCGACCGTCGGCAATATCTGCTACTGCTTCGGCACCGGCGTGGCGTCGGTCGCCCTGCTGCTCTCGTCGGTCAGCTACAGCGAGGAGGATCGGCACGCGCTGCACGACCTCGTTAAGACGATGAGCATCTATGCCGTCGTGCTCGATGTGCTCGTCACCGTCGCTGTGCTGCTGCTCGCGCCGCTGCTCGTGCAGCTGTTCTTGACGGACAATCCCGGCGCGCGTTCGCTGGCGGCGCTCGGCATTCGCCTGTTCGCGCTCTCGCTGCTGCCCTGCTCGCTGAATACCTCGTTCAAGAACTATTATCAGGGCGTTAACCGCACGCTTCTCACCGAGGCGATCTCCGTCATGCAGAACTTCGCCTTCCCCGCCCTGTTCGCGTTCATCCTGTCCGCTCCCTTCGGGACGACCGGCGCGTTCCTGTGCTTCGTGTGCGGCGAAACGCTGACGCTCGCGGTCATCGCGGCGATCGTGTGGATCAAAAACCGCCGCGTCTCGTTCTCGGCGGAATCGTTCGCCCTGCTGCCCAAATCGTTCGGCGCGCTGCCGAAGGACCTGTTTGAAGCGACGGTCCGTACGAACGAGCAGGCGGCAAAGACCGCGCAGGAAGCGGCCGTGTTCTGCCGCGCGCACGGCGAAAGCGAGCGCAGCAGCATGCTGATCTCGCTGTGCGTGGAGGAGATGGTCGAAAACATCGTCACGCACGGATTCAAGGAGGGCAAGCGCAATCAAAGCGTCGACGTGCGCATCGTGTTCAAGGAAGACGCGCGCGTGATCCGCATCCGCGACAACTGTATGAGCTTCGACCCGCTGCAATACCTGAAGCTGCACGAGGCGGACGATCCGTTCTCGCACATCGGCATCCGCATGGTCGCAAAGCTCGTGAAGCGCGCCGACTATGTCAACGTGCTCGGTCTCAACAGTCTGACGCTGATTCTCTAAAAAGTTCAAAAATGGTGTAACAGTTTTGCTCTTTGACGTGTCTTATCATTGAAAACCATCGAAAGTGAGGTATCTTCCATGCATTTGACCCGACCCATTCGCGCAATGTCTCTGCTTCTCTGCACGATGCTGATGCTGCTAAGCTTCGGCTGTCAGATCCTGAAAAACGCCTTCGGTCCGCAGCCGACCGAAGCGCCGACTGCCGCTCCCACCGCGGTTCCCACGCCGGAGCCGACCGAGGTTCCCACGCCGGAGCCGACCGCGGAACCGACGCCGGAGCCGACCGCGGAACCGACGCAAAAGCCGGTCGCATATGCCGATATTATCGGCTCATGGACGCTGACCGGCGCGATGCGAAACGACCTTTCGGTCGACATTCGCGGGCTGCAGTACACCGGCTATCTGCGCTTCTTCGACGACCGCACCGTCGTCTACTACTGGAACGAAAGGACCTTCAGCCAGCGGGTCACCGGCGTGACCTCCGTGCGCGGCGATGCGTTCGCCATGCAGTTCCCGGGCGGCGCGCTTCTGCCGGTTCGCTACGATCCGGTCGCCGATGTGCTTCTGGTCCATCAAAGCGGCAATGCCGGCATCACCGACTACGTATACGCGCGCGCGATGGGCATCACGATCCCGACGATCGAGCCGCCGGTGTACGAAAAGACGGGCGGCGTTCTCGGCACCTGGGACCTCGTTTACGCGGAGGGCAAATCCCGCGACGGCGCCGCGACCGCGAACATGATCAACACGGTGCTGGAACAGTCCGACGACTATATGTTCCGCTATGTATTCAACGATATTCAGGCCGGCTTCGCATACGAAAGCGGATACGATTCGGAAACGCTCAGCGCTCTGCGCTATACCTGCAAGGACGGCATCCTGCGCATCACCGATACGTCCCTCTCGCTGCTCGGAACCGACGCGCCGTCCTACACGGTCGACGGCGACACCCTGCGTCTGAGCGACGGCGACCTCACCCTGACCTTCCTGCGCGTCGGCGGCAACCTGCCGGTGTAATCGCGCCTGCAAAAGAATCAAAAGGGGCTGTTAAGAAAAACTCACATGTCATCCAAAGCCGCGAAGCGGTGAAGGATCTCAGAACGAAACCGTCTTGTCATGCAACACTGTTTCAAACTTGCGTTCAGAGATTCTTCGCCTGCGGCTCAGAATGACGGACTTTCTTAACAGCC
>DFEW01000010.1 GCA_002369195.1 Christensenella sp. UBA3792
GGGATTCTTCGCCTGCGGCTCAGAATGACTGATTGCCGGGACGACGCCGAAAAGAAAGAAGGTTCTCCGCGAGGGAGAACCTTCCCGAACGTTTCCGAAGGAACACATCGCGCGCCGGAAGCACGCTTATTCCATTGCGTAGCTGATTTCGTCGATCTCGGCGTGCATCGGCTCGGCCCAGCTGTACTGGTTCATGAAATCGCCGAGGTAGCTGTAGCGCGACGCCTGCTTCTTTTCGAGCCAGTCGTATAGGTCGCACTCGATGCGCTCCGGCACGATCGCCATGCTGCCGCGCTGCTTGGAAATGACGTTCATGAGCTTCAGCCGCGTGAGCGTGTTGCAAAGGTCCTGCCGGAGATTCGACAGGTACGACGCCTTCTTTTCCGGATCGCCGTCGTCCTCCCAGAGCGTCGCGATGATCTCGCCGTTGGTCGTCTGCGCGCCGCGGTTGAGGATCAGCAGCGCGAGGATCTCCTTCGTGCGCGAGTACTTGAACGCGATCGGCTTGCCGTCGGCAAACAGCTCGAAGTTGCCGAAGGTCTGCGCGAACACGCGCTTGCGGTTCTTGAACGCGATCGAGTAGCGCAAATCGTCCAGCTCGCGCCCGATCGCGTCCGCCGCGACCGGCTTCAAAAGATACCCGCTTGCGTGCAGCGCCATCGCCTCGTAGCCGTAGGCGCGTCCCTCGGCGGTGAAGATCAGGTTGACCGAGGGGTACAGTTCCTTGAGGTACTGCCCGAGATCGCAGCCGCAAAGCTCCGGCAGATCGGGTTCCAGAAACGCGACGTCGATTTCCTGCGTGCGCGCAAAGGCGAGCGCCTCGAGCGCGCTTTCGAACGCGTGCAGCTGCGCGTCCGGCTCGGCGTCGGTCAGCCGTTGTTCCAAAAGCGACAGGGCGGCTTTGTCGCGATCGACCAGCAGGATCGTCATACCGGCTGCTCCCCTTTGAACGTGACCGCGCTGACCTTCTGCTCGCGCCGCTGCTGCGCCGTCATCGACAGCGGGTTCAGCTCCCCGACCAGCAGCATGTCGCCGCCCGTCACCGCGGCTTCCTTGAGCTCGCCGGCGTTCAGGTCCGCGATCACGAGCGCGGCGAAGCGGTCGTAATTGTCCTCGTCGATGACCGGAAAGTGGTGCCGCATCCGGTACCAGTGGCGCGGATCGAAGCCCATGCTGCCAAGGTACAGCCGGTCCGCGGTCGCTTCCACGTCCTCCGCCGTCGCGATATGCCCCGCCTCCACGCCGAGCACGTCGCAGAACAGCATCGCGTACACGCGCAAGATCCGGTCGCGCACGGTCTCCGGTCGTCCGGATGCGCCAACCCTGCCGGTCTCGGCGTTCATGACGCGATAGTACGTTTCCTGCGCCTGCTCGCTGCGCGAAAAGTTCACGACCGCCTCGTAAAACGTCCGGTCGATCAGGTTGTTTGCCATGTTCCCTCTCCTTCCTGTCAGTCAAGCAATGAATATAGCACGAATGCGCTGAAATTACAAGAAATAGTCGCTTTTTGCAATTATTTTACAAATTTTTTCTGCACGTATGTCGAAAAGCGTGATATACTTTTTGTATGAATCGCTTCAAATCGACAATTTGTTTGCTCCTGCTTTTTCTGCTGACCGTCGGGTGCGTCGATGCACCGCCGCGTCAGCAGGAGGCCGTTATCCCCGTGCCCTCCGCCGAATCGGTCGAGATCGCGGTTGTGGAGGACACGATCATGCAGTCGCTCACGCCGCTGCCCGTACCGACCGTGCCGCCCACGCCGTCCCCCTCTCCGACGCCCGAGCCGACGCCGACCCCCGAGCCGACGCCGACGCCCGAACCCACGAAGGACCCGAACCGCAAGATGGTCGCCCTGACCTTCGACGACGGTCCAAACCCGGACTTTACGCCGCTTGTGCTCGACGTTTTGGAGGAATACCACGTCAAGGCGACGTTTTTCGTCGTCGGCACGCGGCTCAACGAGGCATCCAAGCCGATGATGCAGCGCATGGCGGACCTCGGCATGGACATCGGCATGCACGGACTCAATCACACGCGCATGACCAAGTATTCGGTCTCCACGAACGTGCAGCGCTTCGAGAAGATGCGGCAGAAGATTTCCGACCAGATCGAAGGCGGCTACACCACGCACATCCTGCGTCCGCCCTACGGCAGCACAAGCAAGAACGTGCGCAAGGCCTGCAAGCAGGCGGAGGTTGCGTCCTTCCGCTGGTCGATCGACACGCTCGACTGGAAGACGAAGAACACGAAAAAGATCGTCAACACCGTGAAAGCCAAGGTGGAGGACGGCGCGATCATCCTCTTCCACGACCGCCTCGACGCGACCGTGAATGCCATCAAGGAGCTGATCCCGTGGCTGCTCGAACAGGGATACGATCTGGTCACCGTGACCGAACTGATCGAAAGCACGGGCAAGCCGCTCGAATACGGCAAGGATTACCGCTATAAGGAATGAGAAACGAACGATAAGGGGCTGTTAAGAAAGTCTGTCATTCTGAGCCGCAGGCGAAGAATCTCTGAACGCAAGTTTGAAACAGTGTTGCATGACAAGACAGTTTCGTTCTGAGATCCTTCATCGCTTCGCGATTCAGGATGACACGCAAGACTTTCTTAACAGCCCCTCTTTTTATGCGTCGATTTCCGGCGCTTCCCGATAATAGCGCAAAAAGCGCTCGCTCTTTTGGGCGTACAGCCGCGCGGCGAGCGCGTCGGCAACCGGGATCAGGATACGCTCATGCTCGCATTGCACCGGCGCGACCTCGTGCATGTGTCCGGTCAGACTGACGTTCAGACAGGCGCAGTGGTGGCGGCAGCGCACCGCGATCGCGCAGCCCTCGCAGGCGGGTTCCGGATCGAGCGAGCGGAGATAGATCTCGCGCTGCTTTTGCGCGTCGATCCCGCGTTCGACGTCGCCCATGCGATAGTCCGGCAGGTTCAAAAACTGGTTGCACGGATAGATCGAGCCGTCCGGCGCGATCGACGGCTGGCGCATGCCGAGCTTGCATTCGATGCACGGACGATCGTTGAGGTACGCCGCGATCTTCGAAAGAAAATTGAGATACAAAAGCGGTCTTTTCGCATCGAAATACCGCTCCGACAGGTCCGCGATCGTCTCGTACTGCTCCTTTAAGATCGCCATCGAAGCGTCGTCCCAGCCCGCGTCCGGACGGTAGTCGATCGCCGTGTTGATGTGCGAAAAGCCGCGCGCATAGAGCCACTCGACCGATTCCGCCATGTGCCGCACCGTCGCGGGCATGACCGTCTGCATCGCGATCGCGTCCGGCTGATACTTGAGCAGCAGGTCGACGACCGGTTCGAGCGCGCGCATCGTTCCCCTGCCGTCCCTTGTGACGCGCTGAGCGTCCTGTAAAAGCCCGTCGTGCGACAGGGCGATCGCGATCCCGTGCTCCTCTGCAAAGCGCAAAAACGGCTCGTCAAGCAGTGTGCCGTTGGTCGTCATCTTATAGCTGACGCGCACGCCCGCATCCGCGCCTTTCTTTGCCGCATAGCGGCAGAGCGATTCGATCACGCCGCGTTCGAGCAGCGGTTCGCCGCCGAACAGCGAAAAGCCGACCGATTTGTGTCCGTACGAAAAAGCGAGATCGACCGCCCGCAGAGCGGTTGTCTCGCGCATGTGCGCACGGGTGTGCGTTTCATAACAGTAGCGGCAATTCAGGTTGCAGTCCGCCGTCAGGTGCAGGGTGAAGTTCATGGCTGCGGTTCATCCACGACGAGCTTGCCTTCCGTCATCAGCGCGTCGCCGCGCAGATGCGTTCCGGTCTGTCCGCCCACGTCGACCGTCGGTTCGCCCAAAAGATCCGGCTCCGGTGCCTCCGTCGGCAGGGATGTTTCGGCCGGCATCGGCGCGCCCGCAAGCGCAGGTTCGCACGCCGCGCCGCCGATCGCGACCAGAGCGGCCGCGGTGAGCGCCGCGGTTTTCAGCAGTTTTTTCGGGTAGTTCGGGCGATAAGCGGATAACGGTTTTTGCTGCATATGCTTCAGTCCTCCGGCACATCGATCTCGACGTCGCCGTCGAGAATCAGTTCTTCTTCCTCCGGCTTCGGCGTGATGCGCATCGCCGGATGGTCCGGCGTGTCCATCGGCACGATGCCGACCGCGTGCAGCTCCTCCGGCGCAAACTCCCGCGCGGGGGACCGCAGGATGGCGAGCGCCTCCTCGAGCGTGAGCTCTTCCTGCGCCTTCTTGGGATAGTCCGGCGCGTGTTCGTCGATGCGTTCGTGTTTCATGGCTTTCTCCTTACGGTTCGGAAGGATCGGCGATCACGTCGCCCATCCATTCGGGTTCTTCCGGGTCCGGCGTCGGCTCGTCGACTGCGATCTCGCCCATCAGCTCCGGTTCCGGCGTCGGTTCGTCGATCACCACGGCGCCCGAAAGCTCCGGTTCTTCCGTCGGCTCGTCGATCATGATGTCGCCCGAAATCTGCGGCGCGGTCCTGCAGGCAAGCGCGGGCGAAAGCGTCAGCATTGCGGCGGCGGTCAGCGCGGCGCCTTTGATCAGCTTTTTCGGGTAGTTCGGACGGTAGCCGTCCACGGGTTTCTGCTTCATATGCCGTCCTCCTTGCGTTCTTTACAAAGAATACCGCGCGTTTGGCAAAAAGGTTGCAAAAAAGGGACGGCATTCGTCGTCCCCTTTCGTATGCTCAGTCCTGATTCGTTTCGAGACTCATGTCCATCAGACGCTTTAAGAAGCGGTGATCGAACAGGGTGCTCATCGGTGCGCGGTCGTGGATCGTCTTGACCGCCTGCGCGAACATCGGCGCCGCGGAAATCGTGCGCAGCTTGGTCGACTGATCCGCCCACGGACACTCGAGCGTGTCGGTGGAAACGAGCCATTCGTACGGGCTGTCCTCGAGGCGGCGGATCGCCTTTTCGGTCATGACGTTGTGGGAGAGCGCGCCGTACACATGCGCTGCGCCGTGCTCCTTGAGCGCTCTTGCGACGTCGACCAGCGTGCCGCCGGTGATCGAGAAGTCGTCGACGACGAGGCAGTTCTTGTCCTTGACGTCGCCGATGATGTTCAGCACCTTCGCGTCGGATTTATGATCGTAGCGCGTCTTGTCGCCGATCGCAACGCTCGCGCCGAGCGCCGTTGCAAACCCGTGCGCACGCTTTGCGCTGCCCGCGTCCGGAGAGACGACGACGAGATCGTCGTTCACGATGCCCTGCCGCTTCACGTACTCGATGAGCAGCGGACGTGCGGACAGATGATCGACCGGCTTCTTGAAGAAACCGACGACCTGATCCGCATGCAGGTCCATGAACAGCACGCGGTCTACGCCGATCTCCTCAATGCAGTCCGCGCACACACGCGCGCGGATCGATACGCGGGGCTCGTCCTTCTTGTCGCCCTTTGCGTAGGAGAAATACGGAATGATTGCCGTGATCGAGTTCGCGCTCGAGCGCTTGAACGCGTCGATCCAAAAGAGCAGCTCGGTAAATTCATCGTTCGGCTCGCGGCCGATCGGCTGCACGATGTACACATCCTTGTCGCGGATCGATTCGTTGATGCGGACGAAAATGTTGCCTTCATCGAACATGATCGTCGTGGCGTCGCCCATCTGCGCGCCGAGATAGTCACACATGCGCTGCGCAAAGGGCCGTCCGGTCCTTCCCGCGAAAATCTTGATGATGCCAGATCCCGTATACATGGATTACCTTTTCCCCTCCGAATCCGAATTCGCCAAACGGCACATACAGTATAACACACCGATGTCGAAAGGGCAACCGTTGAAGCAACGAAATTTTCAACTTTTCTCAAGGATATCTAAAGTATATTTTCATGGTTGCACAACGCGGCTTTCATCTTTTCCATCGCGCGCGTCTCGATGCGCGAAACGTAGCTTCTGGAGATGTTCAGCGCGTTTGCGACCTCGCGCTGCGGCAGGGGTCGGCCGTTGTTCAGCCCGAAGCGCATCGACAGCACCACGCGCTCGCGCGGGGTGAGCACGCGCTTCATCGTTTCGGTGATGCGCTCTGCGTCGAGCCGTCCCTGCACCTGCTCGAAAATCGAATCCGCCTCGGTGCAGACGAGGTCGACCAGCTTCATTTCGTTCCCCTCCCGATCCGAGCCGATCGGCTCCTCGATCGATACGGTTTCGACGAGCTTGCGTTCGCGCCGCAAGCTCATCAGGATTTCGTTCTCGATGCACCGCGCCGCATAGGCGGACAGCGCGCCTTTCGACTCCGAGAACGTCGACACCGCCTTGATGAGCCCGATCGTGCCGATCGAAATGAGGTCCTCGCGGTCGTCGCCGGAGCGCTGATACTTCTTTGCGATGTGCGCGCAAAGCCGCATGTTGTGCAGGATCAGCGTTTCACGCGCCTGTTCGTCGCCCGCAAGCAGCCGGTCGAGCCACATGCGCTCCTCCTCTCTGCTCAGCGGCTGCAAGAACGAGCTGCGCTCGATCGCCCCGACGAACGCGATCGCCTGCAGCAAACACCAGAAAACAGATACCATACCCATACCCTCCTCACGTTCAGGGTATGTCGAACCGTGCCGCAATAGACCGCGCAGTCGGGATTTGTGTCGGCTGCGTTTATGGCTTCGCCCCCTTTCACGCCGCGAAGCGGTGATAAGGGGTTCCTTCGGCGGGCTGCCGGGGTCGTCA
>DFEW01000080.1:0-3573 GCA_002369195.1 Christensenella sp. UBA3792
ACGGGAATGTGCATCGGGCTCAGCGTCTTTCCGATCTGCGGGATCTGTCCGGTCAGCAGCGGAAGGACCATGCACAGCGCGAGACAAAGCGCGGCAAAGACGAGCTTTTTCAGGGTTCGATTCATACAGGGAGCCCTTTCTTCCACCGTTCCGCCTTTTGAACGGCGTCCTGCACCAGTTCCGAGGCAGACGTTTCCTTGACACCTGCGACCGCAATGCCTTCCAGATGCATCGGCACCAGGATCCGCATGGCTCCGCTTTCGGAAACAGCTTTTGCCATGCGCGGCGTGACCTCGCCGAGCATGGAATCCGCCAGAACAAGCTCCATCGAGCCGAGCAGCAGATCCGCCGTCCGGCACGCGACCAGCACGGGGTTTTCACCGGACGCGCAGCGCTTCGCGCCGGTTTTCCGCATTTGTTCCGCCGCGGCGTCGTTGATGCCGACGGCAAGGATATCGTCCTGCGGGAACCGCTTCAGGACCTCTTCCGTCAGCGCCGCGCCGAGCTTTCCGCCGCGTCCGTCGATGATGGCAATTTGCATACGCCCTCCGATAAAAAAGAAGATACCGCGCCCGCTTATGCGGGTCTCGATACCTTCATGACACCGAATATGAATGAAACAAAAACAAATCTTTGCAGCTTCTGCTGCGGCGTCGGCTTGTGCGGACAAGAACATTATATAGGAAATGAGGAACTGTTGTCAACACGTTCCTGCCGCCGCGGACGCAGAACATTTTGCGTTATCTTTTTTGATAATACGGCTTGAACATTCTGGTTATTCTGCTTTTTTTCGCACGGTGTTATAATCGAAACGCAAAGGATGAATTGCAAGTTCTTCTGACCTTTGCATGTGTTTGGTCGTCTTGGTCGCAAGACCATGCTCACAGTAAGGTGATCAAAACGTCATACAATGAAGCGATCGATCCATCGGTCGCTATCATTTTCGGGTATTTCGCTCCATGATATATCGAAAATATCATGCGCGATATCAATACAGTGAAAACTTTGGAGGTTTTTATGGCACGTTTTACTCTCCCTCGTGATCTGTATCACGGAAAAGGCTCTCTCGAAGCGCTCAAGAGCTTCAAGGGAAAAAAGGCAATGATCTGCGTCGGCGGCGGCTCGATGAAGCGCTTCGGCTTCCTCGATCGCGCACAGGCGTATCTTGAGGAAGCGGGCATGGAAGTCCGCATCTTCGACGGCATCGAACCCGATCCTTCTGTGGAAACCGTTATGCGCGGCGCACAGGCGATGCTCGATTTCGAACCGGACTGGATCGTGGCGATCGGCGGCGGCAGCCCCATCGACGCGGCGAAGGCGATGTGGATCAAGTACGAATATCCGGAGTGCACGTTTGAGGATATGTGCAAGGTCTTCGGCATTCCCGAGCTCCGCAAAAAGGCGCACTTCTGCGCGGTTTCTTCCACCTCCGGCACGGCGACCGAGGTGACTGCGTTCTCCATCATCACCGACTATTCCAAGGGCATCAAGTACCCGATCGCGGACTTCGAGATCACGCCGGACGTGGCGATCGTCGATCCGGAGCTTGCAGAGACGATGCCGAAGAAGCTCGTTGCGCACACCGGTATGGACGCAATGACGCACGCAGTCGAAGCATATGTTTCCACCGCAAACTGCGATTACACCGATCCTCTGGCGATCCATGCGATCGAAATGATCATGAACGATCTCGTTCCGTCCTACAACGGCGACATGGCAGCTCGTGATCGTATGCACAACGCACAGTGCCTCGCAGGCATGGCGTTCTCCAACGCGCTGCTCGGTATCGTTCACTCGATGGCGCACAAGACCGGCGCGGTGTTTGCGGACTACGGCGCACACATCATCCACGGCGCAGCAAACGCAATGTACCTGCCGAAGGTCATCGCGTTCAACGCGAAGGATGAGACCGCAAAGAAGCGCTACGGCGTGATCGTCGATTACATGGGCATTGCGGACAAGAATGCTTCCGACGACGAGAAGGTTGCCGCTCTGATCGCATATCTGCGCAAGATGAACGACGACCTCAACATTCCCCACTGCATCAAGAACTACGGCGCGGACAGCTATCCCACCGAACAGGGCTTCGTTCCCGAGGACGTGTTCCTTGCGCGTCTCCATGACATCGCGGTCAACGCGATCGCGGACGCCTGCACGGGTTCCAACCCCCGTCAGCCCTCCGTCGAGGAGATGGAAAAACTCTTGAAGTGCTGCTACTACGATACCGAAGTCGATTTCTGATCGATCTGAGCGTCGCATAAAGCACAACAAGCAAAACGCCAGTCTGCCCGATCTATGCAGACAGACCTACGTTCAAAGGCGGCTCCTTATTTGGGAGCCGCTTTTTTCAAAGCAGATGCATATGGAATTGAGGGATCAAAAGGGCTTGACGGAACGGGAGTTTCTGGAAGCCTATGCCAAAAAAACGTATCCGAGGCCGTATCTGACCGCGGATCTTGTCGTGTTTTCGGAGGAAACCGGGGAGATTCTGCTGGTCAGGCGGAAAGGACACCCCTACCTCGGCTGTTGGGCGCTTCCGGGCGGCTTTGTTAACCCAAACGAGACCGTCGAGCAGACCGCAGCGCGCGAGCTTGCGGAGGAAACCGGCGTTGTCTGCGCAACGGATCAACTGACGCCGGTCGGCATTTTCAGTAAGCCGAATCGCGATCCGCGCGGATGGGTCGTCACGTCGGCATACCTCGCGAGCATCCGAAAGGAGTCCTCTGCGATCAGCGCTGGTGACGACGCCGCGGCGGCAATGTGGTTTTTGCCCGTTCCGGACCATGACAGACGTTTATGGCTGGAGAACGGATCGATCCGGCTTTCATTGGATGGGAGCTTCGGCGAGCTCGCCTTTGATCACAGCGAGATCATATGCAAAGCGATCCGTTTGTATCATCAAAAGAGAAAGGAATTCATCTATGTATAAAATCATCGGGAAAAAGAATCTGAACCCGACCGTGACGCAGATGGAGATCGAAGCGCCGCTGGTGGCCAGGAAGGCCCGACCCGGCCAGTTCATCATCCTGCGAGTGGATGAAAACGGGGAGCGTATCCCTCTGACCGTGGCGGGCACCGACCCGGAGAAGGGCACCGTCAAGATCATCTTCCAGATCGTCGGCGCGACGACTGAACTATTGAACCACAAGAAAGAGGGCGAATACCTGCAGGACTTCGTGGGCCCCCTGGGCGTGCCGACCCATACCGACGGCATCCAAAAGGTCTGCATCGTAGGCGGCGGCGTGGGCTGCGCCATCGCCATGCCCGTGGCCCAAGCGTTCCATGAGAAGGGCGCCCAGGTCACCTCTATTATCGGCTTCCGCAGCAAGGATCTGCTGATTTTAGAGGACGAGTTCAGGGCCTGCTCCGACAAGCTGGTGGTCATGACCGACGACGGGTCCTACGCCCGTCACGGCAACGTGACCGTGCCCCTGAAGGAGATGCTGGAGGCCGGGGAGACCTTCGACATGATCATCACCATCGGGCCTCTCATCATGATGAAGTTCGTTACTCTGACGGCCAAGCCCTTCGGCGTGCCGGTCACGGTTTCCATGAACCCCATCATGATCGACG
>DFEW01000080.1:3702-12063 GCA_002369195.1 Christensenella sp. UBA3792
ACGAAGTTCGCCTGCGTGGACGGCCCCGATTTCAACGGCTACGAAGTGGACTTCGACGAGGCCATGAGCCGGGGGCGGATGTACTTCGACTTCGAGCGCCACGCGCACGAAGAGACCTGCAACCTGCTGAAAGGAGCGAACTAAAATGGCACTGAATCCGAAAAAACATGAGATGCCGACCCAGGCTCCCCAGGTCCGGGCCCACAACTTCAGCGAGGTGGCATTGGGGTATACCGTAGAGATTGCTTTGGAGGAAGCCAAGCGCTGCTTAAACTGTAAGAACCGTCCGTGCGTGGCGGGCTGCCCCGTCAACGTCAATATCCCCGACTTCATCACGAAGATCAAGGAGAACGATTTCGAAGGCGCGTATCAGATCATTGCACAGACTTCTTCCCTGCCCGCCGTCTGCGGCCGCGTTTGCCCGCAGGAAACGCAGTGCGAAAGCAAGTGCACAATGGGCGTGAAATTTGAACCGGTCGGCATCGGCCGTCTCGAACGCTTTGTTGCCGATTGGCACAACGCGAACGCAAAGGAAGCGCCCGAAAAGCCCGTATCGAACGGACATCGGGTCGCGATCGTCGGTTCCGGTCCGTCGGGTCTCACCTGTGCGGGAGATCTTGCCAAAAAGGGCTATGCTGTTTCCGTGTTCGAAGCGCTGCACACCGCGGGCGGCGTGCTGGTCTACGGCATCCCGGAGTTCCGTCTTCCGAAATCCATCGTCGCAAAGGAAGTCGAAACGCTGAAAGCGCTCGGCGTGGACGTGGAGACCAACGTGGTCATCGGCAAGACGCTGACCATCGACGAGCTGTTCGAGCAGGGCTATGAAGCCGTGTTCATCGGCTCCGGCGCGGGACTTCCGAACTTTATGAACATCCCGGGCGAATCCCTGAAGGGCGTCTATTCCGCAAACGAGTTTCTGACGCGCAGCAATTTGATGAAGGCTTACCGCGAGAATCCGGTCACGCCGATCATGAAAGGCGGCAAGGTCGCGGTCGTGGGCGGCGGAAACGTCGCGATGGACGCGGCAAGAACCGCGCTGCGCCTCGGCGCGGAACATGTGTACATTGTCTATCGCCGCTCGATGGAAGAGCTTCCCGCACGAAAGGAAGAGGTCGAGCATGCGATGGAGGAAGGCATCGACTTCCGCCTTCTGAACAACCCCGTTGAGATCCTGGGTTATCGCAATCCAGACGACCCGCGTGATCCGAAGAACGGATTTGTCACCGGCATGCGCTGCATCCGCATGGAACTCGGTGAGCCGGACGCAAAGGGCAGAAGACGTCCCGTCCCGATCCCGGACAGCGAGTTCACGCTGGATGTGGACACGGTGATCATGGCGATCGGCACAAGCCCGAACCCGCTGATCAAGAACACAACCGAAGGACTCGAAGTCAACAGCCACGGCGGGATCATCGTCAACGAGGACGGTTTGACCTCGCGCGAACGGGTTTATGCGGGCGGTGATGCGGTCACCGGCGCGGCGACAGTCATCTCGGCGATGGGCGCCGGCAAGGTTGCGGCAAAGGCGATCGACGAGGCACTGTCCGCGCGCTGACACGGAATCAAGTGAACATTCTGCTTTATCCCAATCAATACACGGGCCGCCAGGCGCAACAGGCAATCCAATGTCGTGATGCGCTGGAGGCCCGCGGTCACGCCTGCACATTGTGCATAAATGCAGTCAAGTCCGATGATATGAACGGTACACCGCTTATTTCGGATGAATACGATCTTGTCGTTTCGCTCGGCGGGGACGGTTCCGTCCTTCGGGCAGCGCAAACGGCGCTGCGTCTTCAGAAGCCGCTTCTCGGCATTAACAGCGGAAGACTCGGCTATCTTTGCGCAATGGACCTCGGCGAGATCGACCGTTTTGACGAACTGCTTAGCGCGTGCGAGCCGACCGAGCGGACGGTTTTGGAGTGCATATCCGGAAAAAACGTGCGATATGCGTTCAACGACGTCGTATTTGCAAAAATGCGATTCGGCGAAACCGCGGAGCTGTTCGCGGACATCGACGGAACGGAAGCGCTGCATGTCCGCGGCGACGGATTGATCATATCCTCGCCGACGGGTTCGACCGCGTACAACCTGTCGGCAGGCGGACCGGTCTCGGAACCGGACGCTCCGATCCTGCTCCTGACGCCGATCTGTGCGCACGCCGGGGATTCGCATCCGACGGTTCTGCGCGACAGTCATGTGATCGGCGTGCGGGAACGAAACGGGCGGGCACAGATCATCATTGACGGAGAAACGGCGGAAACGCTGCAAACGCCGGTCATCGTGCGCAAAGCCGAACACCGGCTGAAGCTGTACCGGCGCAGGTGCGGCGGCGCATTTCAGAGAGTAACGCTTTGACGAAGGGAGCAATGCCGATGGAGAAAAGAAGCATTACAAGGGCGACGCTCGGACGCTTGCCTTCCTATCTGGAGTATTTGCGCTCCGGCGAAAGTCCGACCGTATCCGCCGGATCGATCGCGCATGCGCTCGGTTACGGCGAAGTTCTGGTGCGAAGGGATCTGAATCTCGTTTGCAGCGAGGGACGCCCGAAGATCGGCTACCCGAGGGGCGCGCTGATTGCCGATCTCGAAACGGCGCTGAACGTTTCAAAAAACACGCCGGCGATCATCGTCGGAACGGGAAAACTGGGGCGCGCGCTGATGAACTACCGCGGCTTCCGTCAGTACGGATATTGCATCGCGGCAGGGTTTGACGCCGATCCGAACAAGCAGAACGCGGAAAGCGAGGACTGTCCCGTCTATCCGATGGAACTGCTTCCGGATTTTTGCAGACAGCACGGCATCTCCATCGGAATCATCACGGTTCCGGGTCCGGCTGCGCAGGCGGTATGCGATCTGATGACGGAAAACGGCATTACGGCGATATGGAACTTTGCACCATGCCGCCTCCGCATTCCGAAAAACGTGATCCTGCGGCAGGAAAACCTCGCGCTGTCGCTTGCGCATCTGGTGCACTGCGCAAGCGAGTCAAATACGATTTCGGAGGTGTGCGATGATGCTTGATCGGATCATCTCGGTAAGCAACCGGACGACCGTGTTTCGCGACGGCGGCAACGCGGTCAAGGTATATCGGGCGTCCTATCCGAAATCGTCGATCCTGAACGAGGGGATGAATCTCACGCTGGCCGAGGAGTTGGGGCTTCCGGTCCCGCAGTTTCGGCAGATTACGACGGTGGAGAACCGTTGGGCGATGATCATGGATTACATTGCCGGGAAAACGTTCCTGCGCATGCTGACCGAATCCCCGCTGAAGACGGACGCCCTGCTGTCAAGATGGACGGCGCTTCAGCGGACGATCCATGAAAAGCGATGCGCCGCGCTGCCGCAGGTCAACGACCTTGCGGCGCAGCGGATCGAAGCGTCCGGTCTTCCGTCCGATCTGATCCGGCGCCTTTCGGCGCGGCTGCAAACGCTTCCGCGTGGACACGAGGTCTGTCACGGAGAATTTGCACTTTCGAACGCGATGGAATCCGCAGGCGGAAAGGCGTTCGCCCTCGACTGGAAGCATGCAATGCAGGGATCGGGCGAAGCGGACGGCGCATGGGCGTACCTTTTGATGCAGCTCGACGGATTCGACAAGGAAGCGGAGCTCTATCGGGAACGGTTCGTGTCGTTGAAAGGCGTCGATGCGGCATTGTTTGAGCAGTGGATTCCCCTTGGAGCCGCCGCGCACTACAGAGAATCAAACGAGCGCAAACGCGCGCTCCTGCTGTCTTATATCGAAACGGCAGATCGGAGGGAGAGAGAAAAATGAAGGTTGCGGTTTGCATCGGATCCGCATGTCATCTGAATGGATCGCGCTATGTGGTGGAACAGCTGCAGCGGCTGATCGAGGAGAAGAAATTGGACGACGCCGTCGAGCTCGAAGGACGGTTTTGCATGGGGCAATGCAGCAGAGGGATTTGCGTGACGGTGGACGGAAACCGATTTTCCATCCGACCCGAAAACACGGAAGAATTTTTCAGAACGGAAATAGAATCGAGGGTAAAGGTATGATCATGGTAACGGTTTGTGTGGGCTCATCCTGTCATCTGAAAGGATCCGAGCGCATTGTGGAACGGCTGCAGCAGCTCATCAAAGAGCGGAAGCTGGAAGACGAGATCATTCTCTCCGGGAGCTTTTGCTGCGGCAAATGCAACCGTACCGGCGTCACAATCAAGGTGGACGACGATGAGTTTATCGGAATCACGCCGGAAGGGTTCGACTCGTTTTTTGAACAAAATATCATGTCCCGGATACAGTAAGAAAGGATAAACGTTATGGCCGATTGTCTGCGACTTAAGAAATCCAATTGTAAAAACTGCTACAAATGTATTCGCCACTGTCCCGTAAAGTCGATCCGCTTTTCCGCGGGACAGGCGAACATCATCTCGAACGAGTGCATTTTATGCGGACATTGCTTCGTCGTATGTCCGCAGGGTGCCAAGGAGATCGTGGACGATACCGAAAAGGTTCGCGTTCTGCTGCAGAGCGGCGACCCGGTGTACGTCAGTCTTGCACCGTCCTTTATCGCCAACTATGACGGCGTCGGCATCGGATCCATGCGGGAGGCGCTGAAAAAACTCGGGTTTACGGACGTCGAGGAAACGGCGATCGGCGCAACAATCGTCAAGCGCGAGTATGACAGGATGCTGTGCGAGGATCAACGCGACATCATCATTTCGTCGTGCTGTCATTCCGTCAATCTGCTGATTCAGAAATATTATCCGAAGGAACTGCCGTATCTGGCGGACGTACAGTCGCCGATGCTGGCGCATTGCAGCGACATCAAGCGGCGCGTCCCGAATGCGAAAACGGTTTTCATCGGACCGTGCGTTGCAAAAAAGGACGAAGGCGCGCAGTTCAAGGATATCGTGGACGCGGTTCTGACCTTTGAGGAACTCACAAACTGGCTCAAGCGTGAGAACATCACGCTTGAAGCGCGCGTGGAAGCGGACGAGCACAGCAAGGCGAGATTCTTCCCCACGACGGGCGGCATCCTGAAGACGATGGATATGGATGCAAAGGACTATACATATCTTGCAATCGACGGTGTGGAAAACTGCATGATGGCGCTCGACGACATAGAGCGAGGCAATATCCACAAGTGCTTTATCGAAATGTCGGCATGTGCGGGAAGCTGCATCAGCGGTCCCGTTATGGAAAAGTACCACAGAAGCCCTGTGCGCGACTATATGGCGGTTTCGGCGTTTGCCGGAAAGAAGGATTTTATCGTCGATCAGCCGGATGCCATCCGCATTCGCCGCGGCTTCATGCCGATCGAAAGAAACAACACGATTCCGGTCGAATATGAGATCCGGGAAATTCTGCACCAGATGGGCAAGTTCAAGCCCGAAGACGAACTGAACTGCGGCACCTGCGGCTACAACACCTGCCGCGACAAGGCGATCGCGATCTATCAGGGCAAAGCGGACATTTCGATGTGTCTGCCGTTCCTGAAAGAAAAAGCGGAGAGCTTTTCCGATGCGATCGTCAACAATTCGCCGAACGCGATCGTGGTCGTCAACGACCGCATGGAAGTGCAGCAGATCAACGCAGCGGCGATGGAGCTGATGCATCTGAGGTGTTCCTCCGATATTCTCGGAGACAACGTCATCCGCATTATGGATCCGGCTGCGTTTTTGGAGGTTCAGACCAAGGGCAGAGGCATTTACAATAAACCGGTCTACCTTGCGGAATACAAGCGCTTTGTGCAGCAGACGATCGTTCCGACCGGCGATAAGCGCGGACTTCTGTGCATCATGCGCGACGTCACCCGCGAGGAGGAAGAACGCAGCAAGAAGGAGGAGATCAGCCGTGAAACGGTTGAGATCGCCGACAACGTGGTTGACAAGCAGATGCGCATCGTTCAGGAGATCGCATCGCTGCTCGGAGAAACCGCGGCAGAGACCAAGATCGCGCTGACCCGACTGAAGGAGACGATCGTCCATGAATGACCTTTGCGCTGATATCGGCTACAAAAGCATCAATCACGCGGGCGAGCAGCTGTGCGGAGACCACGTCGACATCGTGGAGCGCGAAGACGGATCGACCGTGATCGTTCTGGCAGACGGACTCGGCAGCGGCGTCAAGGCAAGTATTCTCTCGACGCTGACCTCGAAGATCATTTCCACGATGATGTCAGAGGGGCTTTCCGTGGAGGACTGCGTGTCGACGATCGCCGCAACGCTGCCGGTTTGTTCGGTGCGCGGCGTTGCGTACTCGACGTTCACAATCATTCATCTGATCGGAAACGAGACGGTTGAACTGATCCAGTACGACAATCCGATGGTCATTTTTCTCCGCGACGACAAGATCACGGACTATCCGATGACCGAAACGAACATCGGCGGAAAGAAGATCTATCGCACGCACATGCGCCTCAAGGAAAACGATCTGTTCGTCGCCATGAGCGACGGGTGTCCGCATGCGGGACTGGGCGGTGTGTACAACTTCGGCTGGCAGCGAGACGATATTGCGTCGTTTATGGAGACCATCTCGGTTGCGGGATACACCGCAAAGGTGCTTTCCACGATGCTGGTGGACGAATGCAACAAGCTGTACGGCGGAGAACCGGGCGACGACGCCACCGCATGCGTGGTGCGCATCCGTCGGCGCGAGCCGATGAACATCCTGTTCGGACCGCCTGCAAACGCCGACGACTGCAACCGCATGATGAGCCTGTTTTTCTCAAAGGAAGGAAAGCATATCATTTGCGGCGGAACGACCTCTTCGATCGCGGCAAAATGGCTGCATAAGCCGGTCACGGTGCAGCTGAATTATGATCTTGCAAGCGGCGTGCCGCCGACGGCGACGATCGAGGGCGTGGACCTTGTGACAGAGGGCGTCGTCACCATGAGCAAGGTGCTCACCTATGCAAAGGACTACCTTTCCGAGAACAGGGAATACACCAACTGGGGGTACGGACACGACGGCGCATCCGAGATCTGCCGCCTGCTGTTTGAGGAAGCGACGGACATCAACTTTTACGTGGGTCGGGCGATGAACCCGGCGCATCAGAACCCGGATCTGCCCATCAACTTCAACATCAAAATGAACATCGTGGAAGAGCTTTCCGGATGTCTCAAAGATATGGGCAAACGCGTCAAGGTCAGCTATTTTTAATTCAGATAGAAAAACGAAAGGAAAACAAGGAGGAACCATGGCCAACACCATCGATTTCAAGGTGATCGACGAGATCCTGTCCCGCCGTCCGCGAGACGAGCGCTCGACGATTGCAATCCTGCAGGACATTCAGGAAGTGTATCACTACCTGCCGCGCGAGGCGTTTCCCTACGTGGCAAAGGCGATCGGCGTGGGCGAAGCGCGCCTGTACGGCGTCGCGACGTTCTACGAGAACTTCTCCCTCGAACCGAAGGGAAAGTACGTGATCCGCTGCTGCGACGGCACCGCGTGCCACGTGCGCAACTCGCTGCCGATCCTGAACCGCCTTCGCGAGCGGCTGAACCTGTCCGAGGACAAAAAGACGACCGACGATCTCAACTTCACCGTCGAGACCGTTTCGTGCCTCGGCGCATGCGGACTCGCGCCGGTCATGACGGTCAACGGCAAGGTCTATCCCGCCATGACGCCCGACAAGGCGGACGAACTGCTTTCGGAACTGAAGGCGGAAATCGAAAAGGAGGCATCCGGACATGACGCATAAGCTGCAATCCAGAGACGAGCTTGCCGCGCTGCGCGCCGCATGCAAGCAGGCGTTCGCCGCCGAAAAGACCAAGATCCTCGTCTGCGGCGGCACGGGCTGCGTCGCGGGCGGGTCCCTCGATATTTACGCAAGACTGCAGGAGCTTTTAAAGGAGCGCGGCATTCCGGTCGAGGTCGAGCTTGCGGAGGAGCCGCACGGCGACATCGTCGGCATCAAGAAAAGCGGCTGTCACGGCTTCTGTGAGATGGGTCCGCTCGTGCGCATCGAGCCGAACGGCTGGCTGTACACGAAGGTGCAGCTTTCCGACTGCGAGGAGATCGTCGAAGAGACGATCGTCAACGGTCGTTTCATCGAGCGCCTCGGCTACAAAAAGGAAGGCGAAGTCATCAAAAAGCAAGAGGACATCCCGTTCTATAAGCGGCAGACGCGCCTCGTGCTCGAATCGTGCGGTCACATCAATGCAGGTTCCATCCGCGAGTATCTCGCGCTGGACGGCTACAGCGCGCTCGAAAAGTGTCTGTTCGAGATGAGCCCGGACGAGATCATTCATGAGGTTTCCGAATCGAACCTGCGCGGGCGCGGCGGCGGCGGCTTCCATACCGGAGAGAAGTGGGCGTCCTGCGCAAGGCAGAAGCGCAACCCGAAGTTCATCGTCTGCAACGGCGACGAGGGCGATCCCGGCGCGTTCATGGACCGCTC
>DFEW01000080.1:12124-12548 GCA_002369195.1 Christensenella sp. UBA3792
ACCGCTCCATCATGGAGGGCGACCCGCACCGTCTGATCGAGGGCATGATCATCGCAGGTCTCGCGATCGGTTCGTCGCGCGGCTACATCTACGTGCGCGCGGAGTACCCACTCGCGGTCGAACGCCTTCAGACGGCGATCGCGCAGGCGGATGAATACGGCATCCTCGGCGATAACATCCTCGGCACGGACAAGAGCTTTTCGATCCACATCAACCGCGGCGCGGGCGCGTTCGTCTGCGGCGAAGGTTCGGCGCTGACGGCATCCATCGAGGGAAAGCGCGGCATGCCGCGCGTCAAGCCGCCGCGCACGGTCGAGCACGGTCTGTTCGACATGCCGACCAACCTCAACAACGTCGAGACCTACGCAAACGTGCCGATGATCATCAATCGCGGCGCCGCGTGGTACAAATCGATCGGACCGGA
>DFEW01000032.1:0-1431 GCA_002369195.1 Christensenella sp. UBA3792
CCTGATCGACGAGGCGAGAACGCCGTTGATCATCAGCGGCAACGGCGAGGAAAGCAGCGAAATGTACGTCAACGCGGATCGCTTCGTCAAGGGGCTGACCCGCGGCGAGGACATCAAGGAGATCAGCAAGAGCGATCAGCTTTCGGGCATCGAGCAGCCGGAAAGCGGCGACTACATGGTCGACGTCAAGCACCGCACGGTCATGCTGACCGCCGAGGGCATCAAGAAAGCCGAGCGCTATTTCAACGTCGAATCGCTTGCGGACAGCGAGAACACCGAGCTGAACCACTATATCAAGCAGGCGCTGCGCGCGCGTTCGCTGTTCGAGCGCGACAAGGACTACGTCGTGCAGGACGGACAGGTTCTGATCGTCGACGAGTTCACCGGTCGACTCATGATCGGACGCCGCTACAACGAGGGTCTGCATCAGGCGCTGGAAGCGAAGGAGGGCGTGAAGGTCGAGCGCGAGAACAAGACACTCGCGACGATCACGTTCCAGAACTACTTCCGCATGTTCAAGAAGCTCGCGGGCATGACCGGTACGGCAAAGACCGAGGAGGACGAGTTCTCCGCGATCTACGACCTCGACGTCGTCGAGATCCCGACGAACCGCCCGAACATCCGCGTCGACTACAAGGACTGCGTGTACATGACCGAGGAGGGCAAGTTCCGCGCGGTCGTCAACGAGATCGAGCAGGTGCATGCGACCGGTCAGCCGATCCTGGTCGGCACGATTTCGGTCGAGCGCAGCGAATACCTTTCCGCGCTTTTGAAGCGCAAGGGTATCCCGCATGAGGTGCTGAACGCGAAGTATCACGCGAAGGAAGCGGAGATCGTTGCGCAGGCGGGCAAGCTCAACCAGATCACGATCGCGACCAACATGGCGGGCCGCGGAACCGATATTCTGCTCGGCGGCAATCCGGACTTTCTGGCGCGCCGCGCGATGCGGCAGGAAGGCATGGAGGAGGAGCTCATCGAGGAAGCGACCGGACATGCCGAGACCGACGACGAACAGATCCTCGCCGCGCGCGAGCAGTACGACAAGCTGTATAAACAGTTTAAGGAAGAAACCGATCGCGAGCACGATCAGGTCGTCAAGCTCGGCGGTCTGCACATCATCGGCACAGAGCGGCATGAGAGCCGCCGCATCGACAATCAGCTTCGCGGCCGCGCCGGCCGTCAAGGCGACCCCGGCAGCACGCGCTTCTATGTGTCCTTAAAGGACGAACTGATGCGCCGCTTCGGCATGGACCGCATGGAAGGCATGCTGACCAAGCTTTCGCCGGACGACGCGTATCCGATCGAAAACGCGCTGATCACGCGACAGATCGAGAGCGCGCAGAAGCGCGTCGAGGCGGCGAACTTCGACCAGCGCAAGAACGTTCTGCGCTATGACGACGTCATGAACAAGCAGCGCGAGATCATCTACGG
>DFEW01000032.1:1486-5723 GCA_002369195.1 Christensenella sp. UBA3792
TCATCTACGGCGAGCGCCGCAAGGTTCTGATGGGCGAGAACCTCAAGGATCAGTTCACGAACATGATCAACGAGACGGTCGAAAACATCGTCGACGCCTACGCGAGCGAGCATTCCAAGCCCGACGAGTGGAACATCACCGCGATCGAGAAGGAGCTTTCCGAGCTTTGCGCGGACAACGCCGCGGGACTGCTGCACAGCGCGGATCTCAAGCGCCGTTCGGACATCGTGGACCGCTGCAAGGCGTTTGCCGCGAGCCGCCGCGAAAAGAAGGAAGCGGAGATCGCCGAACAGGGCATCGACATGCGCGAAATTGAGCGCATCATGCTGCTGCGGGCGGTCGATACGAACTGGATGGATCACATCGACGCGATGGATCAGCTGAAGCAGGGCATCGGACTTCGCGCATACGCGCAGACCGACCCCGCCAACGCATACGCGAACGAAGGCGCCGACCTCTTCGACGCGATGATCGAGCGCATCCGCGAGGAGGCGGTTAAGAACCTCCTGCGCGTGCAGGTCAGAAAGGCGCCGGTCGAGCGCAAACAGGTCGCAAAGCCGATCGAAGCCCCGTCCCTCGACGGCGCAAAGCCGAAGGTCTTAAGGCGCTCTGCCAAGATCGGACGCAACGATCCGTGCCCGTGCGGCAGCGGGAAGAAGTATAAGAACTGCTGCGGCAAAAACGCATAAAGCTGTCGAAAAAACCTGCGTTCGGAGATTCTTCGCCTTCGGTTCAGAATGATATAAGGAAGAACAGATAGGGAAGGATCTTAAAACAGAAAAACATAGAACGGCTGTCATCCTGAGCGTCAGCGAAGGATCTCAGAACGGAGAAACAGAACCATACAGCAGGGAGAATGTGAGATATGGAAAATAATATGGAAATGCAAACAGTATCGCAACAGGTATTAGCTGTTGATTATTATCCGGACACATCTTTTCTGTCTTTCAATATTAAGCAGTATTCGAAAATTCCGTTGTCTGAAATAACAGCCATCGGCAATGCTGCGGTAACTACAATCAGCAGTTTGGCTCAATCAGCGAATGGGCTCTATCACGTATCTTTTCCAAAAGGTATCGGCAGTCTTATGGAGGCAAAAGGTGGCGCAGGTTATCGCGCTATGCTGCAAGGTGCAGATGGAAAGATTACCGGACAAGCTGTCTTGAAAAAAGCGAAGAGCATAAATCCGGCTGCTATCGGTTTGGCAATCACAATGGCTTTCATCAGTCATGACATTGCTGATATCAAACGAATGCATACGGAGATTCTTGAGATGTTGGAAAGGGATAAAAAAGCCCAGCTTTTGGCAGATCTGGAGCTTTTGACAGAGTATTCAGAAAACTATAAGCTTTACGAGGAAAATGATTCGACAATGCTTGTAAACTTGAATCAGGTCAAGAATATCAAGCGCAATGCAAAAAAGGATTATCTTTCGTATAAAGAAGAAATCGAAGATATTCTTTCTGGTAAATGGACATCCTCGTTTTTGAAGGGCGCATCGAATAAAGTCGGCAGACTCTATGATAAGTTTGCTCGTTTCAAGCTTGCAAATTATGTGTACGCATTTTCTTCCCTTATGGAGACGATGCTGTCAAAGAATTTTCAAGAAATGTACCTGAATCAAACAATCGATAAACTGCGCAGTAATCTGATTACATACCAACAGCTCTATACGAATTGTTTCTATGAAGTCGAGAAATCGATGAAACAGGATATCGGAACGCTTGCAATGTCCGGTCTTGCAAAAGTACAGAGATTTGCGGGAGAATCGATTGAAAAAACGCCGCTTAAAAAGACAAACGCAAGCAATAAGCTATTATCCTTTAGTAAAGTGACCGAAGAAAAAGAAAACGAACGGATTGAAAAAACAAAGGATGCATTTACCAGACTAAAGGATAGCGGACTCTCAGTCTTTATCAAGAATATCACGCAAATGAATGCTTTGTATAACAAACCTTGTGAATTGATTTGGGATAAAGAAACTCTATACATTAGCCAAGGCAGCGAAGCTTGAAACAGCGACCGGCATATTTCGAGAAGATTGAAATGTTTGCCTTGGTAGACATAAATCCGAATAACAATAGGATTTCTGCAGCGCAACAAAGCCTAGGAAACTGGGCTTTTTTGTATGGGGGTATAATATCGGTTTGAAATGTTTTCAAATCATCATGGAACTTTTCTGCGTTCTTCTGCGTCTTACGTGATGAGAATGATCATTCGAAGAACCGGTACGGAGGTAACCAATGGCTAAGATTTCGGACGATGTGTTCGTCGAGGAGGTCCGCGCGCTCAAAAAGACGGCGTTCGGGACCGCATTTCTGATCCTCAGGAACACAGCGGATTGCGAGGACGCGATGAGCGCGGCGATCGTCAAGGCGTACGAGCATCGCAGCAAGTTGAAAAAGCGGGACAGCTTTCGCGCATGGTTTCTGCAGATTTTGCGAAACGAGTGTTATACGATCATGCGCGGGCGCCGCAGGGTGGTACAAACCGACACGCTTCCCGATCCGCCCGACGCACCCGATCCGACGCTTTCGCTCGATTGGAAGGACGCGGTCATGCGTCTCAATCCGTCGCAGCGCACGGCGCTCTATCTTCGGGAGCAGGGCTACACGGTCGAAGAAATCGCAGAGATCATAGACGTGCCCGCCGGAACCGTCAAGTCGCGGATCTCCCGCGCAAAGGAATCATTACGGTTGATACTGGAGGATGCATAACATGGAACAGAACAACTATCGGATTTCGGACGCCGTTCCCGAAATGCCCGCGTCGTTCGACCGAAGGGTGGAGGATACGCTGAAAGCGGTCTGCCCGAAAGCGGCAAGCGAACGTCGCGTAGATGCGCACAGACCGATCCGACTCAACAAAAAGGCATGGATCGCGATTGCCGTTGCGGCGACGCTTCTCATTACAAGCACGGCGGTGGCGGCGACCGCGATCATCCGGCACAACTATCATTCGCCGAACTCCTACATGATCCATGACAGGGACGCGCGCGAGCAGACGCAGCAGGCGATCCCCGACATCGAGAATGCGATCGCGTCCGCAAAGCCGGAGACCGGCAGCTATTCGATTCAGATGCTCCCCGAACTGGAGAATTATGACGAGCTTGATGGCTTGCGCGAAGCGCACGGGCAACCCGCGTACACCGAAGAAGACTGGGGCTGGATGCGCAGCATCCGTCCCGAGATCGAGGAGGTCCTGGCCGACAGCAGCACGATCATCTTCAACATTCGTCTGCACACCGATCACGGCATGTGCTTCGGCTGGAGCGGCGAGCAGAGCATCGAGGGCTTCTGCGAGGACAGCTATTATACCGTCGGCGATGATCCGACGCAGCATGATCTGCCGGTCGGCGAAGGCGGCATCAATCCGAACTCGGTCACGGCGGACGGCGCGACGGTGTACGCCGGAATCGACATCGACGACCTGAACGAACCGTTCCCGACCGAGGGAACGATCCACGTTACGACGCACATCCACCTGCGCGACAACCGCGTGGAAAGCATGAACGATGTCGGACTGCTTGCCGTCCTCACATACTCGTTCAGCTTCGACGCCTCGGCGGGCGCAGACGCCGCAGAACCGATTGTGACGGAACGCCCGCTGTCCGGTTCGGTCGTGCTGACGGTGTACACCGGTCACGGATATGAGAACAAGCAGGTTTCTTTGGACGGTGTCGTTCTTCTGGAAACCGTGTCCTACCGCAGCACCGGCATTTATGTGACCTATTCGGTCAAATCTGCGCCGGACGGATGGAAGGATGCGTATACGCAGGCGCTGCTGGAGCCCGCGTTCGGAGACGAAGCAAGGGCGGGGCTCGATCTCGTGTGCGTGCCGAAAGGCAGCACGAACGAAGACGACAGACTGCAGCTCGGCTCGCCTGCCTCGATCCCGTGGAACGAGTTCATCTGCATCGTACCGGTCTTCCCCTCGGAATACGAAGCGCTGAAAGCGCAGGGCTTGGAACTGCAGCTCGTCTATCGCGCCATCGGCTCGTTCGACGGCGAACCCGCGGGCACGGATTGGAAGGTTGAGCTTCCCGCAGGCGTGGGTGAATACCATATCCGCGCAGGCGAGGCGCAGACGCTCGGCGTCTTCGAACTGCCGCTGCCGTAACAAAACAAGGAAAAGACCGTTCGAGAACCTGTGTGTCATCCTGAGGAGCGAAGCGACGAAGGATCTCGGAACGGTGAAGCAATCGAACGTTCGGAGATTCTTCGCTGACGCTCAGAAT
>DFEW01000032.1:5792-22892 GCA_002369195.1 Christensenella sp. UBA3792
TTCGCTGACGCTCAGAATGACAAAAGAGCGTGTGATCTTTTCTCTCCGGTGTCATCCTGAGGAGCGAAGCGACGAAGGATCTCGGAACGGTGAAGCAATCGAACGTTCAGAGATTCTTCGCTGACGCTCAGAATGACACAGACAAACAAAGAGCCGCATATCGCGGCTCTTTTTGTGTTTTCGTTGTTACAGCGCTTCCAGAACCTCCGCAAGATCGGCATTGACGAGAATCGCACGGTCCTCGATCTCTTTCGGACATTCCGCCTCGCCGAAGTTGATGCACACGTAGGTCGCGTTCGGGTTCTGATAGGTCAGCCGCCAGAACGGGTACTTGATGATGCCCGGCGTGTTGGAACCGACGCCGAGCTCGAGGAGCAACAGCTTACCGTCCTTGTGCGCGTTGACAAAATCGGTGTAGCGCGTCGCCGCCTCGTGCCAGCCGTAGTCCTCGACGAACGTGTCGTCGCTTCGGAGGTTCATCGCCATCGGCGCGCCGCACTTGGGACAGCGCGGAATGAGATCGGACGGAACGCGCATGTTCGTCTGCCGCTCGACCATCTTCAAAACAGTTTCTTCGTTGTCGTAGGTGCGGCGGTGGCACGGCACGGAACACTGCCAAAGCCCGTAATCGCCCTGCGTGTAAAACAGCCGCGTCTTGTCGATGCCCGCCTTTTGGAAGCAGTGGTCGACGTTGGTCGTCAGCACAAAGAAGTCCTTGCCCGCGACGAGCTTCAAAACCTGCGCATAGACGGGCCTGGGCGGGTCCTGATAGCGGTTGATGAAGATGTAGCGGCTCCAGTATGCCCATTTTTCCTCGGGCGTGCGGAACGGGTAGAACCCGCCCGAATACATGTCACGAAAATGATACTTTGCGATGAAGTCCGAAAAGACCTTCGAGAACCGTTCGCCGGAATAATCGAAGCCAGCGGCGGTCGAAAGCCCCGCGCCCGCGCCAATCAGCACGGCGTCGGCGTCCGCGATCTTCGCTTTGAGCAGCGCGGCGAGTTCAGAGGAGACTTCTGTAAATTGCATGGTCCTGCTCCTTCCAAACGTTGAAAATGACGTCGATTTCACTGCCGGTTTCGGCGGTGTATTTGTCGACGGTTTCGATCGCGATCTCGGCGGCGCGGCGGTTCGGAAAACGGAACACGCCGGTCGAAATGCAGCAGAACGCGATGCTCTTGCAGCCGTTTGCCTCAGCGACGCCGAGACAGCTCCGGTAGCACGAGGCGAGCAGCTTTTCGTGATGCTCGCGCAGCGGTCCGTACACGATCGGCCCAACCGTGTGCACCACGTATGTCGCGGGAAGGTTAAAGCCGGGGGTCAGCTTCGCCGTGCCGGTGCGTTCCTCGTGTCCCTGCGTGCGCATGATCGTGTTGCAGATGTCGCGCAGCTGCAGTCCCGCGTAGGTGTGGATCGCGTTGTCGATGCAGCCGTGATTGGGCGAGAAGCAGCCGAGCAGCTGCGCGTTCGCGGCGTTGACGATCGCATCGACTTCGAGCGTCGTGATGTCGCCCTGCCAGAGATAGCGGTGCGGACGCACGGGCGTCAGATCGCAAAGCCGCGTCACGCCCTTCTCGCGCGTCGCTTCCTGTAAATACGCGTCCTGCACGTCCAGAAATTCCCTGCCGATCGGCATCGGCGGACGCACGTTTAAAAGACCGCGCAGCAGCCGCTTCTGTTCGGCTTCGTCCTGCGGGATCGCAACGGTATCGTTTTGCCGCTCATCGAGCAACGCCCGAATGAGCCAAATCCTTCGTTCCTGCTGTGTCATGAAAAAAGTATATCACGCGGCGGTTCGCGTTGTAAAGAAAGAATTTGACAGCGTTTATGCGGCGTGCTATGCTGATAGCATCGAAAGGGGGGACGGTCATGCCTCACAGCTTTTATATGATAAACATAAGAAAACGGTTCAATGAATTGGAAGAAGAAACCGCGAAAAGAGGAGTGGTGCTGTCGCGCCAATGCGACCTGCTGCATCGGGAGATCGATACGCTGAAAGCGGAGATCGCACAGCTCAAAGCCGAGATCGAGCATCTGAATGCACGTTTGGACGGCATTGCACCCGAACGGGAAGTTCCGGAAGAACAGCCCGCAAAAGCGCCGAAGGCGGAGGAACCGCCCGCAAAAGCACCGAAGGCGGAAGAACCCGCGACGCTTTATACGGTGCTGGCGCATGCGGCGAAGTTTCAGACGGACGACGGCATGATCCGCTGTCTCGAACGGGACAAAACCGCGCTGACGGAAGCGGAACAGGCGCAGATCGATGCGATCCTGAAGCTTCCGCAAAACGAGATCCGCGCGGCGATCGACCGCACCGTAAACGCATAAAAACAGACTGTCCGTCAAATGGCGGACAGTCTTTTTCGCTTTCTCAGTAGTTTTCCGCGTTGACTTCGAAGTACGACTGCGGATGCGCGCAGGTGGGGCAGATCTCCGGGGCCTTTTCGCCGACGACGATGTGTCCGCAGTTGCGGCATTCCCAGACCTTGACCTCGCTCTTTTCGAAAACGGCGGCGGTCTCGACGTTACGGAGAAGCGCGCGATAGCGCTCCTCATGGTGCTTTTCGATCGCGGCGACCAGACGGAACTTCCTTGCGAGCTCCGCAAAGCCCTCTTCCTCGGCGGTCTTTGCAAAGCCCTCGTACATATCGGTCCACTCGTAGTTCTCGCCGTCCGCGGCCGCCTTGAGGTTTTCGGCGGTGCTGCCGATGCCTTCCAGCTCTTTGAACCACAACTTGGCGTGCTCCTTCTCGTTGTCCGCGGTCTTCAGAAACAGCGCGGCGATCTGCTCAAAGCCGTCCTTCTTCGCCTTGGACGCGAAGTAGGTGTACTTGTTGCGCGCCTGCGATTCGCCGGCGAATGCGGCGAGCAGGTTCTGTTCGGTTTTGGTTCCGGTATACTTGCTCATGCGTCCTCCTTATGCCTGAAACAGGCTGTGCAGGTTGCAGTACGCATAGACGGCCTCGACCTCGTCGCCTTCGCAAAGGCGGAAGCAGACCTCCGGCGCCTGACCGGGTTCGAGCGCTTTGCGCTGATTGCCGAACTTGGTCTTAAGAGAGACCCACTCGATGTAGTGCTCGGGGAGCATCGGATGCGCGACTGCGCCGACCTTGACCTTGACGACGTCGCCGATCACTTCCACGACGGGCACATGCTTTTCGACAGCGCCGTCGCTCGTGCCGGGGACGATCTCCTTCATCGGTTTGCCGCAGCACATGATGGGGCAGGCGGACTTTTTGACGATCGCAACGATCTGTCCGCAGGTTTCACAGCGATAGAACTTCATTTCCATGAACGGTACCTCCTTTTTTGAATAAAGCGCCCGAAAAACGGGCGCATTTTCCGGTTTTCGTCAGAAGCTCGAGAAGCCGTAGGTGTTCACCATAGCGTCGAGCTTTTCACCTTTTTTGCACAGCGGGCATTCGTGCGACGCGATGCTGATGTAGTCGGGCCAGAGATTCTCGGTATCGAAGATCGAGGTGACGGGGTAGCCGCCGCAGGTCTCGATGTTCGCGATGATCGAGCAGATGCCGACCGTTTCGCCGCCATAGTATTGGATCGCTTCGGTCGCGCCGAGCACGGTATAGCCCGTGGAGACGGACGCCGCGAGCACCAGGATATGCTTGCCGCGGATCATCGGGATCGTGTTGTCGCGGAAGATCAGCTGCGAGCCGGTCGTATGTTCGGGCGTGAGCACACAGATCGGGCGGCTCGAATTCATGCTCGTAAAGCTGACCTTGCTCAGCTCGCTTGCCATGCATGCGCCGATGACCTCGGTCCCGTCGAGGCAGAGGATCGTATCCACGATCGTCGTGCCCTTGAACCGCGCGGCAAGCTGGATCGCCGCTTCGCGCGCCTCGGGCAGACAATACTTGGTCATCGTAAGATCGACGTAATAGTTGATGTGGCTGTGGCTGGTCGCAAAGTGTCCCTTTGCAACGCGCAGCGGCAGATTGCTGTTGTTGGGGTTGGGATATTCCCGCATTTGGATCGACATTCGATTACGCTCCTCTCCTACGCTTTTTTTGCAACCTTTATCATATCAAAAACGGTTGCGGGTGTCAACAGAACGATTGAATTTTTATTCGGACCGACGCATTATTTATAACTGTGCAGGCCCGGCAGCAGCGTATTGACGCCGATATAGGTGAACAGTACGCATAAGAATCCGATGACGCCGACGATCGCGGCGGTCTTGCCGTTCCAGCCCTTGCGGATGCGCAGGTGCAGATAGACGAGGTAGATCATCCACGTCACGAGCGCCCACGTTTCCTTGGGGTCCCAGCTCCAGTAGCTGCCCCAGGCGTTCTCCGCCCAGATCGCGCCGATGTTGATCGTCACGGTCAGGAACATCATGCCGAGCGACACGCTGCGGTAGCTGATCACGTCGAGCTTTTCCTTCTTCGGGATGTGCAGGTCCCAGAACCCGCCTTCCTTCATGCGGTCGCGCAGCAGGAACATGATCGACAGCACGAACGACACGCCGAACGCGCCGTAAGCGATGATGACCGTGGTAACGTGGATGCCGAGCCAGCTGGAGCGCAGCGCGGGCATGAGGTTGCGGATGCTGTCCGCGCCGCCCGCCGCGATGATCTTCAGCTCGTTGAGCTTCTGAAGCCCTGCATACAGACCGAGCAGCAGCGTCACGGGAGACGCGAACGCGCCGAGCACGGGGAAACGAAACTTATGGATGAAGATCAGACTCACGAGGCACAGTGCCCACGCAAACGCGGTGGCGAACTCGTACTGATTCGCCATCGGCAGGCGTCCCATCGCCACGCCGCGCAGGACGATCGCCGCCGTATGCACGGTAAGCGCGATCAGTCCGAGGCGCGTCGCAAGCGTTGCAATCGCCTGCTTTTTGACCGCGATGAACAGGAAGAACAGCGCCATGACGATCGCGTACAGCGCGAGCGTAATCAAAAACAGAATGCTTTCCGCCTGCATCATGCGTCATTCGCCTCCTTTCGCGGCTTTCCGTGCACGGCACGGTCGAATTGCTCGGCAAAGAGCGGGGCGAGCTTGCGGCTTCTGCCACAGACCGTCCAGGTGCCGTCCTCCTCGCGCACCGCCCAAACGGTTTCCGGCACGACGTACAGCGCGAGGAACAGACCGATCGTGGTCAGCACCGCGCCGATCAGCGCGAGCCATGCGAACGAATCCTTCTTGACGCGCAGCGCCGTGTAGTCGATCGGCTCGGACAGCGTGATCGTATACGGATCGAGGTCGATGACGCCGCCGGGCGCGATGTAGCTCGCGCCGTTGTGCTGTCCCTGATAGAAGAACAGCACCTGATAGGCGGGCGTGCCGTAGCGATCCGGCTCATACGCGTTCAGATACAGCGACAGCCCCGGCAGGAAGGAGACCGTCAGCTCCTCGCCGACGCATAGGTCCGCGCTTTCGAACGGCGCGCCGTTTTCCGCGATCGTGACGCGCGCCGCGTAGCCGGTCGAGGTCTGGTAGAACTTCATGCCGCCGAGCACCGCCGGATGGTTGACGCTCGACGTGCCGCTCTGCGTCTCGCCGGTGCGCATGTCGCGCACGGTCAGCGATGCGGTGTACTGCTCGACAAAGCCCTGCTCGTTGCGCGTCGTCTCGAACCTGTCGATCGTGACCTCGTACGGCGTGCCTTCGATCGGCTTGGTCTGTCCCGGCGTGCCGTAAACGGACGCGGAGAACAGCGTCATCTGTCCGAGCGCGTAGCCGAGCACGATGAGGATGATGCCGAGATGGCAGATCCACGCGCCCCAAAAACCGGGACGGTTGCGGTACGCAAACAGCGCTTCCTTGCCGTCGACACTCGTTTTCTGCGGGTGCGCGTAGTGCAAACGCTTGAAGACCGCGTTCGGGTCCGCGATCCCTTCGGCGCGCACCTGCGGCTCGCCGCGCTGCGCATGCTCGAAGCTTGCGGCGTTTTTCGTCTCAAGGATCAGCGATTTGACACGCGTGATGTTGCAGAGAAGGACGCTGACGCACAGCAGTCCCGTCAGCACGAGGAACCACCAGCTGTGGAACACGTCGTCGAGATGGAACGCGAGGATGAGCCCTGCCGTGCGCTCGCTGTACGCGTCGCGGTACACGTCGAACATCTCGCCCTGCGGGACGAGACTGCCGATCATGCAGGCGATCGCGACGACGACCAGCAGGATGATCGCGAACTTCATGGACGCGATGAATTTGTAGATTTTTTTCAGGATTTCCATCATTTGAAAGAATGCGGCAGGGGACAAAGCCCTTGCCGCATATGGACCTTTGGGGGGATCAGTGCGATTCCGAGAGCAGCGCCATGCCCTGCTTGATCAGCTGTTCGGCGGTGCTCAGACAGCGCATCGCGAGGTCGGAGTTGTGTGCGCCTTCGGAGTTTTCGACGTAGCAGTAGTCGAAGAACCACTGCGCCTTGCGGTACAGCTCGCGGACTTCGTCCAGCTCGGACGCGGTCATGCGGCCGCTCTGGTTCGCCTTGGCAAGCGCCTGCTTGAAGCTCATCAGCAGGTTGCCGATGCGCGTCTCCTCGTCGGTGACGCGCGTCTGGATGTTGCGGACGAACGTGATCATTTCATCGGCGTTCTTCATGTCCGTGTGGCACTGCAGGCACGTTGCGAGCAGCGTCTTGTCCTCCAGCGGACTGACGAGCTTGTGGCTGTGATAGACGTTCTGGGTCTTGCTGTTCTCGACGATCGGCATGTGACAGTCCGCACAGTTCAAAAAGCTGCCGTGCTTGCCGAGCAGAACCGTCTCCATCTCGGGGTGCTGCACCTTCAGCATCTTCGCGCCGGTGCTTTCCTGCGTCCAGTCGGAGAAGCCGATCGAGGTGTAGTAATCGTACGTCGCTTCCGGCGTCATCGTCTCGATCGAGGAGTGCGGCATCGTGGTCGCCTTGTCCTCGGGGTTGAAGTAGTACTCAATGTGGCACTGGCCGCATGCGAGCGTGGCGGGATCGATCGTATCCATGTTGCTGCCGAGCGCTTCGGCGATGTAGCCGTGCGTGACCGTCAGGTTCTCCTGCGGCTTGTCGCTGCTAACGTTATTGCCGTGGCAGGTGTAGCAGCTGACCGTTTCGCCGTTGTGCGACGTGATCTGCGCATAAACGTCGTCAAACGACTTCGAATAGGCGCTCTTGCCCTCGTCCTGCACCATCTTGGTGAAGTTCGGGGTCTTGCACGTCAGACAGTTGGCGAGCGCATGCGGACGCTCGGTCTTGGCGACATCGGTCAGCGTGTACGAATGCCCGCGCGCGCTGCCGTAGTCCTTCGCGAATCCGTAGCCCTCGTAGATCTCCACAAGGTACGGATCGAGCTTCAGGTAATCGACGACATCGCTGTTTTGCGCGTTCGAGCCCATCGATACGACGATGTCGGGATAGAGCGCCGACCAGTCGGACGCGTTGACCGTGCCGTCGTAGCCGGACGCCTTCGGCGCTTCGACCTGTTTGTACGTGATGTCCTCGCGTCCGAGCGGAGCCGCCTTGTATTTGAGGTCGTGCCCCGCAACGACGCCTGCGACGAACAGGACCGCGATGATGACGATCACGGCGCCGATGATCATTTTTGCAGCTTGATTGCGTTTTTCCATAGCTTATGCCTCCGTTGCCTCAGCCGGCTGCGCCTGCGGCTTGACCGGACAGGGCGGGGTGATGATGTGCGCAGGGCACTTCTCGGCGCACTTGCCGCACTGCGTGCAGCTTTCGTACGCGACCTTCGCGAGGTTGCCATCCATATGGATCGCATCGAACTGGCACTGGCGCGTGCACAGCGTGCAGCCGATGCAGCCCGCGGAGCAGACCTTCTTGACGATCGGTCCCTTGTCGCGGTTCATGCACTGTACGCGCACATGCTTGCTTTCCGGAACGAGCTCGATGAGCCCCTTCGGGCAGGCCTTGACGCACAGACCGCAGCCGACGCACAGGTTCGGATTGACGACCGCAACGCCGTCGATCATCTTGATCGCACCTTGCGGACAGACCGACGCGCACGAGCCGAGACCCATGCAGCCGTAGTCGCAGTCCTTGAGGCTGATGCCCGCAAGCGCCGCGGAACGGCAGTCGTTGATGCCGACGTAGTTGCCCTGCTGCTTGCACGCGTCGCAGGTGCCCTTGCAGCGGACGAACGCGACCTTGCGCTCAACCGTTGCGGCGTCGGTGCCCATGATGCCGCCGATCTTTGCGGCAACCGGCGCTCCGCCGACGGGACATCCGTTGACCGGCGCTTCGCCGGAGACGATCGCCGCCGCCATGGCGTCGCAGCCCGCATAGCCGCAGGCGCCGCAGTTGTTGCCCGGCAGGCATTCGCGCACGGCGGCTTCGCGCTCATCGACGGGCACATAGAACTTCTTGCCCGTAAAGACGAGGCCCGCGCCGACGATGATGCCGATGACGGTGATGACGATGGTGGTAATCAGAATCGTATTCATGCTGCACCTCCCGTCAGAACGCCAGTCCCGAGAAGCCCATGAACGCGATCGACATGAGCGCTGCGGAGATCAGAACGATCGGTGCGCCGCGCACGGGGCGGGGAAGGTCTTCCTCGCGGATGCGCGAACGGATACCGGCCAGCAGAATGATCGCGAGCGTGAAGCCCACCGCGGTGCCGAAGCCCGCAAGGACGCTCTCGATGAAGTTGTACTCGTTCTGCACGTTCGTCAGCGCAATGCCGAGAACCGCGCAGTTGGTCGTGATCAGCGGCAGGTAGATGCCGAGCGACTGATAGACCGCCGGAGACTTCTTTTTGAGGAACATCTCTACGATCTGCACGAGCGCCGCGATGACGAGAATGAAGACGATCGTCTTCATAAAGTCGAGACCGTAGGGCTTTAAGACGAAGTCGTAGAGCAGACTTGCGACCGCAGAGGCGATGGTCATGACGAAGATGACCGCGCCGCCCAAGCTTGCGGAGGCCTTCATTTGCTTGGAGACGCCGAGGAACGAGCAGATGCCGAGGAACTGGTTCAGAACGACGTTGTTGATCAGCGCGCCGCTGATCATGATCAAGATCAAGCTCTTCATTTCGTTTCCTCCTTTGCATCCTCACAGCGCATCGCGCAGGTTGCACAGCAGCCGTCGCAGCCGTTGCTCTCGACGAGCTGGCGCTGACGCGTCTTGATGCCGATCGCGTTCATGATGATGATGAACAGCGCGATGACCAGGAACGCTCCCGGCGGCTGGATCAGGATGCCGATCGCGTATTCCTTCGGGAACACGGTCAGACCGAACGCGGTGCCTGCGCCGAGCAGCTCTCTGACGAGACCCGCGAGCGTCAGCGCGACCGTGAAGCCGAGACCCATGCCGATGCCGTCCATGACCGCGAGATCCGGCGTGTTCTTGTTCGCATACGCTTCCGCACGGCCGAGGATGATGCAGTTGACGACGATCAGCGGGATGTAGATGCCGAGCGCCTCATAGATCGAGGGCAGGTACGCTTCGATCAGCAGCTCCGTCACCGTGACCAACGAGGCGACGATGACGATGTACGCGGGCAGACGGACTTCGTTCGGAATGACTCTGCGCAGAACCGAGATCACGAAGTTCGACAGGATCAAAACCGCGGTGGTCGAAAGACCCATGCCGATGCCGTTGATCGCCGCGGTCGAAACCGCCAGCGTCGGGCACATGCCGAGCATCAGCACGAGGGTCGGGTTTTCTTTGATGAGGCCGTTATACAGCCGTTCAAGGTATTTATTCATCTCAGTTCCCTCCCACAATCACGGAATTGAAGTAATCGAGACCGGCGTTGACCGCGTCGAGGACCGCGTTCGAGGTGATGGTTGCGCCGGTGATCGCATCGATGCCGTTGTCGCCGGAGCCGTTCAGTTCGAATTCGTCGACCAAGCGCGCGTTGAACTGATCCTTGAAGGCGGGTTCTGCAGCGAGCGAGCCCTTGCCGGGCGTTTCGTTCAGCTCGGTGAACGCGATGCCGTATACCGTGCCGTCCGCCTTGATGCCGAGCGAAAGCTTGATGTCGCCGGAATAGCCGTTCGAGTTCGTAATGACGAACACGTAGCCGACCGTGCTGCCGTCCTTGCCGACGCCTCTGTAGACCTCGTTGATGACGGTCTTGCGGTATGCGCCGTCGCCGTACGTGCCTTCGGGCGCTTCCATCGGCTCAAACGGATCGTCCGCGTCCGCGTCGGGCAGAACGACCTTGAACGATGCGCGCTGCGCTGCGGCCTTCTGCGCGTCGATCGTATCCTTCGTCATGGTGAACACGCCGGAAAGCGCGACGCCCGCGAGCAGGGTGATCAGCGTCAGGGCGATGACGGGTTTCGGAATGCGCTGCCAGATCGGGAGCTTCTGTTCGCCGTTCGCTCTCGCGATCGCGCTCTTGCGATACGCATAGGGCTTCTGCACGATGAACGTGTCGATCAGCGGCGTGAACAGGTTCGCAATGATGATCGAATAGCTGAACGAGTCGGCCGCGTGACCGAAGCAGCGGAACAGCGCGCCGAGCACACCGATCAGACAGCCGTAGATGAACTGACCGAGGCGGCTTACCGGGGACGTCGTGTAGTCGGTTGCCATGTAGAACGCGCCCATGACCACGCCGCCGCCGCACAGATGCGCGAGCAGGAACTTCGGATCAAAGCCGTGTCCGCCGAACAGACCCATGACGAGGGTGAAGCTCAGCAGCACCGAGAAGCAGATCTCGCCGTGGATGATGTCGAGTCCCCACAGGATGAGACCGCCCACGAGCAGCGCCAGCACCGAAGCGCCGATGACGCCGTTCGCCGTGCCGAGGAACATCGAGGTGATGTTGACGGTTTTGCCGGCGGCAAGCTCTGCAACCGGGGTTGCGGAGGAGATGCCGTCCAGCTTCGGGAAGACGGTCATGGCGTTGCCGAACGAGATCAGAAGGAAGCAGCGCGCGGCAAGCGCCGGGTTGATGAAGTTCTTGCCGAGGCCCCCGAAGCAGCACTTGACGACCAGAATCGCGAACACCGAACCGATGATCGGCAGCGCAATCGGCGTGCTGGGGGAGAGGGACAGGGCAAGCAGCATGCCCGTGACCGCGGCGCTGCCGTCCCAGATCGAGATGCGGCGGCGGGTCACAAGACAGAACAGAAGCTCGGTGAGGATCGCCGCGCCGATCGCCGCAAGGATGATCCAGAGCGCGTGCAGTCCGTGGACGACAACGCCGATCACTGCGGTCGGAACCAGCGACAGGAAGACGATCATCATGATAAACGGCGTCGTCCAGCGGTCGCGAATGTGCGGACCGGCGGAAAGATTCAACTTTTCGATCATTTCTTTCCTCCTGCCTGCGCCGCACGCTTGCGCGCCATGATTTCCGCCTTGGTTTGCTTGAACGTCTGGGTCAGCGGGCGCTTCGCCGGACAGATATAGGTGCAGGATCCGCACGAGATGCAGTCGAGACCGTAGAGCTTTTTCTCATAGCGCTCAAAGTCTCCGACTTCGACCGCGTCCGCCATCATCTGCGGCATCAGCCCGTTCGGGCAGACCGTGGTACAGCGGCCGCAGTGCAGACATGCCGTCATCTTCTTTTCGGCAAGCTCCACGCCGTCCTCGCACAGCACCGTAATGCCGTTGGTGGTCTTGGTGATCGGCACGTCGACCGAGCCGACCGCGATGCCCATCATCGGACCGCCGGAGATGATCTTCTTGACGGTCACGCCGTCCTTGATGCCGCCCGCGGCTTCGATCAGCTCGGCAAAGCTCGTGCCGTCGCGCGCGATGAAGTTCGACGGCTCCTTGATCGCCTCGCCGGTCACCGTCATGACGTGCCGGAACAGCGGTTCGCGATAGATGACCGCGCGGCCGATCGCGTAGATCGTGCCGACGTTGTCGACGATGCAGCCGACGTCCGCCGGAAGCTTGGTGATCGGATAATCGATGCCGGCGATGACGCGGATCAGACTGCGCTCGCCGCCCTGCGGGTACTTGGTGCGAAGAGAGAGCACGCGGATGCGGCTGTGTCCCTTGACCGCCTTTTCCATCGCGGCGATCGCCTCGTGTTTGTTCTGCTCGATTGCGATCACGCCTTCGGCATTCGGGAACAGACGGAGAACGATTTCCATGCCCTCGACGATCTCCTTCGCGCTGCCGCGCATCAATTGATCGTTGCAGGTCAGATACGGTTCGCACTCCGCGCCGTTTGCGATCAGGTACTTGACACCGAGCGGCGTTTTGGGCGCCAGCTTCACGTGCGTCGGGAAGCCCGCGCCGCCGAGACCGATGATGCCCGCGTCCTGCACGCGCTTGATGATCTCTTCATTGCTGATCGAAGAAACATCCTCGCGCGTGCCGAACAGACCGTTCTCGGTGTACTTGCCGTCGTTGTCCACCACGATGCATTCCTGCATGGCGCCGGAGATCGTGCGGCGCTTTTCCACCGCCTTCACCGTACCGGAACAGGAGCAGATGACGTTCGCGGAAACGAATCCGTCCGCCTCGGCAAGCTTGTCGCCGACCAGCACGGCGTCGCCCTTTTTGACGACGGCCTTCGCCGGTTTTCCGATGTGCTGCGCAAGCGGAAACACCATTTCTCCCTTTGCGTCAAAGACGCGCAGCGCCGCTTCCCGACTGAGCTCTTTTTTGTCTTTCGGGTGCACGCCGCCGCGGAACGTGTCTTTCACGATTGAATCCCCCCTTATCAGTATCATAGTTCGCCCCTGCGCTTTCCCCGTGAACAGAAAAGCACAGTACGGGCATGTGTATACCTATCCTATAGATTAGCAGAGAAATGCAAATTTGTAAACATCGAAATCGTTCGCCGACCGCCTTTTTTCGGCAAAATCCGGAATTCTGCCGCCGCCGCGCAATTCGACGGCCTGCGCACTTGCAAACGGGGGTTGTTTCGTATATAATAATAACAGAAAGGAAGCGGCAATATGTGCGGACGGTACTGCATCGACGAGGATACAAGGGATGAGCGGCTCAAAGAACAGATCGGCGAGGCGGTCCGCATTGCCGTGCGCATCGATGCGCCGATCAAAACGGGAGGGGAGATCCGCCCGTTCGACGTCGTGCCGGTGATCGCGCCGTCGTCGCTCAACCGCCGCATCGGCGCGTTCCCGATGCAATGGGGCTTTCGGCACCCGACCAAGGGCATGCCGGTGTTCAACACGCGCAGCGAGACCGTTCTCGAAAAGCAGCTGTTCGTCACGAGCGTCGACGAGCGCCGCTGTCTGATCCCCGCGTCGTGCTATTACGAATGGAAGAAACTGGACGCGAAGCGGAAGGAAAAGTACGCGTTCTACGGGGAAAACCGCGAGCCGCTGTACCTTGCGGGGCTGTATATCCGCACGTCGGATACGCACCGGCTGCCGTGCTGCTCGATCCTGACGCAGGCGGCGCATCCGGAAATCAAATCGATCCACGACCGCATGCCGGTCATCATCCCGTTCAGCCGCGCCGAGGAATGGCTCTCGCCGGACACCGACCTGCTCGGCATGATCCGAAACCTTGCGGTGAACGTGACCGCCGAACAGGCAAACTGAAAGGAGCTCCCCTTCGGAGCTCCTTTTGCATGCTCAGATATCGATATCCGGCGTGATCTGCATGGTGTAGTCGGGGAACGCGCGCTGCACCTCGTCCGCGATCGCAAGGAACGACTGCTGACGGACCTTCATCGCGTAGTCGAGAATCAGGTCGAAGCGAACGGTCCTGTTTGCAAGATCGGCGTGGAAGCCGTGGATCTGCAGCACGCCTTCGTGCGCGGTGACGAGATCGACGATCCGCTGCCGCAGCGCCTGCACTTCGGGGTCCTGCGTGTTCACCGAGTAGATGCCGATGCCGCCGAGGATCACGCCGTGCGTTTTGAACACGTTCTGCGTGATGCGGTGCTCCATCTCGTCGATCTGCTCGGCGGTCATGGTGTCGGGGATCTCGACGTGCACCGAGCCGATGTAGTTTTCCGGACCGTAGCTGTGCAGGATCAGGTCGTATGCGCCGTTCACGCACGGGTCGGAAGCGATCGTCTTTTTGATCTCGTTCGCAAAGTCGGCCTCCGGACGCTTGCCGAGGATCTCATCAAGCGTTTCGATCAGCATCTCAAGACCGGACTTGATGATGAACACCGAGATAATTGCGCCGACATACGCTTCCAGACTGATGCGGAAGAACTTGAACACGATCGCGCAGACGAGCACGGAGGCGGAGAGGATCGCGTCGAACAGCGCATCCGAGCCGGACGCGGAGAGCGAACCGGAGTTGACCTGCTTGCCCTTGCGCCGCACGTACAGACCGAGCACGATCTTGACGGCGACCGCCGCCGCGATGATGATCAGCGAAACGACGCTGTAGTCCGGCGTTTCGGGATGAATGATCTTCTTGACCGATTCGACGAGCGAGGTAATGCCCGCGTACAGCACGATCGCCGCAACGATCATGGCGCTTAAGTATTCGATCCGTCCGTAGCCGAGCGGGTGATTCTTGTCCGGCTTCTTCGCGGCAAGCTTCGTGCCGACGATCGTGATGACCGAGGAGAGCGCGTCGGACAGGTTGTTGACCGCATCGAGCACGACGGCGATGGAGTTCGAAAGCAGACCGACCGCCGCCTTGAATCCCGCCAGAAACAGGTTCGCGACGATGCCGATCACGCTGGTGCGGACGATGACTTTTTCGCGGTTGGTGGTTTGCTGTTCCATGGAATCAGAGCGCCGCCTCCACAGCCGCACGCACGTCCTTCATATCCACGGTCGGCTCAAAGCGCGCAACGACCTTGCCTTCGCGATCGACGAGGAACTTCGTGAAGTTCCACTTGATGTACGCTTTCTCGCCGAACTGCTTGTTGTTCATGTTCGCAAACTTTTCGAGCATCGCGTTCTTGATGCCTTTGCCGAAGCCCGCAAACGGCTTTTCGGTTGCAAGGAACGCATAGAGCGGATCCGCGGTCTCGCCGTTGACGTCGATCTTCTTGAACTGCGGGAAGTCCGCGCCGAACTTCAGCGTGCAGAACTCGTGGATCTCGTCCTCGCTGCCGGGCGCCTGGTTCGCAAACTGGTTGCAGGGGAAGTCCAGGATCTCGAAATCGCGATCCTTCAGGTCGCGGTACATCGCCTCGAGCGGTTCATAGTGCGGGGTAAAGCCGCAGCCGGTCGCCGTGTTGACAATGAGCAGCACCTTGCCGCGGTACGCGTCGAGAGAAACCTCGTTGCCTTTTCTGTCCTTCACCGTAAAATCGTACACCGTTTTCATCGTTTTGTTTTCCTTTCTTATTGATTATTGATTTTCCAGAAGTTCATACAGCAGCGCATAAAGCGTCTGCGCCTTTTCGGGCGAAAGCCGGACGCAGCTGCCGACTGCCTGCGGGATTGCCTTCGCCTGTTCGCGAAGGGCGGTTCCACGCTCCGTCAGGGTGATCAGCACCACACGGTCGTCTTCGCTGCTGCGTGTGCGCTCGATATAGCCCGCCGCCTGCATCTTTTTGAGCAGCGGCGAAAGCGTGCCGTTGTCGAGCATCAGCCGCTCGCAGATTTCGCCGACCGGAATGTTGTCGCGCTCCCACAGCACCAGCATCACCAGATACTGCGTGTATGTCAGCCCGAGCGGCTTCAGATGCGGCGTATACAGCCCCGTCACGTGCCGTGCTGCGGCGTAAAGCGGAAAGCACAGCTGGTTCGACAGCTTCAGCGCTTCGCGATCCTCGTAGTCCATGATTCCCTCCATTTTTATTTGGTACGATTGTATTGTATCAAATATAATTGCATCTGTCAAGTGTGTTTGACACAATCCTTTTGACGAAAAAAAGAGACCGCGACGGTCTCTTGCTGCAAAGGATCGCATCTTCGAGACGGATCTGTACGGGCGCACGCTGATGGTCGGCGGCGGCTCGCCCGCGGCGCTCAAAGCGGTGCAGCACCGGCTGATCGCGTCGGGCAGGATCGCGTACTTCAACAGTCCCGACCACGACACGACGCTGACGAACGTGGCGGCGGGACGCGGCGTCTGCCTCGCCCCGGGATTTCTGAACGACCACAGCGGGCAGTTCGCGTGGATTCCGTTCGACTGTCCGGAGCACTTTTCGTGCGTGCTCTGCACGCATCGCGAGGACCGGCGCGAAAGCGTGGCGGCATTCTTGCGTACGCTCAAACGCCTGTATGCGGACGCGGTCGCATTTCCGCTCTGACGGCGCAGCCGCACTGCGTAATTCGCCGTATTTGCGGTGGAAAAGACGCGGACGGTATGGTAGAATATAGCAAGGATCCGGGAAGGAGGAACCAAACTTGAATGTATTGACGACAAACGCGCTTACAAAGACGTACAAGGGGCACGACGCGGTCAAGGATGTGTCCATGCACATCGAGCAGGGCGACATCTACGGCTTTGTCGGCGAAAACGGCGCGGGCAAAACGACGCTGATCCGACTGGTGACGGGGCTCGCCGCGCCGACGTCCGGTTCGTACCGTCTGTATGACGTGCCGAACGATTCGAAGGAGATATACGCGGTGCGCAAACGCACCGGCGCGATCGTCGAAACGGCGACAATGGGACGCGGCATGACGGCGATCGAAAACCTCAAGCTCCAGTGCGCGATCACCGGCGTGCAGCGCACCGACGATGAACTGAACGCGCTGCTGGCGCGCGTCGGACTGGACGCGGAAGCGATTCACAAAAAGGCGGTCGGACGGTTTTCGCTCGGCATGCGGCAGCGGCTCGGCATCGCGATGGTGCTCGTCTCGGACGCGGACTTTATCATTCTGGACGAGCCGATGAACGGCCTCGATCCGCAGGGATTCATCGAGGTGCGCGAGACGATCCAGAAGCTGAACGCCGAGGGCATTACGTTCCTGATTTCGAGCCACATTCTTTCGGAGCTGGAAAAGGTCTGCACGAAGATCGGCGTGATCTCGCACGGCGTACTGCTGGAGGAGATCCGGATGGAGGACCTGCACCGCAACGCACGGCGCCGGATCCTGATCGACGCGGAGGACGCGCAGGCGGTGCAAAGCGCGCTGCGCGCGGACGGCAGCTTTCCGGAAATCGGCACGGAGGACGGCAGGGTCGCGGTCTTCGGCGACGCGGACATCAACCGGATCATGCGCATCCTCGTCGAACGCGGGCTGAACGTGCGCTCGGTGAACACGCTGGAGGAAACGATCGAGGATCACTACATCCGGCTGCTCGGAAGGGGGCGGATCGCATGA
>DFEW01000032.1:23023-28539 GCA_002369195.1 Christensenella sp. UBA3792
CATCGCGCTGATCCTGGCGTGCGCATTTCCCGTGCTCATCGTGCTGCTGTACGCGGGACTGCAGGCGCTGGGCGATCTCGGCTCGGATCTTGCGGAAACCGGTCTGTTCAACGCGAACTCGATCATCGGCTCTGTGTACTCGCTGACGAACAACATCGGGCTCGTCGTTCCGGCGTTTGCGGGCATCCTCGCCTGCTCGGACTATTCGAACGGCACGCTGCGCAACAAGGTCATCGCGGGCAACAGGCGCTCGTCGATCTATCTGTCGCATCTGGTCGTATCGATCCTGTTTTCGGTCGGCATCATCACGATCTACGCGTTGGTCAGCACCGGCCTTTCGCTGCTGTTCTTCCCGTTCTCCAAGGGCGCGGAACAGACCTTCGTGCGCGATATCGTGTTCTTCGTCGCATACGGAACCGCAACGTTCGCCTTCGCCGCGACGCTTTCCACCATGCTCGCCATGGTGCTCAGAAGCACGGCGCCGACGATCATCTTCACGATCCTGTTTACGGTCCTGCTGAGCGTTATGACGACGGTGCTGTCGCTGATCGACTATTCGTCGTTCCGCCATGTGATCTACTGCATCCCGACGTTTGCTGGCAATTTTCTGAGCATCGGCAGTCTCAACGTGCTCGATCTGCTCGTGCAGACGAACGCGGCGTCCAAGGAACTGATCTTTGCCGAGGGCATGCTGTCGTACCTGTTCTTCGGAACGCTGCATACGGTCATCGGACTGCTGATCTTCCAAAAGCGCGACATCAAATAATACTGCACGAAAAGACAGACTGCCGGGAGTCCGGCAGTCTGTTACTTTTATCGCGATGCTTTACGGAACATAAACTTTCGCACGATGTTGATCCCGATCCGGTACGGCAGCGGACGCAGCGCCTTGTCGGCTTCCCTGAGCTTTTCGCGGATCGGAAGTCCTTGCGGGCAGTGCTTTTCGCACTTGCCGCATTGGATGCACTGCGAGGCGAATGCCGGTTCCTTCGTGAGACCGACGGTCTGCGCGTACTGGAAGCGCCCCTGCGACGGCGATTCGATGAACATCGCGTTGTAGCAGCGGAACGTCCCCGGAATGTCCACGCCCTTGGGACACGGCATACAGTAGCGGCAGCCGGTGCAGCCGACCTTGTCGGATGCGCGGATCGCCCCGGTCACGCGCCGAAGCACGTCGCGGTCCGCGTCGGTAAATGCGCCGGCGCGCGCGCTGTCCGCGGTGCGGCAGTTTTCGCGCACCATGTCGAGCGTGTTCATGCCCGAGAGCACGACCGTCACCTCCGGCTGATCGTACAGCCACCGGAAGCTCCATTCGGCGGGCGACCAGCCGCGTCCGCTCGCTTCGATCACGTCCTTCGCGTCCTGCGGGAGCATGTTGACGAGCTTGCCGCCGCGCAGCGGTTCCATGATCACGACCGGAACGCCCTTCTTCGCCGCCGCCTTCAGCCCGTCGACGCCCGCCTGCGCGTACTCGTCGAAGTAGTTGTACTGGATCTGGCACATGTCCCAGTCGTAATCGTCGAGAATGCGCACAAATCCGTCCGTATTGCCGTGGTACGAAAAACCGATACTGCGAATCGCGCCGCTCTGTTTCTTCTCTGTGATCCATTCGAGCACGCCGACCGCCTTGAGCTTTTCCCACATGGCGACGTCGGTCAGATGGTGCATCAAATAATAGTCGATGTGATCAGTGCGCAGCCGCGCGAGCTGCTCGTTAAAATACCGGTCGAGCGCGGCTCTGCTGCCGACAAGGTACTGCGGCAGCTTGGTCGCGATGAAAATTTCGTCGCGAATGCCGTTGCGCTGCACGATCTCGCCGAGCGCCGCCTCGCTGCCGGGGTAGATGTACGCGGTGTCGTAATAGTTGACTCCGGAGCGGAACGCCTCCATAATCTGCCGCTCGGTCTCCGCAATGTCGATGCTTCTGCCCTTCTGCGCAAAGCGCATGCAACCGAAACCGAGCACGGACAGCCGGTTCCCGTTTTTGTCTGTTCTGTATTGCATCCTCGACGCCCTCCGGTGAATTGGTATTGCCAGTATAACGGAGAACGCATGCCGCGTCAATGCTTTTGCGCCTCCTTCGGCTGTCCGATCTTTTTATGGTCAATCGATGGACGCGTGAGCGGTTACGTGCGCGTGCCGCTTTTACGAATCGCCCGCGGACAGCATCGGCGTTCCGTTTGACCGCACGGTCAACAACCGTCTGCGGGGCGTGAGCCGCATGGCAAGTCTGGACATCATTCTGGAACAAAGTCCCTGTCCGTTTTCTCAGGCGGAGAAGGATGCCCTTGCGGATCAGAAGAACGAGCTGTACAAACAGTTCCTTGCCGAGATGACAAGCGGATCTTCCTTCCGAGGTGAAGGAAACGCTTGACACGCTGCGCAAGAAGGGGTATCTTTTGGCTATCGGATCGTCGTCCAAGAATACACCGTTTATCCTGCAGCAGATCGGGCTTGCCGGATTCTTCGATGCGATCTCCGACGGCAACAACATCACGCATTCGAAGCCGGATCCCGAAGTGTTCGTGAAAGCGGCGCAGATGCTGCGCACCTATTGGGGCGGCATGGCGAACGAGGGCGCGGACACCTTCTGGGAGCTGTATAACCCCGACAATCCGAATGAATCGCCCTACGGCGGCACCATCGTGCTGAGCTACTGCCATGCGTGGAGCTGCGCGTCGGCATACTTTTTGAGAAAGTATTACCAGGAATGAAGCATTATCTTGCAATCGACATCGGCGCATCGAGCGGCCGCCATATCGTGGGATGGAAGGAAAACGGAACCCTTCACACCAAGGAAGTCTATCGATTCCCGAACGGTGTAACCGAGCGGGACGGACATCTTTGCTGGGACATCGAAGCGCTGGTTGCGCACGTCAAGGTGGGGATCGACAGGGCGCAGGCGGCTTATGAGATCGAATCGCTGTCCGTCGACACCTGGGGCGTGGACTATGTTTTGCTCAAGGGCGACGAAACGGTCCTTCCCGTCTTTGCGTACCGCGACGGCAGAACCGAAGCGGCGATTGCGCAGGTGCACGAACGCATGGCTTTTTCCGAACTGTACCGTCGCACCGGCATTCAGTTTCAGTCGTTCAACACCGTCTATCAGCTGTATGCGGATAAGGTTGCAGGACGGCTCGACGGCGTGACGGATTTTCTCATGATCCCCGAATACCTCATGTATCGCCTCTGCGGCACGAAATCGCATGAGTACACCAACGCCACCACGGGCGGCATGGTCAGCGCAAAGACGGGAGAATATGATCCCGAGATTATCGAAGCGTTGGGTCTGCCCAAGCACCTGTTCTGTCCGTTGCAGCAGCCGGGCACGGTGATCGGCGAATACCGCGGGATCAAGGTCGTGCTTTGCGCCACGCACGATACAGGCAGCGCGGTTGAAGGCATTCCGATGGAGACCCATCCTGCGCAAAACGAAGGATCTTTGAACGCTCCTTATATTTCCTCCGGCACATGGAGCTTGCTCGGCGTCAAGACCGCGCACCCGATCACGGACGAGGCGAGCAGATCGGCCAACTGGTCGAACGAGGGCGGCGTGGGCTACACGCGCTATCAAAAGAATATCATGGGCATGTGGCTGGTCAATCGTCTGCGCGACGAGCTCTGCCCCGATAAGCCGTGGAGCGAGATCACCGAAGAAGCCGAAACGAGCACGTTCTCGCATACCGTTGACGCCAATGCGCAGGCGTTCCTTGCGCCAAAGAGCATGGTCGAAGCGTTCAACGAGGCGCTGGGGGAGAAGCCCCAAACCGTCGGTGATTACTTCCGCTGCGCCTATCGTTCGCTCGCTTTTTCTTACCGGGATGCAATCCTGGAACTGGAAAATAACACAAAAGTGTGTTATGATACACTGTACATCGTCGGCGGCGGCGCGAAAAATGCGTTCTTGAACCGCCTGACCGAACAGGCCACCGGCAAACAGGTTATCGCCCTGCCGATCGAGGCAACGGCGCTCGGCAATCTGAAAATCCAAATCGCAGGGGGCGACGACCTCGGCACCCCGCAGGAGGTATAACATGTCATTTACGGAAGCAAAGGAACGCTACGCCGCATACGGCGTTGACGTCGAACAGGCGATCGAAACGCTGAAAGCCGTGCCGGTTTCCCTGCATTGCTGGCAGGGCGACGACGTGCGCGGGTTTGATACCGATCCGAATAAGCCCTTAACCGGCGGCATTCAGACCACCGGCAACTATCCGGGCAGAGCGCGCACACCCGACGAGCTGATGGCGGACATCGACAAGGTGCTTTCGCTGATCCCCGGAAAACCCAAGATGAACCTGCACGCGTCGTATGCGATCTTCGAAAACGGCGAATGGGCGGACCGCGACCGGCTCGAACCGAAGCACTTCCAAAAGTGGGTCAAATTCTGCAAGGAGCGTGGCCTGGGGTGCGATTTCAACCCGACGTTCTTTTCGCATCCAAACTGCGATCCTTTGACGCTTTCTTCTCCGAACGAAAAGACCCGGCGCTTCTGGATCGAGCACGGCAAGGCATGCATCCGCATTTCAAGCTATCTTGCGGAAGAACTGGGCGAGCCGTGCATCATGAACATCTGGACGGGCGACGGCTTCAAGGACATTCCCGCCGACCGCATGGGACCGCGCGTGCGCTATAAGGAGAGCATCGACGAAATTCTCTCCGAGCCGTATGACTTCAATAAGGTCAAGCCGTGCATCGAATCGAAGGTGTTCGGCATCGGCGTGGAGGCGTATACCGTCGGCAGCGGCGAGTTCGCGCTCTCGTATGCTGCGATGAACAGGGACAAGTGCATTCCGCTGATGGACAACGGGCATTATCATCCGACCGAAGTGGTGAGCGACAAGATTCCCGCGCTTTTGGCGTTTTTCCCGGAAATCGCGCTGCACGTCACGCGCCCGATCCGCTGGGACTCCGATCACGTCGTGCTGTTTGACGACGAAACCAGGGAGATCGCAAGGGAGATCGTTCGCTGCAACGGATTCGACCGCGTACATATCGCGCTCGACTATTTCGACGCGAGCATCAACCGCATCTCCGCATGGATCACGGGCTACCGCAACGTGCAAAAAGCCCTGCTCTTTGCGCTGCTGCAGCCGAATGGGACGCTGAAATCCCTGCAGGATGCGAGCAATTTCTCAAAGCTCATGGTGCTGCAGGAGGAATTGAAGACCATGCCGTTCGGGGACGTGTGGGACGAGTACTGCCGCCGCTGCGGCAAACCCGTCGACGGCGAATGGTACAAAGAGGTCGAAGCATACGAAAAGGATGTTCTGGAGGCAAGAGCATGAAGGATATTTTGACCGCACCGTTTATGACGGAGATGATCCGCACGACGACGAACATGTATGCGCACGGCTGGGATGAGCGCAACGGCGGCAATATCTCGCTGCTGCTCGACGAAGCCGAAGTGAAAGAATACCTCGACATGGTTCCGATCCGCACGCTCGAAACGGGCTTCTCCGCGCCGGAGCTTTCGGGCAAGCTCTTTCTTGTCACCGGCACCGGCAAGTATTTCA
>DFEW01000011.1 GCA_002369195.1 Christensenella sp. UBA3792
AGACCGAGCCCACTCCCACCCCGCGCGACGCAAAGTTCTTCCACTCGCGCCCGTGCATGGGCTTTGTGCAAAGCGCGGCGCGCATCTTGGACGAAGCGCTGAAAACCGAATAACTGCCGAACGGACCCCGAACAGGGTCCGTTTTCATATCAAGGTCAAACGCGGTCAATATCCCGCCCGTTCGTGCACGACCGAGCCGTCGACGGCATTGATCACGATGCATTCCGCGGACCAGTTGCTCTGCGTGCGCTGCTGTTCGCGATCCGCACCCTGATGCCAGCCGTCGAAGAACGCGACCCAGCACGGCACCTCATAATAATCCTCCGAATCGCGAACGCGCAGCGTGTAGGGCGTCAGCACCATGCGGTAGACTTCGAGGTCGAACGAGCGGTTCTCGCTCCCCTGAAACCGCAGCGACGGATAGCAGGCGACGATCGTGTTCTTCACGATGCGAATGACCTCTTCAAACGGCAGCAGCTCGACGTTTGCCGTCTGCTTGCCGACGATCGCTTTCGGATCGGCGTAACCGAAATACAGGATGCCTGTTTCGTCGACAAAGACCGTCACGGTCTCGATGCCGATCGATTTGTTGTACGCGAAGCCGTCGCCGTCCCCGTATTCTAAAAGGTCGGAGGACTTATAGCTGTGTTTTTCGACCAGAGGATAGCCGTCATAGTCTCTGCGCAGCACAAAGCTCCAGCCCGCCGCAACGCGCGTCACGCCGCGTTCCGTCGTGTCGTAGAGGTTTGCCGGCTCGCTGTACGCGATCGAAAAGTCCGAGAAGCCGAGCCGCTCCGTCTCGCGGTACGCAATCGCTTCGGCGTCCTCGCGGGAAAGCATCGGCTGCTGCCACTGCTTAGCGGATCGCTTCATCAACGCGTCGGCGCCCTCGCGGGAATCCTCCGCATACTGTGTTTCGCGGTAGATGTAGCCGATATGCTGACAGCCCTTGACGATCGTAAAGCCGCTGTGCGATGCGTTGGAAAAGCTGTCGATCCCCGCGCAGCCGCCGTCTTCGAGCGTATAGCGAACAAATTGTCCGATTCGATAGTCCGAATAATCGGAAACCTTGGCTTTGTCGAGCTTGTCCGGCGCGTTTTTGATCTGCTCCATGTACCATGCGGACATCTCTGCAACCTCCTCGGGCGTGTAGCTTGCCGTATCGTCGCGGTCTGTGCCGTCGTCCGGCTTGCCTGAATTGATCCACGCCTCCCATGCGGCGGCTTCGTCCAGATAGGTTTGCAGCTCCTTTGCCCAATCATCCTTCGTCATGCCGTCGACGAGTTCGCGTGCTACCGGCTTTGAAAGCAGCAGATCCGCAAGCGCGATCACCCGCGCTTCGGTGATCGGCTCGGTCCGCGTCCGATAGACCGGATAAAGCCCGTCCGCCTTGGCGATCACATCGGCATGGACGGCAAGCGTGACATGCTCCCGGATGCTCTGCGCATCCTCGTCCCAGCGGTCCGGAAAGAACTGCGCCTGCGTCGGGGTGCCGGTCGTCTCCGGCATGGACTGTGCCTTTTGTCCTTCCGGCAGCGCTGGGACCGTGTCCTCCACGGGCTTCGGCGTCGCTTGCAGCTTCTGTTCCAGCACATTGTCCGCTTTGCTCACAACAAACGCCTGTTCCGGCGTCGGCACGCAGGCACAGAGAAATACGAGAGATATAAATCCGGCGATCAAACGCTTCATGAAAGATCACTCCTTTCCTTTGCATCGAGTATACGGCAGGACTTGTAACGGAGTCTTCACAGAGTTGTATCGGAGTTGTAAAATCGGGCTTTTAAGAGAGGTTTTTATATAGTTTGACTTTCCGGTGCGGTATGCTATAATCGAGGCATAAGAGTTGAAAGGAGTTTTTTATGATCCCGTACAGCCAGATGGATAAGGCCGCTCTCGAAGCGGAACTCAAAACCGTCACCGAAGCGTATGAAGCCCAGAAAGCCAAGGGCCTGAAGCTCGACATGTCGCGCGGAAAGCCCGGTAAGACGCAGCTCGATCTTTCCAACGACATGCTGAAGGTTCTGTCCGACCGCGAGCAGTGCTTCGACGATGCGCTCGATGTGTGCAATTACGGCAATCTGTTCGGCATTCCGTCCGCAAGAGCGTTCTTTGCGGAGCTTTTGGACGTGAAGCCCTCCGAGGTCATCGTCGGCGGAAGCGCTTCGCTGCAGCTGATGTACAACCTGATTTCGACCGCATTCACGCACGGTCTGCTGCACAGCCCCGAACCGTGGTCCAAGCGCGGCAAGGTGCGCTTCCTCTGCCCTGCGCCCGGTTATGACCGGCATTTCCGCATCACCGAGTTCTTCGGCATGGAGCTGATCCCGATCGCCATGGCCGCCGAAGGTCCCGATATGGACGCGGTGCTGCAGTGGATCAAGGATCCTTCCGTGCTCGGCATCTGGTGCGTTCCGAAGTATTCGAACCCGGACGGCATCATCTATTCGGATCGCGTGATCCGCGCGCTCGCCTCGATGAAGCCCGCCGCGCCGGACTTTGCGATCATGTGGGACAACGCCTACTGCATCCACGAGTTCGACGGCGACTACGTGCCCTTCCCCGATATGCTCAAGATCTGCGCCGAATACGGCAACGCGGACATGGTTTATGAATTCGCGTCCACCTCGAAGGTCACCTTCCCCGGCGCCGGCATTTCCTGCATGTGCGCGAGCGAAGCGAACCTTGCGTACTTCCAAAAGACGCTCGGCGTGCAGATCATCAGCTTCGACAAGGTCAATCAGCTGCGCCACGTGCGCTTCCTGAAGGATAAGGAAACGACGCTCGCACTGATGAAGCGTCATGCCGCGATCTTAAAGCCTCGCTTCGATGCGGTGTGCGACGCGCTCGATCGCGAGATCGTTCCGCGCGGAATCGGCCGGTTCAACCGTCCCAAGGGTGGCTACTTCGTCAGTCTCTACGCCATGCCGCAGACCGCAAAACGCGCGCTGCAGCTGGTGAAGGAAGCGGGCGTCACGATGACCCCCGCGGGCGCAACCTATCCGTACGGCAAGGATCCGTTCGACAGCAACATCCGCATTGCGCCGACCCTGCCGCCGGTTGAGGAACTGAACGCCGCGCTCGAAGTGCTCTGCCTGTGCCTGCGCATGGCGGCGCTCGAACAGCTTTTGCGCGAAGCGTCCAAATAAGCGCAAATCGCGTAAAACCCTTTGACATCCGCATGATATGAAGCTATAATATTTTATATACAAATCACGGAGGGCGCATTTATGGAATTGAAGGATCAAATCCTGCAGACGCAAGAACGCAAAAAAGGGTTTATGAACGCGATGCCCGAGGACACGCGCAAGCAGATCAACATTTATACCAAGCTCGATAAGATCGCCAAAAGCTTCTGGGTTCTTATCGTCGCCGGTCTGATTATCTCCGGAATCGTCTATCTGGTCGCCTGCTTCGTCGCGACGCCGGATAACAAATTCGTCGTGCACGGCATTCTCGCGGCGCTTTGGGTCGTTGCCGGAATCGTGCTCGCATTCTGGATCAAGTCGCTTGCCGCCAAGGGCAAGAAGGCCGTCAATCTCGGTGCGCCGGATTATGTCGAGGAGCTGAACGCGATCAACGCGCGCCTGTCCGGTCTCGAAAAGGCGGAAAAGCAGCGCCTTGCCGCCGAGAAGGAAGAAGCGAAGGCAAAGGCGCGTGCGGAAGCCGCGCAGCGCAAAGCGGACGAAGCGGCTCAGCGCCAGCAGGCAGCCGTGCAGGGTACGAACCCGCAGCCGTCCGTGCCGCAGCAGCCGATCAATCCGCCGCTGAACACACCGGACAATCCGCCCGAGCAGCAGTAAATTCCATCAAAAAAGGACTCGCAGTGCATTGCTGCGAGTCCTTTTGCTATGCTCACGCAAGCGTGAGGTTTTTGCTGATCATGTGTCCCTGATAGTTCGGGTCCCCCGTCACTTCCTTGATGACGCGGATTTCCGGCGGCAGAACCGGCTCCTCGTCCTTGTCGTCTAACTGTACGTCGAGGATCGCGCGATCCGCGGAGATCGGGTACGAATCGATCTGGAAATAGCGGTCGTTGTAGCGGAAGCAGTAGCGCCGCTTGCTGATCGAACCAAAGTCCGGATCGACCTCCTCGGTCAGGCGCAGGTACTCCTTCTGCGTCAGCAGGCGTTCGTTCTCGATGCGCTCGATCGGCGAGATCGGACGCTTTTCGGTGTAGAAGTACGAGATCGTGTTGTCGGAAACGACCTTGCGCACGCGCCGCTCGGTGCCCTTGTTGCGCGCCTTCAGGTAGGTCTGCGTGATGTTCTGCTCAACCGGTTCGTATGCGGCGATGATGCTCTCGTCGGAGAACTCGATGAGGAAGTTGCGTTCACACTCGGCGGGCGGAATCTCGCCGAGGATCGTGTAGACCTCGTTCATCGCCTTGCGGATCTTGTTCTCGAAGTTGTAGGAATTACCGATCACGACGCGATGCTTGTGATTGCGCCAGCAAAGCAGCGTGGCGTCCTCCTTCTCGCGCGCCTGTTCGAGCGTTTCGTAGCGCGCCGCGTTGTCGTAGTTATAGGCAAACTCCGCGCCTTTGGACGAGGACACCAGATGGATGACCGCATCGTAGGATTTCAGAACCTGCTGCTCGGTGATATCGAAGCGCGCAAGCACCTGATTGAACTCCTTCTGCGAAACGTACGCTTTGTCGTCGAGCACGCCGCGGTCGCAGATGATGAGAATCTTCTCCTCCGGCACAAGCTCCGCCGCTTCCAGAGCAAGACGTTCCTTGTGCAGCTGCGAGGACACGACAAAATATTGAAAATCGAACATGGAAAGGCAGTTGCCGAACGGCTTGATGCCGAATCCGGAGATCAGTTCCGTCGCCGCCTCCGGCACGATAAACACGCGATAGCCGATGCTCGACAGCTCCTTGACAAGGCGCGAGGTCAATGTGGTCTTGCCGCCCGCCGGACCGCCGGTCAGAACGATTTTTTTGATGCTTTTCATGGCTGTTCCTTTCGATCGAAAACTCGGACGAACGCATCCGTCCGCAATCAGTATACCACAGCGCCGCGCGGATTTCTACCCTTTTCGACCGACGGACGGATTCTTTTGCATTTCATGTTCCGTCTGCCGTTCATGATCCCACATTTGGCGGAAGCACCGTTCCCGCTTTCCCTATCTTGTGTTCCACCCGATATCTCAGCGTCACACTTCCGTCATATTCGCTTCATTTTTTCTTCATATTTTTCCTTCCGGTACTTGCTATTTGACAGGGTTTCCTTTATAATGGTTTCGTATAGAACTGTGGAGATATATCTTTTGATATAGGTTCACAAAAGTTCAAATAAGTAAGGAGGAAGAAACAAAACATGAGAAAAACCATTTCTCTGGTCCTGGCAGTCCTGATGATGCTTGTTCTGATCCCGTTCGGCAAGCTCAACAGTGCTGTTGCGGATGGAACCGCAGTCTATACTGCTGTTACTTCTGCAGCTGATTTGACTGAGGGTACTTATCTGATTGCTGATGCAAGAGGATATGTGTTCTCCGGAACATCTAGCGCAGAAGGTGCCAGTGTAGCGGTCACTATCAATGACGGTGCTATAAGCAGCGAATATACTGCGAATGAGATCGTCATCTCCGCTGTTTCGGATGGTTATTCGCTGAAAAACAGTGAAGGTAAGTATGTCAGTGGTGTTGCTGATAAAAACAGCATTTCTTTTACTGACGAACCTGTTGCCAATGTGATCACCATCAAAGAAGACGGTACAGTATCTATCGTCTCCAATGATCGCGAACTGAAATTGAATGTCTCTGGGGATGCGACATATTTCCGTTTCTACAAGCTGACAGCTAACTATAATCTTCCCATTCTCTTCAAGAAGGTCTCCGAAGACACTCCTGTTCTTCCGGATCCTACACAAGCGCCCGAGCCCACGGCTGAGCCCGAACCGGCAGCCACGAAGACGGCTGTGCTCAAAGAGGGCGGTCTCGATGACGGCGACAAAGTTGTTCTCTTCTATCCGAACGAGAACAAGGTCATGAGCACCGAGGACTACTTCTACAACAACAAAAAGCATGAGCTGGTCGCGCTCGACGCTACGCTCGAAGGCGACACGCTCACCTACCCCGAAGAGGGCACCGCGGTCCTGACCGTGAAGGCAACCGAGGGCGAGGATGAGATCGTTCGCTACACCTTCGTCAACGCGGACGGCAAGTTCCTCGAAGCGGACGGTACGCACGTCCAGTTTGTTGCGGAAGAAAGCGCTAACACGCTGTTCCAGCTCGAAGCGGCCAACACCGCGAAGACCGATTGGTTTATCAAGTGCGACACCGCGCAGTACAGCGGCAAAGCGCAGTACATCGAGTTCTACGGCGGCGCATTCACCGTATACGGTATGGGCAGCAACACTGCGATCTACACCTATCAGTTCTATGCGATCGGCACGGACGAGCCCGTTGTTGAGCCCACCGGCGACACGGTCGTTCTGTTCACGAACGACGTGCACTGCGGCATCCGCGACGGCTGGGGCTATGCAGGCCTTGCAGACCTCAAGAAGACGCTCGAAGCCGAAGGCAACGAGGTCATCCTCGTCGATGCGGGCGACCACGTACAGGGCGGCCCGATCGGCTCTCTGACGCAGGGCGAAGCGATCATCGACATCATGAACGAAGTCGGTTACGACCTTGCAACGCTCGGCAACCACGAGTTCGACTACGGCATGGATCAGGCGTTCAAGCTCATCGAGCAAGCGAAGTATCCGTACGTTTCCGCGAACTTCGTCCAGGTTGACGGCAACAAGCCGGTTCTCGATGCGTATCAGATCATCGAAGCAAACGGCAAGAACATCGCATTCGTCGGTATCTCCACCCCCGAATCGATCACCAAGTCCACCCCGACCTACTTCATGAACGAGGACAACACCGCGTACGTCTACGGCTTCTGCCAGGATGCGACCGGTGAAGGCGTCTACACCGCCGTTCAGAACGCGATCGACGCGGCGAAGGCGGAAGGCGCGGATGTCGTCATTCTCGTCGGTCATATGGGCATCGACGAACAGTCCCAGCCCTGGACCGCGCCCGAAGTCATCGCGAACACCACCGGCGCGGATGCGTTCATCGACGGTCACAGCCACAGCGTCATCAATGCCGTTCCCGTTAAGAACAAGGAAGGCAAGGATGTGCTCCACGGCCAGACCGGCACGAAGCTCGCGAACGTCGGCAAGCTGACGATTGCTGCGGACGGCACGCTCAAGATGGAGATCCTCCCCGCTTCCGAGAAGGTCAAGGACGATCCGGAAGTCGATGCGTACATCAAGACGATCGAAGATGAGTTCAACGCACTGCTCAGCACCGTTGTTGCACACACCGATCATGACCTGACGGTCAACAATCCGGACACCGGCGCACGTGCGGTCCGCAACTCCGAGACCAACCTCGGCGACCTGTGCGCGGATGCATACCGCACCATGTTTGACGCGGACATCGCGTTTGTCAACGGCGGCGGCGTCCGTGCGAACATCCCGACGGGCGACATCACCTTCCAGCAGATCATCAACGTCCATCCGTTCGGCAACACCGCGGTTCTCGCGGAAGTCACGGGTCAGCAGATCCTTGACGCGCTCGAAATGGGCGCGCGCGTCTGCCCGAGCGAGAACGGCGGCTTCCTGCAGGTTGCAGGTCTCAAGTATGAGATTCACACCTACCTCGATGCCAACGTCACCATCGGTGAAGACAAGATGTGGGCGGGCAATGCGGGTCTCGATGAGTACCGCGTTAAGAACGTTCAGGTCAAGAACAAGGAGACCGGCAAGTATGAGCCGCTCGACCTTACGAAGACCTACACGCTCGCATCCCACAACTACATGCTGATGGATATGGGCGACGGCTTTGCGATGTTCGGCGCGAACATCAAGGTCCTCAACGACAGCGGCATCGCGGACAACAAAGTCCTGATCGACTACATCCAGTCCATGCCTGAGGTTGACGGTGTCCACCAGGTCACCGGCTACACCGATCCGAGAGGCGAAGGCCGTATCAAGATCTACTCCGAGCCCGTTGAAGCGACCGGCGACACGATCATTCTGTTCACGAACGACGTGCACTGCGGCATCCGCGACGGCTGGGGCTATGCAGGCCTTGCAGACCTCAAGAAGACGCTCGAAGAAGAAGGCAACGAAGTCATCCTCGTTGACGCGGGCGACCACGTACAGGGCGGCCCGATCGGCTCCCTGACGCAGGGCGAAGCGATCATCGATATCATGAACGAAGTCGGTTACGATCTCGCAACGCTCGGCAACCACGAGTTCGACTACGGCATGGACCAGATGTTCAAGCTCGTCGAACAGGCCGACTATCCGTACGTCTCCGCGAACTTCATGGATCTTGAGAAGAACGCTCCGGCATTCGACGCATACAAGATCATCGAAGCGAACGGCAAGAAGATCGCATTCGTCGGTATCTCCACCCCCGAATCGATCACCAAGTCTACCCCGACCTACTTCATGAACGAGGACAACACCGCGTATATCTACGGCTTCTGCCAGGATATGACCGGTGAAGGCGTCTACACCGCCGTTCAGAACGCGATCGACGCAGCAAAGGCGGAAGGCGCTGATTACGTCATCCTCGTCGGTCATATGGGCATCGACGAACAGTCCCAGCCCTGGACCGCGCCCGAAGTCATCGCGAACACCACCGGCGCAGTTGCGTTCATCGACGGTCACAGCCATTCCGTCATCGACACGACCGTTCCGGATAAGGAAGGCACTCCTGTGCTCCACGGTCAAACCGGCACGAAGCTCGCGAACGTCGGCAAGCTGACGATTGCGGCGGACGGCACGCTCGATCTCGAGATCCTCCCCGCGTCCGAGAAGGTCAAGGACGATCCGGAAGTCGATGCGTACATCAAGACGATCGAAGATGAGTTCAACGCACTGCTCAACACCGTCGTTGCGTACACCGATCATGACCTGACGGTCAACAATCCGGACACCGGCGCACGTGCGGTCCGCAACTCCGAGACCAACCTCGGCGACCTGTGCGCGGATGCATACCGCACCATGTTTGACGCGGACATCGCGTTTGTCAACGGCGGCGGCGTCCGTGCGAACATCCCCGAAGGCGACATCACCTTCCAGCAGATCATCAACGTCCATCCGTTCGGCAACACCGCGGTTCTCGCGGAAGTCACGGGTCAGCAGATCCTTGACGCACTCGAAATGGGCGCGCGCGTCTGCCCGAGCGAGAACGGCGGCTTCCTGCAGGTTGCAGGTCTGAAGTACGAGATCCACACCTACGTCGAGCCGAACTGCGTGGTCGGTTCCGATAAGATGTGGGCAGGTCCGGTCGATGCGAACGGCGAATATCGCGTCAAGAACGTCCAGGTCCTGAACAAGGAAACGAACGAATACGAGCCGCTCGACCTTACGAAGACCTACACGCTCGCATCCCACAACTACATGCTGAAGGATATGGGCGACGGCTTTGCGATGTTCGGTCCGAACATCACGATCCTCAACGACAGCGGCATTGCGGACAACAAGGTCCTGATCGACTACATCCAGTCCATGCCCGAGGTTGACGGCGTCCACCAGGTCACCGGCTACACCGATCCGAGAGGCGAAGGCCGTATCACCATCGTTTCCGAGCGCACCGCGGTCATCTACGGCGAGGAAGTCAGTTCCGCCGATATCGCAACGTTCGAGAACGGCAAGACGTACTACAACTACGACATCAAGATCAAGGGCATCGATCCCGAGACCGAGGTCTGCGGTATTCAGGCGTTCGTCGAATACGATCCCGAAATCCTGACGTTCGTCGATGCAACCTCCATGCTTGAGGGCTCGACCGGCATCAACACCGTTGACAACAAGCTCCTGTTCGCATGGGCTTCCAACGGCGCAGGCATCAAGGTCGAAGACGGCACCGTCATCGTCACGCTGACCTTCGAACTCGCGAAGGCGGTTGCGGACGGCGAAGTCACCGAAATCAAGTTCACGACCGGCACGGCAGACGCGACCAGCGGCTACTCCTATGCATCCGACAGCATCGTTGTCGAAGCAAAGAACGTTGAGACCGAAGACGGCAGCATCACGTTCGAAGTCCCGTCCGAGCTCACCCTCGTTGCGGACGACGTAACGGCAGTGGAAGCGCAGCTCGAAGAGAACGGCGAAATCCTCTACCGCTACAACATCAAGATAAAGGATCTGCCGGAAGGCGGTCTGATGGTCAACAGCGCGCAGATCTTCCTGACCTACGATAAGGAACTGCTGACCTTCGTGAAGGCGGAAGGCGCGCTCGACTTTGAGGTCACCGACAAGGGCACCAAGCTCATGGCGGTCTGGGCATCCGACAGCGAAGTCCTGCTCAAGAACGACGACGCAGTCCTGACCCTGTACTTCAAGCAGACCGATCGCATCCCGCTCGGCACCACGGTTGATATCGCGTTCACCGAGAACATTCTCGGTCTGACGAGCTCCCTGTCCTTCGTGATGGGCGGCAAGGTGATCGACATCGAAGCGACGACCGTTGACGGACGTCTTGCATTCGAAGGTCTGCTCGGCGATGCGAACTGCGACGGCGTTGTCAGCGCAGCAGACGCGGCAACGATCCTCCGCTCCCTCGTCAACCTCGTTGAGCTGACTGCGCAGGGTGCGATCAACGCGGACGTCGACGGTGACGGCGCGGTCACGGCAGCGGATGCTTCCGCGATCCTCCGTTACATCGTCAAGCTGATCGAGGTCTTCCCCGTGGAAGAACCGTAATCGAACAGCAAACCAAGCCAAAAAGGAGACCGCACATGCGGTCTCCTTTTGCGTTACTGTTTTTATTGTGATTCTCTTCCCGATCTGTTAAAAGTCTCTCATTCGCTCGTTCAGCCGCCGGTACACCGGACGCATCCAGGGTTCCGAGCAGGCGTCGATCGCGGCGTCCGGATCGAACCATTTGACGGCGCTGTTCTCGTCCGTCTTGACGCGCAGCGGTTCCGTATCATCCGCGATCAACAGAAACGTGCCGTTCAGGTGCAGATGCGCCGGAACGAACCTGCCGCGCTTGAAATGCGGATTGACCGTCAGCGTTTCGATCGAAAGCAGCCGATCCGACGCGGGACGAACGCTGTACAGCCCCGTCTCCTCCTTCGCCTCCCGGATTGCGACACTGAGCAGATCGCGCTCGCCGTCCGCGTGCCCACCGGTCCATGCCCACGAATCGTAGATATTGTGATAGATCATCAGCACGCGATCGCGGCGTTCGTTGGCGATCCATGCCGATGCCGTGATGTGGCAGAGCAGATTGGTACGAAGGTATACGTCGTCGAAGCGGTCGATGCAGTCGAGCATCACCGCCTTGTCCGCCGCCTCCTGTTCGTCGCGCGGCGCGTATGCAAGTAAAAGCGTTTGAAAGTCCATGTGCAAAGTATACCACGATCTTTCTCTTGTCTGCAAGGGCTCGATGGTGTATACTAAAGAAAAACGGAGGCGGATATGGTACACATCGGCAATGACTGGGATGCGCTTCTTGCGGATTATTTTGCATCGGAACAGTATCAGGCGCTGCGGCAGTTTCTGGCGCAGGAATACCGCACGCACACGGTCTATCCGAACATGTACGATATCTTCAATGCCCTGAAGTACACCGCGTACAAGGATGTCAAGGTCGTCATCCTCGGACAGGACCCGTATCACGGTCCCGGACAGGCGCACGGGCTCTGCTTCTCCGTCAAGCAGGGTGTAGAACCGCCTCCTTCGCTCAAAAACATCTTTTCCGAGCTTGAGAAGGATGTCGGTATCCCGACCCCGAAACACGGCGAATTGACGTGCTGGGCGCGTCAGGGCGTGCTTCTTCTGAACACGGTCATGACCGTGCGCGAGCATCAGCCCAACTCGCACAAAGGACACGGCTGGGAAGCGTTCACCGACCGCGTGATCGAGCTGCTCGATCAAAAGCAGACGCCGATCGTATTCCTTCTCTGGGGCGCGAATGCGCGCAACAAGGCAAAGATCGTCACGAACCCGATCCATATCAAGCTGGAGGCGCCGCATCCGAGCCCGCTGTCCGCGTACAACGGCTTCTTCGGCTGTCGCCACTTCTCCAAGGCGAACGAATGGCTGACGCGCACCGGTCAGACGCCGATCGACTGGCGCGTCGAATAAATCTGAAAATTTGCAAAAAAGGGATTGACAAATCCGCACGCATACGGTATTATATTTTTTGCGTGCTCGGTTCGTCTAGTGGCCTAGGACACCGCCCTCTCACGGCGGTAACACGGGTTCGACTCCCGTACCGGGTACCAGAAAAGCAGTGATTTGGAAACAGGTCACTGCTTTTTCCATGAAATCCGCACTGCCGTGCGGATGAAACGGGTTTCACTTCACCGCGCGCAGAACGAACGATTCTGCCGCGGTCCATACAGCAATCGGGATTTTCAGGCAGAACATGAAACAGAAAAGACTTTTATCCGGAGCGATCGCGTTCATCACCCTGATGGGAATCGTGAGTCTGTTTTCAGACTTGACCCATGAAGGCGCCAGAAGCATATTGGGCGAATACCTGAACCTTGCGGGAGCATCCGCTGCCGCCATCGGATTCGTGTCCGGCATCGGCGAACTGTTCGGATATTCGCTGCGGCTCATTTCCGGATTGATCGCCGATAAAACGAAGAAGTACTGGACACTTGTTATCGTCGGCTATACGATTCAGGTGCTGGCCATCCCCGCGCTGGCGCTCATTCCGGAGCACGGCTGGCTTTGGGCCTGCGGGCTTGTGATTCTGGAGCGGGTCGGAAAAGCGGTCAAGAAGCCCGCCAAAAACACGTTGGTCAGCTTTGCGGCAAGCGAGATCGGAACCGGAAAAGGCTTTGCCTATCAGGAATTCCTGGATCAGCTCGGCGCGTTTCTGGGACCGGTGCTCCTCTTCGCAACAGCTCTTGTAAAAGGTACAGACGACCTGTTTGCAACATACAGGGCATCCTTTGCGGTATTGCTTGTTCCTGCACTGATCACCATTGCTCTTGTTATAGCGGCGAAGATCAAATATCCTGATCCTGAGATGTTTGAAAAACAGGATGATAAACCGG
>DFEW01000041.1:0-10581 GCA_002369195.1 Christensenella sp. UBA3792
TGCTGTCTCGTTTTCCGCGACAGCTTTGTTAGTATACCGCAACTCGTTCCGTTTGTCAACACCTTTTTTCAACTTTTTCAAGTTTTTTTCGCCCGCTCTTTCGAGCTGCTTCTCGGTGCTTTTCGCTTCCCGGTCGCGAACGTGCCTTATCTTACTCCCCTTCTTCCCATTTGTCAATACCCTTTTTACCATTTTTCACTATATATTTTAAGATAAGCTAAAAATTCGACTGCGCCTCCCTCTCTTCTCTCCCTATGCGCTGCGCCTTGATGCATAAAGAGATCGGAAGCACCGTATGATGCTTCCGATCCGAATCGTTCCTTATTTAGGAAATCATATCGCCCTGATGCGCGATCAGGGTTGCGTCGTAGACGCCGTCAACGCGCAGGAACTTGTCGACAAAGCCGGTCTCGCTGGACTTAACGCGAAGCTCAACCGCAAGCTCGATGCCCTCGCGCTGGACGGTCTTGGACTTGACGCGCGCATACGGAATCTGTGCGACCATGGACTTGATCTGCTTGGACGCATGCTCCTCATAGTGGAGGATCAGCAGGTACGGCAGGGATGCTTTCTTCTTGGAGGAAGCGAGCAGGAGCATAAAGATGCCGATCATGACCGCGCCGATGATCGCCGCAAGGATGAATCCGGCGCCGAGCGCAATGCCCTCGCCGATTGCCCAGAACATGAATACCGTGTCGATCGGATCCTTGATCGCGGTACGGAAACGCACGATGGACAATGCACCGACCATGCCGAGAGACAGCTTCAGGTTGTTCGACATGAACAGGATGACCATCGAAGTGATCATGGTGAGCATGACGAGACTCATGTTATAGGTCTTCGAATAGATCACGCCCGAGAACGTGAGTCGGTAGATGAGATACACGAACAGACCGATCGCGAACGCGAGAACGATCGTGAAGATCAGCGCCGGTACCTGGTTGGTATCAAAGTTGAATACTTCTTTCAAAGAGCTGAGAAACGAGTTCATAATTTCCTCCAATCGATTCCTTTATTATCCTTCATTATTTCAACAGTCATACTGTCTGCAAAAGAGGTACTTGCTTGCCGCCGTATAGGTCGCGCACGGCAGCTGGATGAGCGACGCGATGTGCGGGTCGAGGTACGCGTTGTACTTGACTTCCAGCACGCATTGCCCGAGCATTTCGGTCGCGGGATATGTGATCGCATGTGCGTTGAACAGATCCGTGGAAAAATATCCGGTGCGGATGTTCCGGTCGATCGTGATGCGCACATCCTCGAGCGGGAACACGAACGGCTGCCGATAATAGTCGACCAGCACCTTCGGCTTTAATCCTTCCGTGCGCAGCGCCGCGTACGCTTCCTTGGCGAACGGCTCCTGCCGGTACAGCAGGAACGTGTACGAACCGGCGAGCAGCGCGTTGCATTCCTTGCGCGAAAGCGAAAGACTGTCCTTTCTGATGAACTGTCCGTTCTTATGCTTGCGTTCGAGCTTGATCACGCGGTCGGAATAGTTGTAGATGCGGATGCGCCACTTGTCGCGGAACTGCACGCCCGCGACCTTCTCCTCCACCGCGGAATCGAGCGCATCGTCGAAGTAGAGACTGCGAATCGCATAACCGCCGCCGGTCTTTGCCGCGTACGGGTCCGGCCTCAGCATGGCGTTTAACCGGATCGCAAGCAGCTCCGCATCGGCGTCGGTGATCACATATTTGAGTTCGTGCCGATAGCCCTTGGCGTTCGGTTTCGGTTTCAGAACGCTCATGAAATCTTGCCCACCTTTCCGAACAGCTGAATCATTTCATCGTCGCTGAGATGATAGTTCGTGTGTTTGTTGATAAAGTTCTGGCAGTAATACAGGTACCAGTCCTGATAGTTGTTCGCGTACTGACGGATCTTGTCGACATGCGAATTCCAGCCCTTGGTGGAAAGATTGTGGTACGGTCTCCAGCGCACGAGGTCGTACGTTTCCATTTCGTTGCGGATGTTCTCCTGCAGCTCGTTGACCTTCGCCACGATCTTTTCGGGCGTATACACTTCCTTATAGAAGTACGCGCAATACTTCAGAAACAGCTTGACAAAGTCGTTGTTCGACAGCATCGAGCGTCCCAGCACCGTCGAGAAGCCCTTCCCTGCCCCGTGTCCTTCCGGATCGAAGTAACGCCAGAAGAAGTCGCGCCGGTAGCCGGTCGAGTTCTCCGCGCTCTGGCTCGCATTGTCGCCGTTCATCGCCCAGCAGTAGTCGTACTGGATCCAACGCCACTTGTTGTCCTTTTCGGACGAGCGCCACCATTTGATATTGCCGGTGTCCGTGTTGCCGATGATGATCTCGAACGCGCAGTACATGGCGAACTGATCCGCATCGACCTGCGAGCAGACGTAATCGTAATCCGCCTGGTTGGAGAGGTTGCAGTTATGGTTCTCGCAGTAAGCGATCAGATCCTTATAGTCCTGAAGTCCGTTGCCTGCAACAATACACTGTTCGTTGTTGCCGTTGCCCTTGAGGATGTCGATTGTATCCTCGTCCTCGACGCCGTAGTGCTGCGCAATGTAATGCTTGCTGATCTTCTCGCGCAGGTTATAGACGCCCCAGTACTGTCCGTTCAGATACACGACGCACTGAATGAACGCCTGATTGGCGAGGTCGACGTCCGCATCGTCCAGCAGCGCCTGCACCAGCACGTCGCGGATGCGCGAAAGCGCCGCGTCCTGTCCCGATGCGCGAAGCACCAGGGATTTGTACTCGGTAAACGGGCGGTTCTCGAAGAACGAATAGACCATCGGGCTGTCGCCGACGCCCTTTCGCGCGATCAGCGCGATGCCCTTTTGCGCGAGCTTTCTCGAGAATGCGCCGAATACGCGGATGTTAAGATCGGTCTCGTACAGCACCTGCGTGCCGCCGCGGTTCGTGTAGGTAAAGGTGGTCGGCTTCTCCCACATGCGTCCGCGCATGTTGAAGTTCGCGTACTTGCCCATGACCTCTTTCTTATCCGACTGGCCGATCATCATTTCGTCGGCTTCACCCTTTCCGGTGTAGTCGTTGCCCTTGATCATGATGCCGTACTGCTTGTCCCAGAGGTTTTCCGGATCGGTCACCAGAAAGACGACGGGCAGCGTCGTGGTATGCGCCTCGACGGTCATGGTGTCCCCCACGATCACGTAGGTGTAGGACTTGACGTCGCTCGGATACCGACTGTTGTCGTTCGAAAACGTGCGCACGCGCAGAACCGTGTTTTCCTTGATCGCGATCGGTCCGCTCACGCGATCCGACTGCATGGTCGGCGCGGTCGTCTTGACCGGATCGTTTTCCTTGCCGCACGAAAGCGTATAGGTCGCGTAGCAGCCCTCCGGAACGGTGATGTTGACCGTCTGCGTGCCCTGATAGATGCCGGTCGGCGTGTCGACGCTCGCCGCTTCGCAGTACATGCCGCGTCCGTCGGAAGCGTTCGCAGCGCCTTCGGTCGGCGTATCGTACAGCTTCCATGCGCCGTTCGTGTCGCGTCCGTAGGAGACGCATGCGCGCGATGCCGGCACGTTGACGCGGTCGATCAAAAGGCCGGTTTTATCGAAGAGATACAGCGTTTCACCGGCCGCCGCGATATCGAAGTTCAGCGTATACTTGCGCTGCTCAGCCGTGATGTCCTTTTCGGACTGTCCGTCTCTCGGCAGACTGCCCTCTAACTGCAAGACGAGATATCCTTTTGCGGCGATACTCGTTCCGTCAGGAAAAACCCATTTCATCGGCTTGGTCGCGTTGTCCGTGATCGAATACCCCGATACGTCCACCGTGACGTCCGCCTGGTTGTACAGCTCGATCCAGCTGCCGTAGTCCGCGTCATACGGGCGCTGGCTCTTGGTGCTGTTGGAAAGCGCGTAGGTGACATGGTATCCGTTGACGAGGATCTCGTTCATGCGGATATCGTGCACGCCCATTTCGCCGTTTTCCTTTTCGTCGAACTGGAAGTAACCGTTCGCCGTGTTGTCGAAGCCCGGCGTCGGCTTGTCCGTCGTTTCAAAGCCCGCGTTCGCGTCGAACATGCCGTTGATGTACAGTCGCGCATATGAGGTGTTGCGCTCCTGTATGCCGAAATCGATCAGATCGATGATGCGATCCTCCGCCGAGGTGAACACGAGCGTTTCGCCCTGCGCGGACAGACCGAAGTCAAGACACAGCGCGCCGTCGACCGGCACCTCTGTGTGGTACAGAACAAGATAGGAATACGCGCCGATCTTCGTGCCCTGCGGGAACGTGTATTTCTTCGGCTTGGTGATGTCGTCGGACAGTCCGAAGCCGGAAAGGTCGAATTCGGAACTGCTGTTGTTATAGAGTTCGATCCAGTCGCAGTAGGTGCCGTCTGGTCCCTTATGCACGTTGCCGTTGGACGCCATCAGCTCGGTCACGCGAACCGGACACTCGACGTATTCCTGCACGTCGATCTGCGAATCCGCCATGCGGGTGCGCTCATACGCCGCGATGCCCTCCTCCGTGTTCGGGAAGCCGGGCGTCGGCGCCATATTGACCCACTCGCCGCTGTCGATGTAGCTGTACGAAAGGCCGGAGAAGGTCTTGGAAAGGTCGATCGTGATGATCGGCTTGCCGGACGGATCGGAGAAGCGCAGAACGTCGTCCTTCGAAAGTGCGAAGTTCGTGACGTTCGTGATGCCCGTTTCCTGTCCCGCGCACCAGAAGACCTTGTATTCGTCCGGCTCGAGATACGTGCCCTCCGCGATGACCCACATCGAGGTCTCGTCGTCCGACACGCCGTAGCCGGAGATGTTCATGCGTTCGCCGCTGATGTTGTGCAGCTCGAAGTAGTCGCTGTACGTTCCCATCGGGTCGCGCACCGCCTGCTTGTTGCTGGCAAGGATCTCGCTGACGATGACCTTGGTATTGGACTGCGTGCTGTTTGCCGCAGAATCCTTCGCGCAGCAGCTGATCGCCGTTGCGAGAACGATCAGCACGACCAGCAGAACCGTCAGCACGACGGCAAGCAGCGCCCGTTTTTGTTTTTGTCTGTTATTCATATCGAATCCTCGGTACTCGCTGTATTTTACAACGCATTATCATATCACAATTGTCCGCATCCGCATAGCGAATTTCAAAGAATTCACAAAACCGATACAGAAATGTTGCTAAACATAGTCGTGCATCCGGCGTTTCAAAACATCCTTGCGGTTGTCCTTCGGATGCACGGCGCAGTGCAGCAGCAGCTGCCGTTTGATGCGTCCGACACGCTCGCCCGCCGGAATGTGAAGCTCCTCCATGATGTCCGCGCCGGATACGCAAAGCTCGCTTTCCGAGAACGGCGCGCCTTCCTCGCGCATCTGCGCGTACACCCTGCGCCAGCGCTCGGCAACGTAGCCGAGCTTGTAGCCGCTGCCGCGGATGTCCGCCTCGCGGATCACGATCAGGTCCTCCGTCCGTTCCCTGCCCCATGCGGCGAATCGCTTCCTGAGCGTCGCGTCCGTCGCGCTTTCGGTGAGATCGAACATGTGCGCGCGGATCGCAACGCATACGCGATCGATGAGCGCAGTCGGATACCGCAGCCGTTCCAGCACGGTACGCGCGATGCGCTCGCCATACAGATCGTGTGCGTAGAGGTTTCCGTCGCGCCGTTTCGCTTCGGGCTTTCCGACATCGTGCAGCAGCGCGCTCAGCCGGTAACAGAGTTCGTTCGGCGTGTTCTCGCACGCGTGGAACATGTGCGTCAGAACGTCATACTTATGATGGTCCTTTCGCTGCGCCATGCCGTCGCACGCGAGGCATTCGGGCAGCAGATACGGCAGCGCGCCGACCTCCTTCAGCATCGTCAGCGCTTCGAACACGCGCTCGCCGCACAGGATGCGATCGAGCTCATCGCGCTTGCGCTCCCATGCCACGTCGCCGAGCAGCGCCGCGTTCGCCTGCGCCGCCGTCCATGTGTCCGGATCGACCGAAAAGCCGAGCGCCGTCGCAAAGCGCACCAGCCGCAGGATGCGCAGCCCGTCGTCGCGCAGAATCAGCGCGGGATCGTCCGTCGTCGTGCGAAGGACGCGACGGTTCAGGTCTTCCATCCCGCCGCAAGGATCGCACAGCGTTCCGTCCGCGACGGATTCGTACAGCGCGTTGACCGAAAAGTCGCGGCGCATCGCGTCGATCTGTGGCGAATCGGAAAAACGGACCGAATCGGGTCTGTGCGCGCCGCCCGCGCCGTAGGACTCGGTGCGGAAGGTCGTATGCTCGAACGTCTGCCCGTCGATCGACAGCAGGACGGTGCCGAGCGTTTGCTGCACGATGCGCGCTTCAATCCCGCGTTCGCCGGCAAAGCGCATCAGTTCATCGGGCTTTAGGCGGCTGCACAGGTCGATGTCGTGCACGGGTCGACCCAGGTATGCGTCGCGCACACAGCCGCCGACCGCGTAGAGCGTCACGCCATCGTTGTTTAACGCTTCGGCAAATGCGCGCAGCGCGGACGGCAGCGGCAGCATCTTATGCGTCTCCTTCGGGTTCTGCGGGTTCGGCGGATGCCTGATCCGCTTCGTCCTCCGGCTCGATCTCCTGATGCGGCAGCAGCGCGACGCTTGCGATCTTCGCGTCGCCGTCGAGCGACATCAGACGGATGCCCTGCGTGTTTCTGCCAATCACGGAAATCTGATCGACCGGCATGCGCATGATCACACCGTCGTCGCGCACCAGCAGCAGGTCCTCGTCCTCGGTCGTCATTCTGAGACAGGCGAGTCCGCCGGTCTTATCGGTTGCCTTCATGGCAAGAATGCCCTTGCCGCCGCGTCCCTGCAGCGGGAACTGGCTTTCCTCGGTGCGCTTGCCGAGACCCTTTTCGGTGACGGTCAGCACGAGCCCGCCCTTGGTGATGCGGATCATGTCCATGACGATATCGCCGTCGCCGAGCTTGATCGAGCGCACGCCCATTCCGCCTCTGCCGGTCGCGCGAACGTCGGTTTCGCGGAAGCGGATGCACTTGCCGTTTCTCGACGCGATGATGAATTCATCCTCGCCGCCGCTCATCTCGACCGAGATCAGCTCGTCGCCTTCGCGCACCGTCTGCAGCACGAGACCGCCTTTTCGGATATTCATGCATTCCGCGATGCGCGTCTTCTTGATGAGACCGTCGCGCGTGGCGGTGACGAGATACCCCGTCTCCTCGACTTCGCGCGGGACGATGAACATCGCCGTGACCTTTTCGCCGGTCTTCAGCTGCAGCAGATTCACCACCGGAATGCCCTTCGAGGTGCGGCTCGCTTCGGGGATCGCGTAGCACTTGATGCGGAACACGCGGCCCATGTTCGTGAAGAACATGATCGGCGCATGCGTGCTCGAAACGAGCATTCGCTCCACGTAGTCCTCATCGCGCGTCGCCTGTCCCTTGACGCCCTTGCCGCCGCGGTTTTGTGCGCGGAACGCCTCGGACGGGGTGCGCTTGATGTATCCGAAATGCGTCATGGTGACGGCCATTTCTTCTTCCTGAATGATGTCGTCGAGATCGATGTCGTCGAGCGCCTGCGTGATTTCGGTGCGGCGCGGGTCGGCAAGGCGCTGCTTCACGTCGAGCGCCTCCTCCTTGACGACCTCGAGAAGCTTATGCTCGTCGGAAAGGATCGTGCGAAGGTACGCAACGCGCTCCCGAAGCTGTTTATCCTCCTCCAGCAGACGGTCGCGCTCCAGACCGGTGAGGCGTTGCAGACGCATGTCGAGGATCGCCTGCGCCTGACGCTCGGAAAAGCCGAACTTCGCGCACAGACCTTCCTTCGCCGCCTGTCCGTTCGGCGACGCCTTGATGAGAGCTATGATCTCGTCGATCACTTCGAGCGCGCGCAGCAGACCGTCCAGAATGTGCAGACGCTCCTCGGCGCGATTGAGATCGAAGCGGGTGCGCCGCGTGACGACGTCCTTCTGATGCTCAAGATAGTAGTACAGGATCTGCTTGAGATCCAGAATCTTCGGTTCGCCGTCCACCAGCGCAAGGTTGATGACGCCGAACGTGTCCTGCAGCTGCGTATGTTTATACAGATTGTTCAGCACGACGTTCGCGTTGACATCCTTCTTGAGCTCAATGACGATGTGCGTGCCGTTGCGGTCGGTTTCGTCGCGAAGGTCCGAAATGCCCTCGATGCGCTTGTCGTGCACGAGGTCCGCGATGCTCTCGACCAGCCGTGCCTTGTTGACCTGATACGGAATCTCGGTCACGACGATGCGGCTGCGGTTCTGCGAAAGCTGTTCGATCTCGGTCTTGGCGCGCACAATCAGCTTGCCGCGTCCGGTGCGGTACGCCTGCGCAATGCCGCTTCTGCCGAGGATCGTTGCGCCGGTCGGGAAGTCCGGACCGGGAATGTACTGCATCAGCTCGTCGACCGTGATATCCGGATTGTCGATCAGCGCAATGAGACCGTCGATCGTCTCGCCGAGGTTGTGCGGGGGCATGTTCGTCGCCATGCCGACCGCGATGCCGTTGGACCCGTTGACAAGCAGGTTCGGGAAGCGCGCGGGCAGCACGGTGGGCTCCTGCTGCGTGCCGTCGAAGTTCGGCTGGAAGTCGACCGTGTCCTTGTCGATGTCGCGCATCATTTCCATCGCCATCTTGGAGAGACGCGCTTCGGTGTAACGCATTGCCGCCGCGCCGTCGCCGTCGGCGGAACCGAAGTTGCCCTGTCCCTCGACCAGCGGATAGCGCGTATTGAAGTCCTGCGCAAGACGCACCATCGCATCGTACACGGACGAGTCGCCGTGCGGATGGTACTTACCCATGCAGTCGCCGACGATACGCGCGCTCTTGCGCGTCGGTTTATCGGGCGTGACGCCGAGTTCTTCCATCGAGTGCAGGATGCGGCGGTGCACCGGCTTCATGCCGTCGCGTACGTCGGGGAGCGCGCGGCTCGTGATGACCGACATCGCGTAGGCGATGAAGCTCTTCTGCATCTCGCGCTCCAGATTGATCGGGCGGATGCGCCCGTTGTTTGTCGTAGTCGTTTCGCTCATAGTTTTACCTCATCAGATGTCCAGATCGGTGACGAGCTTCGCGTTCTGCTCGATAAACTCGCGCCGCGGCTCGACCTTGTCGCCCATCAGCAGCGTAAAGAGCCGGTCCGCTTCCACCGCGTCCTCGACCGTAACCTTCAGCATCAGGCGCTGTTCGGGGTCCATCGTCGTTTCCCAGAGCTGCTCAGGGTTCATCTCGCCGAGACCCTTATAGCGCTGAATCTCCGGCTTCGGCTCCGCGCCGATCTCCTTGAGCTTCGCGTCGAGCTCCTCGTCGGAATACACGTACCACTGCTGCTTGCCGCGCTTGACGCGGTACAGCGGCGGCTGCGCGATGTAGACATATCCTTCGTCGACCAGCGGACGCATGTGCCGGTAGAAGAACGTGAGAAGCAGGATCCGGATATGGCTGCCGTCGACGTCCGCATCGGTCATGCAGATGATCTTGTGGTAGCGCAGCTTTGAAATGTCGAACTCCGTATCGATGCCCGCGCCGAACGCCGTGATCATGTACTTGATCGCATCGCTCGAAAGCATGCGGTCGAGACGCGCCTTTTCGACGTTCAGGATCTTGCCGCGCAGAGGAAGGATCGCCTGATACTTCGGGTTTCTGCCCATCTTCGCCGAACCGCCTGCGGAATCGCCCTCGACGAGGAAGATCTCGCACAGCGACGCGTCCTTCTCTGTGCAGTCACTGAGCTTGCCGGGCAGCGCCGTCGAATCGAGCGCGGTCTTGCGCCGCGTCAGATCGCGCGCCTTGCGGGCCGCTTCCCTTGCGCGCGACGCCATCAGGCACTTGTCGACGATCATCCTGCCGATCGACGGGTTCTCGTCCAAAAATTCGGACAGTCCCTTATAGACCGTGTTGCTCACAAGCGGGCGGATGTCCGCATTGCCGAGCTTCGTCTTGGTCTGTCCCTCGAACTGCGGCTCCTGCAGCTTGACGGAGATGACGGCGGTCAGTCCCTCGCGGATGTCCTCGCCGGAAACCGAGCCGTCCTTCTCCTTGAAGAGGTTCGCGCGCTTTGCGTAGTCGTTGACCGCGCGGGTCAGCGCCTGCTTGAAGCCGTCCAGATGCGCGCCGCCCTCGTGCGTGTTGATGTTGTTCGCGTAGGTGTAGATATCCTCGTTGTAGCCGTCGTTGTACTGCATCGCGATCTCGACCGTGGCGGTCTCCTCGCCGTTCTCCATGCGCTTTGCGGAGAAATAGATCGGGTCCTGATGCAGAACCTCTTTGTTCTTGTTGTAGTGCGAGACGAACGAGCGAATGCCGCCCTCGAAGCAGTAATCGCGTTCCAGCTTTGGCTCCTCGCGCTCGTCGATCGCCGTGATGCGGACGCCCGCGTTCAAAAATGCAAGCTCGCGCAGGCGGGATTTGAGCTTATCGAACTCGAACTTGACCTCGTCGAAGATCTCCGCGTCCGGATGGAACGTGACGCTCGTGCCGGTATCGTCTTCGGCACATTCGCCGACAACCTCGACCTTGGTCACCGGAATGCCGCGCTTGTATTCCTGCCGATAGATCTTGCCGTTTCTGCGCACCTCGACGACGAGCGTTTCGGACAGCGCATTGACGCACGAAAGACCGACGCCGTGCAGACCGCCGGAGACCTTGTAGCCCCCGC
>DFEW01000041.1:10658-35478 GCA_002369195.1 Christensenella sp. UBA3792
CCGCCGCCGAACTTGCCGCCCGCATGCAGGATCGTCAATGCAACTTCCAGCGCGTCCTTGCCTGTCTTTTCGTGATAGCCGACCGGAATGCCGCGTCCGTTGTCGGACACGGTCACCGTCTCGCCGTTGTGGATCACGATGTTCACATGGTCGCAGAAGCCCGCCATCGCCTCGTCGATCGAGTTGTCGACGAGCTCGTAGACGAGATGATGCAGTCCTCTCGAATCGGTCGATCCGATGTACATGCCCGGACGGCGGCGAACCGCCTCGAGCCCCTCCAGAACCTGAATCTGTGATGCGTCGTAATTGGCGCTCACTTCGTGTTGCAAATCTTCCATTCTACTCTCCGTTTCTCTATGTTACACTTTAAGATTTCCGTTCATCGAGACGCTCCTTCAGCGTCTCCACCGCGGTCGCCGCCGCGTACACGTAGGTCGTGCCCTCGCGCGAGCAGATCACGTACGCCTTCGGGCGTCCGTAGCTCGGGTAATAATGCCCCGCCTCCACGCAGTCGCGGATCATGCGCTCCGTTTCCGCCGTCGCCTGCTGCGCCGGACGGATCGCGATCACGTCCTCGAGCGGCACAAAGCGGTTTTCGCCGATATGCAGCAGCATTACTCCTCCACCACCTTTCCTTTGGATACGCGGTACACCTGCATGCGCAGCGCGCCCGCTTTTACAAACTCTTCCAGATGCGTGCAGGTGACAAACGTCTGACAGTCCGACACGACCTCCAAAAGCCGCGCCTGCCGCTCGCCGTCGAGTTCGGAAAACACATCGTCCAGCAGCAGCACCGGACGCTCGCCGCGCACGCGCCGCACCAGATCGATCTCCGAAAGCTTCAGCGAGAGTGCCGCGGTCCTCTGCTGTCCCTGCGAACCGTACACGCGCAGATCGCGCCCGTTGAGCAGCAGCTGCAGGTCGTCGCGGTGCGGACCGATCGAGGTGAAGCCGCGGTAGATGTCGCGCTCCAGCCGGTCGGCCAGCTGCTCGGTCAGCGTCTCTCTCAAATCGTCGAATTCCTGCACCGGCACCGTCGGCTGATAGACCGTTTCGAGGATCTCCTTCGTGCCGCTCATCTTCGCGTGCAGCGTATGCGCGTTTTGCGAAAGCTCCTCGACAAACGATGCGCGGTTCTGCATGATCGTCGCGCCAAGCTTTGAAAGCTGCTCGTCCCACAGCTCGATCATGTCGTAGGCGATGTTCTCCTCCTTGAGCAGCAGATTGCGCTGTTTGAGCGCCTGATTGTACTGCTGCAGCGCGTAGTAGTACGCGGGCTTGAGCTGCGAAAGCTCCATGTCGAGGAACCGGCGCCGTTCCTGCGGTCCGTCCTTGACAAGCTGCAGATCCTCCGGCGAGAACATCACGACGTTCAGGCAGCCCATCAGCTCGCCCGAGCGGGACAGCGGCGCATCGTCCAGATACACGCGTTTGCGCTCGCCGCGGCAAAGCTCGATGCGGATCGACCGCGTGCCGCCGCGCGTCTCGATCAGAAGCGCGACGCTGCCCTCCGCCTGTCCCTCCATCAGAAGATCGGCATCGTGCGGGGTGCGGTGACTTCTGCCCAGCGCGCACAGGAAGATGGATTCCAGAACGTTCGTTTTGCCCTCGGCGTTCAACCCGGACAACACGTTGAGACCCGGCTCCGGATACAGCTCCAGCTCCGTGTAATTGCGAAATGCATGCAATTCGAGTCCCTTGATCCGCACTGGTCTAATCTCCTCTCAACATACCACATCAGTATACCACAACATGTAGTATTTGTAAATAATAATATAGAAGAAAATACAACATTTACAAGAATTTTTCAGCGTATCTTGTGGTCGGAGGGCATGAAAAAAGCCCGCCGACAGGCGGGCGAATCCAATGTTTTGCGTGCGATCACTCGTGCAGCGTTTCCAGCCAGTCACAGAGCAATTCGATTGTGACCGCCCGCTCTCCTTCCTGAAACGCGGTAATGAGATAGCTGATCCCGTTGTGGGAGAAGTATGCCATGACCCGCCGTTCCTCCTTTCCGTCCTGCTCAATCAGGCCGGAGGTCAGTCTGGCGACTTCGCCGATGCTTTTGATTGTATATGCGCCGCTTTTCTCGATCTTCTTCAGAGCGGTGCCTGCGCCGAACGGAAACTCCGACGTGTGCATCGTATAGGAAAAATCGATACTCAGCAATATATCCTCGTCCCATACGTTCCAGGTACCGGTCAAATGTGCGCCGCCGCCTGCATGATCCTCCGGCTCTATAAAGGTGAGCCATGCCTGCACGTTGAATTCTTCACTGTCCGGCTTCAGCAACCGGATACCGTAAGCGTCCTCCATCTCGCTGACGGACGAGAATGCACGGCGCCTGTACTCCGTCTTTCCCTCCATATCCTCGAGCTGTACCCGGATCTCTTCGGTGACCGGATTATCCTGCACCTCCCACACGGCATACTCCATTTCGTTGGCATACGGCTCTTCCTTCAAAACGGTTTCCCACATAAGATCTTCCGGATCAACGGCTTCGCGCGTAATTGTTACGCCGGAACGTATGGCGATGATAAACCCGCACGCCGTAGAAGCGACCACGCCGATGACGATCAGCAGCGCGATCACCCACTTGTTGCGGCGCGGCGCTGCTTTTTGACAGCTTATCGCCTCGGCAATGAGACTCTCATCCACATTGCCCAGGGCCTGCATCAGCTGCTCCCGATTCATACGTCGAATCCCTCCTGTTTCAAGAACTTTCTGAGACCTTTTCTGCAGCGGAACAGCATGCTTTTGATTTTCTGCTCGCTGCATCCGAGCGACTCTGCGATCTCCCTGACGGACTCCGCGGAAAAGTAGCGGCGCAGAAACGCACTTCGCATCGGTACGGAGAGCGTGCGCAGATACCGGTTCAACGCGTCCGTCAATGCGATATCCGAAACATCATCCGTTCCGCCGACGCAATCCTGCAATTCATCCAGGGACAGATCGTACTCCGTTCCGCCCCGTTTCTCCGCTGTCTGCCGGCGTCGGCGATCCAGCGCATTCTGGCGCACGACCACGCTCAAAAACGCGCCGAGCGAATCCGGTTTGTTGGGCGGAATCACCTGCCAGATGCGCAGCAGGGCATCGTTCACACACTCCTCGGCGTCGCGGGCATCGAACAGGATGCGTCCCGCAAGCCGTCTCAAAAGCGCTCCGTATTTCTCCTGTGCCGCGCGGACGCCTGCCGGATCTCTTTGCTGCAGCAGCTCCACAATCTCACGATCTTCCAAAGTCGCTCTCCTTTTGTTCAGACTGATATATCCGTCATCTATCATGCCGTAATGAAGGTCGGATCGGTTTCATGCTTCGGAAATTTTTTTCAGAACGAAAACGGGGCAGCCGCATGCAACTGCTCCGTGATCGATCAAATTGAGGTGAAAAATGTACGCGGCTTACGGAATGTCCTGCACGACCGTTTCGGGCGGCACTTCCAGCAGTTCCGGATGCTTCAGATAGTTCAGCAGCTTCCGGCTTGCGACGACATACTGCGAGCCGGAACAAACGCGCTCGTCCATGACAAAGCCGATCGGGATGCACTTTTCGAACACGATCTCGCCCTTTTTGCGGGTCGGGAACTCGCGCGGGATGCCCATCGCCATGATCATCGTCGTCGTACCAAAGTTGTACACGTGATGATAGATCGCGTTGGTGCGGATGCTCGCGAGGTTCGTGATCGTCATCGAGCAGTGGAACGGGCTTGCGTCGATAATGCTCTTGGGCAGAAGCCCGAACTTGTCCATCGCTTTGAAAATGCAGACGCCGAGCCGGCAAAGTCCCGGCACCTTCAAAAGCTTTCGGATGATGTCGTCGGTCGAGTTCGTATCGCCGGTTGCGCGGTTCTCCTGCACGTATTTGTCGAGCGCCTGATGGACTTCGTCGATCGTGTATTCCGGTTTGAAGAACATCTTATTCATCGTGCCCTCGGTTTCACCGGGTTTTAAGACCACCATGCCGACCGCAATTTCGTTTCGGGCATAGATCGTCTTGTTCACGACGAAGCGGTTGATGATCGGGTACTCCGCGACCGTGCGCACGAACGCCGCAAGCACGAGACCGAGGTGCGAGTATTCCTTGCCCTCGGCGCGCTTTTTATTCAGGTACGCCTGCATCGGTTCGATCGGAACGTCGATCTCCATCATGTTCATTGCGTCGCAGCGCTGGTCCATGATGTGCGCCGCAACCTGATACATCGGCTGCGCCGTCTTTACGCGTCTGCCGTCTTTTCTCATACGTGATCCCCCTTATTTTTCCCCTTGCCGCAGTATACCATACCGGCGTACGCCGTTCAACTGTTTTTTGAAAAAAACGGAGGAGCACGTCCCCCCGTCCCTTATGCTATTCGGTTTTCACACGTGCGGACTCGCCTTTCCGCGCCGTGACCTGCACGCCGAAGATACCGACGAGGATCACCGCGCAAAACAGCACGCCGAGCCACGACAGCGGTTCCTTCAAAAATACCGCGCCGGCGAACACGGAAACGGCGGTGGTCAGGTTGGCGTACGCCGCCGATCGCGTGACCGTCATGTACGTCGCCATATAGGACAGCAAAAAGTAGCTGATGACCGAGCAGCACACGCCGAGGAACAGAATCGAGCCGAGATAGCTCCACGTTCCCAGCGGCTGCGTGAACGCGCCGAGATGGAACCGCACGCGTGCGAGCGCGATCGGTGTGAAGCATACGGCGCCCATGCCGATCATCATATAGGTGCGTTCGAACGCCGTAAACTCGGCGGAGGTGCCGCGGTCGATCACGCCGTATGCCGCCGCGGAAAGCACCGCAACGATCAGTCCCGCAACGCCGATCCAGTCGAGCGTGCCGGAGCTCTTGTTCAGTAGGCCGATACCGATCACGCCGCCGACTGACAGGAAGCTGAACAGCACCTGACCGAGCGTCGGGCGCTCCTTCAGGATCGGCCACGCCGCAAAGATCGAGACAATCGGGATCACCGCGATCATAACGCCGGAAAAGATCGTCGTCGAATGCAGCACGCCGTATTCCTCGCCGATGAAGTACACGACCGGTTCCATCAGTCCCATCAGCAGCGGCAGCAGAATGCGCTTGCCCTTGCCCTTGAAGCTGACCTTGACGACGCCGAACAGCAGCAGCACGTTCATGATCAGGAACGCGAGCAAAAACCGGTGGCTCAAAAGCACGTACATATCCGCCACGTCGAGCGCAGCCCTCGTGCAAAGGAAGCTGAACCCCCAAAAGACGTGGCTGATGATCGCCGCAAGCAGCAGTTTGATGTTTGTGCCCTTCTCCATATCCGAACCCGAAATGCAATCCGGCGTCCGCTCCCGCAAACGCCGGTTCCGTTTTTATTCTTTCATCATGCGCGCTGCAAGCTTCATGCGCTGCTCCTTGCTGAGGATGCGCTTGCGCATGCGGATGCTCTTTGGCGTGATCTCCACGAGCTCGTCGTCCGCGATGAACTCGAGGCACTGTTCGAGCGTGAACACCGTCGGCGGTGTCAGGCGCAGCGCTTCGTCGCTGCCCGCCGCACGCATGTTGGTGACGTGCTTCTTCTTGCAGACGTTGACGACGATGTCGTCCGCTCTCGCGCATTCGCCCACGATCTCGCCCTCGTAGACCGGAACGCCCGGTCCGATGAACATGCGGCCGCGATCCTGCGCGTAGAACAGCCCGTAGGAGCAGGAATCGCCCGTTTCGTGCGCGACGAGGCTTCCCGTCTTACGCTCGGCAATATCGCCCTTATAGGGCTCGTAGCCGTAGAAAATGTGGTTCATGACGCCGTTGCCGCGCGTGTCGGTCATGAGCTCGCTGCGGTATCCCATCAGTCCGCGCGCCGGAATCAGGAACTTAAGGCGCGTGCCGGTGTCGCCGAGCGTGGTCATATCGGTCATCTCCGCCTTGCGCATGCCGAGCTTTTCCATGACCGAGCCGACATATTCCTGCGGCACGTCGATGGTGAGCTCTTCGATCGGCTCCAGAACGGTGCCGTTCTCGTCCTTGTGCAGGATGACCTTCGGACGCGAAACCGCAAACTCGTAGCCCTGACGGCGCATCTGCTCGATCAGGATCGAAAGATGCAGCTCGCCTCTGCCGCTGACGCGGAACGTGTCGGTCGATTCGGTCTCCTCGACGCGCATCGAAACGTTCGTCTTGACCTCGTTGAAGAGGCGGTCTCTGAGGTTGCGGCTCGTGACATACTTGCCTTCCTTGCCCGCAAACGGCGAGTCGTTGACGAGGAACATCATCGATACGGTCGGTTCGTCGATCTTGACAAACGGCATCGGCTCGACGCACGCAGGATCGCACGCAGTCTCGCCCACGTTGAGGTCCTCGACGCCCGCGACGCACACGATGTCGCCCGCCTGCGCCTGCTCGACCTCGACGCGCTGCAGACCTTCGAAGTTGTACAGCCGCGTGATCTTCGTTTCGCGGCGGCGGTCGTCCTGTCCGCCGCACAGCGTGATCACCTGACCGCGCTTCGCCACGCCGCGCTCGATGCGCCCGATGCCGATCTTGCCCACGTAATCGTCGTAGTCGATCGTCGAGAACAGAATCTGCAGCGGCGCTTCGGTGTCGGTCGCCGGAGACGGGATCTCCTTCAGGATCGTGTCGAACACCGCCTGCATGTTGTTTTCCATCTGATCCGGTTCATAACCGGACATGTTGTTGCGCGCGGAGGCATAGACGATCGGGAAGTCCAGCTGCTCGTCGGTCGCGCCGAGTTCGATAAACAGTTCGAGCGCTTCATCCACGACCTCATACGGGCGCGCTTCGGGACGGTCGACCTTGTTGACGACGACGATCGCCTTCTTGTTCAGTTCGAGCGCTTTTCTTAAGACAAAGCGCGTCTGCGGCATGCAGCCCTCGAACGCGTCGATGAGCAGCAGAACGCCGTCCACCATCTGCAGAATGCGTTCGACCTCGCCGCCGAAGTCCGCGTGACCCGGCGTGTCGACGATGTTGATGCGCGTGTCGCCGTAGGTGACCGCGGTGTTCTTCGAAAGGATCGTGATGCCGCGCTCGCGCTCCAGATCGCCGCTGTCCATGATGCGGTCGGTTCCCTGTTCGCTGCGGCGCAGAGCGCCCGCGTCCTTCAAAAGCTGATCCACGAGCGTTGTCTTGCCGTGGTCTACGTGTGCGATGATCGCAACGTTGCGAATATTCATAGAACTCCTCTTTCCTTCGGATAATCTTGTTTTTTCCTCAAAAATGAACCAAAATATTATACACCGCTTTTCTTTCGATTGCAAGCATGTTATAATACAAACATGGAAAAAACAGATCTCTTTTCGGAACAAACCAAAAAACAGGCGCCGCTTGCCGACCGCATGCGCCCGCATACGCTCGACCGGTTCATCGGACAGGAGCATATCGTCGGCCCCGGACGGCTGCTGCGCCGCGCGATTCTGACCGATTCGCTGTGGTCGTCGATCTTCTTCGGCCCGCCCGGCACCGGCAAAACGACGCTCGCCAACATCATCGCCGAAACGACCGGCGCGCATTTTGTGCGCATGAACGCGGTTTCGAGCGGCGTAAAGGAGCTGCGCGCCGTGATCGATCATGCCGCCGACGAGCTGCGTCTTTGCGGCAAGCCGACGTACCTTCTGCTCGATGAGTGTCACCGCTGGTCGAAAACGCAGTCGGACGCGCTGCTGCCCGCGCTCGAAAACGGCACGATCCGCTTCATCGGCTCGACGACCGAGAATCCGATGATCGCCATGACCAGCGCAATCGTTTCGCGCTGCCGCGTGTTCCAGTTCTATCCGCTGAAGGCCGCCGACATCCGAAAGGCGATCGATCAGGCGCTGTCCGATCCGGTCAACGGGTTCGGCACCCGGCGGATCGCGCTCGACGAGGACGCATACGAGACGTTCATTGCGCTGTCGAACGGCGACTGCCGCAACGCGCTCAACGCGCTGGAGCTTGCCGTGCTGACGACCGAACCGGATGCGGACGGCACGGTGCGCATCGATCGCGCGATCGCCTCCGAATCGGGGCAGCGCAAGGTCATGCAGATGGACGATCAGCTCTTTTACGACATGCTGTCCGCGTTCTGCAAGTCCCTGCGCGGCGGGGACAGCGACGCCGCCCTCGCGTGGTTTTCGCGGCTCATCTATGCGGGCTGCGATCCGCGCATCATTGCGCGTCGGCTGATCGCGCACGCGAGCGAGGACGTCGGTCTTGCGAACCCGCAGGCGATGGTGCAGGCGGTTGCCGCGGCGCAGGCGGTCGAACTGGTCGGACTTCCGGAGGCGCGGCTCTCCCTCTCGCAGGCGATCATCTTCCTCTGCGAATCGCCGAAGTCGAACAGCGTGTCCGCCGCGATGAGCGAGGCGGCGCAGGACGCGGAAACCGGCGGCGTGTACGAGCCGGTTCCGGTGCATCTGCGCGATACGCATTACGCCGGCTATAACCGCATCGGCGCGGGCACGGGCTATAAGTACCCGCACGACTACCCCGCCCATTGGGTGCAGCAGCAGTACATGCCGACGGAGCTTCTCGGGCGGCGCTATTATGATCCGTCCGATCAGGGACAGGAAGCGAAGATTCGCGAAAACCATCAAAAGCGCGACGCTTTGCGCAATCCCCAAAACTGAACCGAGGGCTGCAAAAGCAGCCCTCTTTGCTTATTCCGCTTTTACAAGCTTTCGCAGCAGTTTTGCCGCATCCGCAGCGTCGACCGTTCCGTTGCCGAGCACGTCGGCGGCGAGCAGCCGTTCCTCCTCGATCGGGGAGAGATGTACCGTAAAGCGCAGGATCAGCGATGCGTCGGTCACATCGACCGTACCGTCGCCGTTTGCGTCCCCGATCAGCACCTGCGGCGCGGGATCGCCGAGCGTCACGTAATCCTTCCAGATGAACGCCCCCTGCCCCGTCTTGCGGTCCATCACATAGTACCACTTGCCGGACAGGTAGTAGACATACAGCGGGTTGCCGTTGTCGATCGCGTAAAGCTTTGCAAAGTTCGTCGACGGACCGGTGCGCAGGTTCGAATCGTCCGCGTTGCAATAGCCCTCCCGGTGCACGGCCGGATCGCGCTCGTAATAGCTCGCGTTCGCCGCGCTCACATAGCCGACCGCACCGGTCGCTTCGTCGCGCACATACAGCCATCCGCCTTCCTCGGAGAACACGGACAGGATCGCGCCGAGCTTGAGCGTTGCGACGAGCGCGCTGTCCGCGGACGGCTGCCGAACCAGCTTCAGCGTCGTCGACGTGACGATCACGAGGTGATCGACCGGCGGCAGATTCGGATCCGGCGTCGGCGTCGCGGTCGGCGCAGGCGTTGCGGTCGGTACGGGCGTTGCGACCGGCGAGCCGCTCGGAGACGGCTGATCGCCGTCCGCATAGGTAAAGTCGAAGGTCGCGTTCGATTCGATCGCATTCCCGTTCTCATCGTACAGCGTCGCGCCGCGATAGTAGAATTTCAGCACGTCGACGTACGAGTAGCCCTGTTTCACCATCTGTCCGGCGCCGCGGTGCGAAAGCCCCGCGCGATGTCCGCTCGATACGCCCCAGATGAGTTTCCATTCCCTTTGCGCGGTGCGCACCGCAAAGCAGACCGTGCCGGTCGCGTCCGCGGCGATCGCCGTTTTCAGCTCCGCCGGCGTGCAGGAAAACGAAACCTGCTTCTGTTTGCCGTCGCCGTCCCGTACCGTCAGCGTCCAGTCATAGCGCTTTTGCGGTGCAAGCGCGCTCGGATAGCGCGCCGTCCCCTCCGGATGATCCGGATCATACAATCCCGTGAGCGCGTCGACCGAAACGATCTCCTTCGCTCCGCTTTGCTTTTGAAGGTACGCGTATAGCGCTTCGTCCATCGTCTTGGGCGCGCCTCCGTCGACCGTGAAGATCCGGTTCTTCGTCGATCCCGCCAGATCGAACGGATCGTAGCCGAACCAGTACGCGCCGTCGTTCGTGCTGCCGCCCCAGCGGATGCGTGGCGTGATGATCTGTCCGCCGTCCGCGGTGCTGTAATACGTCTTGAGCGTCTTGCCCGCGTAGCGCAGCGTCTGCTTCCAGACGGCATCCACCGCGGCAATCGTGTTTTTATCGGAGGCGACATAGCCGTAATAGAGCTGCGACTGCGTCGTATCGTACACATCGAAATACTTGGAGGTGCGCGCTTCGACCTCGGCAAGCGCAAAGCCCTTGGCGATGATCGTCTCGACCTTCAAAAAGTCCGGCTTGGAGGAATCCGACAGCTCGCCGCTGACCACGCCGTACAGGTAATGCTGCATGTCCACATCGTTGATCACGCGCAGCGTTCCGTTGTCGTTATAAAACACGAAGTCGCCGTAATACACACGCTTGCCGTGCTTGGCGTTCTGGAACGTGATCGTCGTGTCGGCATCCGTCCCCTCGCGCACGAGCCGCACGGAGGTCTTTGACGCGCCGAGCGCGCCTGCGGAGGAATGCTTGACGCTGACCGTACCGTCGGCGATCGTCGCGGTGACGGTTCCGCCCGTGACGGTCTTGCCGTCGACGCTGTACTTGCCCGACAGCGACACGCTGACCGAATCCGCATCCGCGGTCGACAGGCGCACGCGCACCGTGACCGGCTTCGTCTCTCCCGTACTGACGTGCAGCAGCGCAAGCGGCAGCAGCAGGCACGCGATCAGCAGCAGGCAAACGGTTCGTCTCATCGGCATCCTCCTCCCGAATTTGTTGCTTCCGTTATACCACATTATGGCGCAAAAAAGAACGCCCGAAGGCGTTTGTTGCAAGAATATTTACAAGGATGACGAAACTTTGACGCATTTTTGGCAGATTACGGCAGCGGCGCAAAGATGCGCATCAGCGCTTCCGCCGCCTTTACGCCGTCGACCGCCGCGCTGACGATGCCGCCGGCATACCCCGCGCCTTCGCCGATCGGGTACAGCCCCTTGTGCGACACGGATTCCATGCCCTCGTCGCGCAGGATGCGCAGCGGCGAGGATGTGCGGCTTTCGACCGCGGTCAGGATCGCGTCCTCCATGTCGTAGCCCTTGAGTTGCCGTCCGAATGCCTTAAGCCCTTCGCGCACGCCCGCCGCCGTGAACTCCGGCAGACAGTCCGAAAGGCGCGTATAGCGTACGCCGGGGCGATACGTCGGCGTCACTTCCAAAGAGGGTTTAGAGGGTTCGTCGCGCAGAAACGCGCCGACCGTCGATGCGGGCGCACAGCCGTCCGCGCCGCCGAGCCGGAACACATCGCGCTCCAGGCGGTCCAAAAACCGCAGACCGTCCAGCGGATGCGTACCGAAATCGTCCGGCGAAATCTGCACGACGACCGCCGCGTTCGCGTTCCTCCCGTCGCGCGCAAAGTTGCTCATGCCGTTGACGACGACCTGTTCCGGTCCGCTCGCGCTCGCCACGACCTGCCCGCCGGGACACATGCAGAACGTATATACGCCGCGATCGCCGCTTTTGGCGGTCAGCCGGTACTCCGCCGCGCCGAGGCGCGGATGGCTTGCCATCGGACCGTACTGGCTCGCGTTGATCAAGCTCTGCGGATGCTCCGCGCGCACGCCGATCGCGAACGCCTTCGGCGCCATCGAAACGCCCATGTCGTACAGCATCCGTGCCGTATCGCGTGCACCGTGACCGATTGCGAGCACGAGCGCCGCGCACGGCTCCCAAACCTGCGCGCCACCCTGCCGGATCAGCGCCTTTTCGATTCTGCCGTCGCGCATTCCGATGCCGGTCAGCGTCGCAGAGAAGCGCACTTCTCCGCCCGCCTGTTCGATGCGCTGCCGCAGCGTGCCGACGACCGTGCGCAGACGGTCGGTGCCGATGTGCGGCTTGGCGAGATACCCGATCTCCTCCGGCGCGCCGCATTCGATCAGCGTGCCGATCACGCCGTCGATGTGCGGATCGCGAATGCGCGTGGTCAGCTTGCCGTCCGAGAACGTGCCCGCGCCACCCTCGCCGAACGCGACGTTGCTGTCCGGATCGGGCTCGCGGATGGCGCCGGACCAGTAGGTTTCCACGTCCTTCACGCGCTCCGCAATCGGACGTCCCCGCTCGATCACGAGCGGACGGTAGCCGTTCTTTGCGAGCGTCCACGCCGCGAACAGCCCCGCGGGACCGAGACCGACGACGATGATCCGCCCGTCCTGCGGCTTGGCGCCGAACGGGATCGGTTCGTCAGTCAGCGGCTGCACCGGCTCCGCGCCGAGCTTCGGGTTCTTCAGCACGCGCTTTGCGGCGGCATCGGTCAGCGTCAGCTCCGCGTGAATGCAATGGAAGATGTCGTTCTTTTTGCGCGCGTCAAGCGCCTGCCGCACGATGCGCATCGACTGCAGCGCGTCGCGCGGGATATCGAGTTTGCGGCAGCAGCCGGCGGCGAACGATTCGTCCGTCGCGTCAAGCTCGCGTCTCAGGTTTTTCACATAGATCGTTTTCATGGGGATCGGAAAAGGGGGCGTCGATCGCCCCCTTCAGTCAGTCGGTTTGTTCGGCGATCAGCTCGACCGTCGCGGTCTCGGTCGCCGGTTCAAAGGTCAGATACGCGATGGCGCCGTCGTAGCTGAACCGGATCGGCAGGTTGTGTATGCCTTCGCTGTACCCGTTCAGATCGACGTACGCGCTGATGCGGCTCGTATCGTATGCCTTGAGCGCGCTGATCGGTCCAAAGATCGTCACATCGACCGTCGTGACCGTGCTGTCGGTCAGCGACAGGTCCTGCCCGATGTTGCGGTACGTGATCGGGACGGCGACCGTCTTGGAGTCGGTGATCTCGGTTACCATCATCGTCACCGTGATCGTCTTATTGAATCCGGAGGTCGTTTCGACGCCTTCCGGCAGGATCAGGTCGACGGCGATCGGCGTATTGTGCATCTCCGGCGTAGCGGTGATCGTCTCCGTGGTGATCACATCGATGCGGTTCAGCGTCGTGCGATCGCCGTACAGGATGACCTTGCTTCTGGAGAGCGAGTAATCCCAGGTATACCCTTCCTCCAGCATCTGGATCGAAGGAATGATGTCGAACTCGCGGTATGCCCGCACCACGGCGCGCACGTTGACCGTGAACGCTTCGCCGTCGCTCGACGTGATGCCCTCGAGCAGGATGTTCGAGCTGTCATAGAAGCGCACCGGCAGAACGAGGTCATAGGTGTTCGCGAGCGTACTGGGGTCGTTGACCGGGAACGTGGACAGATCGACCGTCGCTTCGCCGCGCACGATCCGGTCGAGCATCGACTTCTCGCCGCGCATCGACAGCGAAAGGTTCTGCGGCACTTCGACCGTGAATCCCTCCGGCAAGCTGCCCGACGTCTTGACGGAAACCTGCACGTTGTTGCGCGAAGACAGTCTCGCGATTTCGAGCTCGACGGACGGCACTTCAATCGACTGCACCGTGCCGTAATCGGATGCGACGTCCACCTGAACGTCGACCGTGATGGTCTTGCTGTCCTCGTCCGAATCGAGCGAGATCGCGCGGTTCGACAGATCTACCATGCAGGTAACGCGCGACTCGTCCAGCTCGCTGTGCTTGTTGATCTTGCAGAGAATGTCGACGTCCGTCGTGCCGATGTCGCGCGTGACGAGCATCAGTCCTCTCGCGTTCAGCGAGCTTTCGCCGACGATCGAGATCTCCACGTCGCGCACGCGCTTGATGTATTCGGGGTTTTCGACCGACAGGACGTAGCCCCAGAGCATGATCGCGAACAGCAGCGCGACGACTTTCAGAACGATATTTTTGGTGAACAGATTTTTAAAGAACCGGCCGAGCGCGGAGAAAACCTTTTGTTGCTTCGTCATGGTTTACGCCTCCTCCTTCTTCTTGCGGTTCCACGGAAGGACGAACAAAGACTGATCCTTCGAGAGCAGCATATCGAGCGTATTGGTCAGCGCCTTTTCGTCGAGGAAGCGGATCAGCTTGCCTTCGCGCGCGACCGAAATCGCGCCGGTCTCCTCGGACACGACGATGACGACGCAGTCCGAAGCCGCCGAAACGCCGATCGCCGCGCGATGCCGCGTACCGAGCTCGCGCGCAACCTTCGTGTCGTCCGACAGCGGCAGCAGGCAGCTTGCCGCTACGATCGTCGTACCGCGGATCACCACGGCGCCGTCATGCAGCGGCGTGTTCGGCTCGAAGATGTTTTCGACGAGCGCGCCCGACAGCGCGGCGTCCATCTGAACGCCGGTCGCAGCGATGTCGCCGAGACCGGAGCGGCGCTCAAACACAAGCAGCGCGCCGACGCGGCGTTTGGAAAGATGCAGGATCGAGCGTTTCAGATCCTGAATGATACGATGCGTATCCGTATCGTCCGAGATGACCCCAAGCTTGGAGATACGGTGCGATCCGATGCGTTCGAGCACGCGGCGCAGTTCCGGCGTGAACAGGATGAACAGGATCAGGAAAATCGAGCCGCTTGCCAGGATGCCGTTGAGTACCCAGGAAATCGTCGTCAGTCCGAACAGCCGTGCGAGTACCGATACCACAAACAGAAGGCCGATGCCCTTCATAACCTGATAGGCGCGGGTCTCCCTCGTCCATTCCAGAACTTTATACAAAAAGATCGTGATAATGAGGATATCTAAGATGATACTCGCCAATCCGCTCGGCTGTTTCAACACGTTGAATACCGTTCGGAAAATGCTGATCAGTTCCGACAACGCAGTCGCCTCCTTTTGCCAATGCTGTCGCGTTTTGAAATACACCGTACAGTATAGTATACCATACATGTGTCATAATTGTCACGTAAATATTACAAATATAATCGTATTTGTTCCGCATGGCGCATCATATGAAAATATATGATCGCGGTCGGAATCAGCACGACCACGGTCAGCGCGATCGCCGTCCACGGCGTACGCAGGATGAGAACCGGAACGACCGTAAGCGCCACGATGCCGAAGCAGATCAGCATCATGACGAGCACCGAGCCGCTCTGCTTGACGACTTCGGTCTCCGTTTTCCAGTTGAGCCGCGCCATCTTTGCGTTCACGAACAGACCGATGACGGACGTGCACAGCAGCGCCGCAAGCGGCAGCAGGTACAGCCCGACGATATCGAGCGGCGCAAGCACCGTGCGAAACGCGATCGCCAGCACCGTCGCGCACACGACGATCGCCGGTCCCACGAGCAGCAGGTTCACGTACAGCTTGGCGCGCAGCCAGCGATCGGCGGGGATCGGCAGGTGCTTCGACATCCAGATATACCGTCCCTCCATCGAGATCGCCGAGCTCGTCGTCGGCGAAAGCGTGGCGCAGAAGATCATGACGCCGGTGAGAAGCCCGCCGGCCGCTTTGCGCAAGCCCATCGAATCGACAAGCTGAATCAGGCGCTGCGAAAAGATCGCGCCCGCAACCGAGAGAATCAGAATCAGGATCGTCCCCATGAGCGTGTTGATCACCCATGCCGAGCTGTCGAAGAAGCGCTTCAGTTCCATCCGAAACAGCGCCTGCTCCATGCTCCCCTGCCGCTGCCGCGAGAGGCGGTAGTTCTTGACGTGGTACCCGCTTGTCAGCCGGTCGTGCACCGCAAGGAACGTGCGGTTCAGGATCCACACATAGAGCACGCACAGCGCGAGCGAGCCGAGCGAAAACAGCAGAAACTTCGGGACCGAGCCGATCGCGCCGGCAGCGAACCATTGCGCAGGCGGATACACGCGCGAAAGCGTGCGCGACATGCCCTCCACATCCGCAAAGATGCGGCTGGTGAGCTGCGGCATCAGGTATGCGCCTGCGACGAACGCGAGCAGGAATACCGTTTTGATCGCGGTCGTAATGCCCTTTTTATGCTTGCTTGTTGCAAAGATCATGCCGACGAGAATGTCCGCCGCGCTGCCGACGACCAGCGGCGCGACCGGCACGAGCAGCACCATCAGAAGGTACGCCGGATACTGCCAGACGGGCGGATGCGCGAAGATCGCGTACACGACGCCGCACGGCAGCAGAAACGGCAGCGTATAGACCGCTTCGACCAGATACAGCGCCAAAAACCGCGCAATCACCACGGTCGACGTGCGCACCGGCATGCCCATCAGCGTGTCGAAATCCGCGAACGCGGACAGCGTCGCGCTGCCCTGCGAGAACGCCATCACGAGCGCAAACGCGCTCGCCATCGTGCCCATCAGCAAAAACGGCGCTTCCGAAACGCCCTGCATCAGGAAGATCGCCAGCGCGTTCGACGCGGACATAAAGCCGTAGGTCACAGCGATGATGCCGATCGCCACGACGCCCATGATCGCGTTGCGGCGCTCGCGCGCGTCCTTTGAACGGCGCATGACCGAAAAGCGGAACACGCTGTTGACGTATAGCTTGATCAGGATCCACAGCGATTTCATGCGTCCGTCAACTCCAGGAACAGGTCTTCGAGCGACTGATCGCCGCGCACGGTTTCCATATCTCCGCACGCGATCAGCCGGCCTTGCTTGATGATCGCAATCTTGTTGCAGAGCTTTTCCGCGACCTCCAGAACATGCGTCGAAAAGAAGATCGCGCTGCCGTGCTCGACCAGCTCGCGCATGATGCTTTTCAGCGTGAACGCCGCCTTCGGATCGAGTCCGACGAACGGTTCGTCGAGCATCAGCAGCTTCGGTTGCTGCACGAGCGCGCCGATCAGCGCGAGCTTCTGGCACATGCCGTGCGAATAGGAGCTCACGAGGTCGCCGAGCTTCGTTTCGATCTCAAACTGCGCCGCATACTTCGCGATGCGCTCGTTGCGCGTGCGCTCGTCGATGCCGTAGATGTCGCAGAGAAAATTCAGGTATCCGATGCCGGTCAAAAAGCCGTACAGATCGGGATTGTCGGGAATGTAGCGCATAATCCGCTTCGCTTCGAGCGGCTGCGATTTCACCGAAAGCCCGTCGACCGTGATCTCGCCCTGTTCGAATGGCAGAATGCCGGACACGCATTTGAGCGTCGTCGTCTTGCCCGCGCCGTTGTGTCCGATGAAGCCGTAGATATCGCCCGCTTCAACCGAAAGACTCAGGTCGTCGACCGCCCGCGGTCCGTTGCCGTAGCTCTTGACGAGGTTCCGGATTTCCAGCATGCTCATGCGTCTTCCTCTTTCTGCCGGTACAGCACGAGCTTTCTGCCGATGCACTGAATGACCTCGGCGTCCGTCGCCTGTGCCAGCTGTTCCGCCGCTTCCTTGGCGGACAGCTCGCTCGTTTCGAGCACGGAAAGCTTGATGAGCTCGCGCTTTTTCAGCGCCGCGTCGACCGCTTCGATGAGCGGTTCGGTGATGTTCTCCTTGCCGATCTGAAAGATCGCCGTCAAGGTGTTCGCCTGCTTGCGCAGTTCGGCACGTTCTCTTCCTGTCATACAAAAATCTCCTTAGTCGGTAAAATCAAATTCCCATTCGCCGAGGCGAATCGTGTCCCCGTCCGCGGCGCCCATCTCGCGCAGCGCGGAGATGATGCCGGTCTTGATCAATAGCTGCTGGAATCGGCGCATCGAAACATCGTCCTCCGGATCGGTCGTATCGAGAATACGCTCCACGTCGCCGCCCTCGACCACATACACGCCCGCGTCGTCGCGATGCACGGTAAAGCCCTTTTCGTACTGCGCCTCGCTCACAAGGTCCGTTTCGTCGTACACGCGCACCGGCGGCAGCGTATCGAGCAGGCGCAGGATCGCGTCGAGCATCGGCTCAAATCCCTGCACCGTCGCGGCGGACACCGCGAACACCTCGACGCCCTGCGGTTCGAGCTGCGCCTTGATGCGCATAAAGCCCTCCTCCGCGCCGGGGATGTCCATCTTGTTGCAGACGACAATCTGCGGCAGCGCGGCGAGCGCTTCGGAAAACTTCGACAGCTCGGCATTGATCTTTTCGTAGTCGTCGAGCGGATCGCGCAGTTCGCTGCCCGACGCGTCGAGCACATGCACGAGGATGCGCGTGCGCTCGATGTGCCGCAAAAAGTCGTGTCCGAGTCCCGCGCCTTCCGCCGCGCCTTCGATCAGTCCCGGAATGTCCGCCATCACAAACGAGCGTCCGTGCCGCGTCGCCACGCCGAGGTTCGGCGTCAGCGTCGTGAAATGGTACGCCGCGATCTTCGGTCTTGCCGCGGTCAGCACCGAAAGGATCGTCGACTTGCCGACCGACGGAAGCCCGATGATGCCGACATCCGCGATCGTCTTGAGCTCCAGCTCGACCTGACGTTCCTCGGTCTTGATGCCGTTTTGCGCAAAGCGCGGCGCCTGCTTGGTTGCGGTCGCAAAGCGCGCGTTTCCCTTGCCGCCGCGTCCGCCGTACAGCACGGTGCGCGTCTTGCCCGCCTCGCTCATGTCCGCAACGATGCTGCCGGTCTCGATATCGCGCACGATCGTGCCGACCGGCACCTTGATGATCATGTCCTCGCCGTTCGCGCCCGCCTGCAGCTCCGCCCTGCCGGGCTCGCCGTCCTTGGCGCGGAAGTGCCGGTAGCGCTTGAAGTCCAGAAGCGTGGACTGCTGCGGGTCCGCAACGAAGATGACGCTGCCGCCCCGTCCGCCGTCGCCGCCGGAGGGACCGCCCTTCATCACGTACTTTTCGCGGTGAAACGCCGCGCATCCGTCGCCGCCGTTTCCCGCCTTGATCCAGATGGTTGCCTTATCGATGAACTGCATATTCGCAAATCTCCTTTAACGGGCAGGTGTCGCACTTCGGTCTCTGTGCCGCGCAGACCTGCCTTCCGTGATAAATCAGCCAGTGATGCGCCGCGCCCCAGTCCGATTCGGGGATGTGCGCCATCAGCTGCTGTTCGGTTTTCTCTACGTCCTTCGCCTCGGTCAGCCCGATGCGGTTTGCGACGCGAAACACGTGCGTGTCCACCGCGATCGCGGGCACGCCGAACGCATTCGAAAGCACGACGTTCGCCGTCTTTCGTCCGACGCCCGGAAGTTCCGTAAGCTGTTCGCGCGTCTGCGGCACCTCGCCGTTGTACCGTTCGACGAGGATCCTGCTCATCGCAAGGATATTTTTGCCCTTGTTGCGATAGACGCCGCAGCTTTTGATGTACGGCTCGAGCGTCTCAAAGTCGAGCGACGCGAACGCCTCCGCGGTGTTGTACAGCGGAAACAGCACGTCGGTGCATTTGTTCACCTGCTTATCCGTGCACTGCGCCGACAGCATCGTCGCCACGAGCAGCTCAAACGGCGAGGAAAAATGCAGGGCGGGCTTTGCGTCCGGATAGGTTTCCTTCAGGATGCGCAGGACTTCGCCGCGCTTCTGTTCACTTAACACGGCACGCCTCCATCGCATAGGTTGCGGCAACCGCGCCGTCCGCGCAGGCGGTCACGACCTGCCGCAGCGGTGTATTTCGCACGTCGCCCGCCGCGAACACGCCCTTGACGCTCGTTTCCATGTGCGCGTCGGTCTCGACGCTGCCGTTTTCGGCAAGCCGCACCTGCCCGTTCAAAAGTTCGGTGCGCGGCACGATGCCGACCGCCACGAACGCGCCGTCCGTCATGAGTTCGCTGACCTCGCCGGTGACGCGGTTCTTCAGACGGATGCCCGAGAGCTTGTCCTCGCCGAGAAACGCTTCCGGCACGCTGTTCCAGACGAACGTGATGTTCTCCGCCGCCTTCGCCGCGTCCGCCAGAATCGCGCTCGCGCGCAGCTCGTCGCGGCGGTGCACGACGTACACCTGCTTGCAGAGCTTCGCAAGGTAAAGCGCATCGGAAATCGCGGTATCGCCGCCGCCGATGACCGTCGCCGTGCGGTTCTTATAGAATGCGCCGTCGCAGGTCGCGCAATACGAAATCCCGTGGCCGGTCAGCCGCGCCTCGCCCTCGACGCCGAGCGCTTTGGGCTGTGCGCCGGTTGCGAAGATCACGGTCTTTGCCTCGACCGTCTTGCCGTTAAACGAGAAGCGCTTCGGATCGCCCGAAAGGTCAAGGTCCGAAACCGAACCGTACTCGATCGCGAGCCCGAACGCGGTCGCATGCGCCTCGAAGCGCGCCGCAAGCGCATATCCGTCCGGTCCGTCCGAGATGCCGGGATAATTGTCGATCTGATGCGTCTTGACAATCTGCCCGCCGGTAAACATTTCCTCATATAAACGCACGTTCGCGCCGCCGCGCACGGCATACAACCCGGCCGCAAGACCCGCCGGTCCGCCGCCGATGATTGCGATATCCAACATAACCGTTTTCTCCGTTTCCGTAAAATTTCACAGATACAGTATACCGATTTTACGCACACCGGTCAAGCCCGCCGCGCGTTCGTTTTCAACATGTTTGCAATTCAAAAAAGCCGCTGCAAACCGCAACGGCTTTAGGAAAACCTCAGTTGTCAAATGTGATGCTCTTTGCCCAGCGAAAGATCGTCGGACGCAGGCGAACCGCGTTTTCGATGAATGTCACAAAGAAGACCGACCAGTACGCGTCCGGTCCCTTGACCGGCACGATCACGGAATAATAGGTTTCGCCGGACTCTTCGCTCGTATACCGGTACTCGATATACGGTATGCCGTCCTGCGTCTTGATCTCGCCGCCGTCCGGCTTGATCGCGTCCGCGTAATCTTCCAGCGTCCAGTCGGACAGTTCCGGAAACATGGTGAATGAATCGCGCTGCAGATACACGCCGCAGTAATCCGATTCGAAACTCGCGTCCAGATCGTCCTCCGACGTCTCGATGAACTCGTCGGACAGCGTGATCGAAAGGTTCTGCACCTTGAAGGTCCGATCGTGCGCGCCCGTATCCGCGTTCTTTTTCTGCATATACATCTTCACGGCGAACCGCGCGCCCGCCGCAGCCAGAACCGTGACCAGCACAAGAAGGATCACCAGAACGAACGGCTTCTTTTTCTGCGGGACCGCCTTCTGCGCTTCGATCTGCGCGGCGATGCTGCTGTCGAACAAAAAGGCGGTGTTCCCCGTGCGCAAAAAGACGCATTCGCCGGTCAGGGTCACGTCCGCGTCGCCTTCCGGCAGATCGTACCGGTCCGCCTGCTCCGCGTCCTCGGCAGCGACAAGGATGCGTACCGGCTCGCTGCCGACCGCAAAGACGGTCGAGCCGCCGTTGTTCAGCGTTCCGACTTCGCGGCATGCTTCGCTTCCGATCGCCGCATCCGTCGCGTTCGGATCGGTGACATAAACCTTGCATACGCTCTTCGGCGCGACGTTGTTTTCGGCTCTTATGATGGTAACAGTGCGCATATCATACCTCTTCCCGATTATTCGATGCCGGAGATGTTGTGCGATTCGATTGCGACCGTCACGTCGTGATCCGGCATCATAAAGGTGTAGATCAGAAAGCCGTCCGCCTCGCCCTGCGGCTGCAGCGCCGTTCCATCCAGAATCACATCCTGGATCTCGTCGAACACAATCCCCTTTTTGAGCGTCACGGTCTCGCCCCGCCGCGCCGCTTCCGGCGCGTCGACAAAGCCGGGCTTGCAGTTGTCGTACACGATCCGATAGGTCTTTGCACAGCCGAACGCGGGCAGCATGCCGAGCGTCAGCGCGCCGAGCAGCAGAATGCGCAAAAGCGAATGTCTCACGGTGCGATCCCTCCGATCAGAAATTTTGTTCGTAGATGTGCGCGGCAAGCGTCGCATCGGCAAAATCGATGACAATCCAGCCGTGCAGCGCGTCGGTCGCAAGCAGCTTCCGGTTCAGCGTCTTCGCAAACGCGTACGGGTGCCCGTATGCTGCCGTTCCCTTGGTGGACAGGAAGTGGATCGCAGCGGCATCCGCGCCGGTCCGGTCGGCATTCAGCCCTTCGATGAACGCGTTCCATTTGTCGACCGCATCATAGGCGTAGCGATCCTGCACATACAGCGTATACGCGCCGTTGTCATGCACCGCAACATGCTTGCTCACATCGTCGTGCGCGCCCTGATCGTCCCACAGCAGCGGGATCCCGCTGTCCGTTCCGAGGTTCGCCTCGTCCGCATAGCGGCGCATCAGCACAAGCTTGCCGCGCGCCTCCCCGACCGTCGGGATGCGGTCGGTCAGCAGCCAGCGATCCGGCTGCCGATCGATATACGCGTGCAGCAGGCGCTGAAACTGCGCGACGCTCTCGTCGCCGTGCTCCTGCTTGACCGCAAAGACGACCGTTTCGGTCGGATGCGCCGACAGGAACGCATAGCAATCGTTCAGCACCGCGTCAAGATACAGGTTCCCCGCCCACGGGAAGCCGGAGGTCGTGCAGTTCGTGAAGCCGTGCATCAGCTTGAGCCGCTCGCCGTCCGCGCCGAGCCGGATATCGAGGTATCGAATCCCCGCGTCCAGCTGACCGCCGACCGACAGCGCCTGACACTTGGTCACAAACGCGAGCTGCACGTTCGCCGTCGCGCAGTCGTGCGCACCGGGCAGTGTGACTTCGGACAGCAGCTTTCCGTCGTCGAGCCGCGCCATCCAGTCCGCCGAGCCCTCGACCGCGGTACGATCCGCCGTTTCGAACGCCGGCACAACGTACAGCAGAACGCCGGCCGTCAGCATCAGCAGCAGCGGCAGAATCCACAGGATATGCAGCAATTTGATCGCGCGAAACCGTTTCTGTTTCATTTCGTTTCCCCTTTCTGTCTGTCCGGCAGCTTCAAAAGCCGTCTGCCGTTCATCTGTTCTTATTCAGATCGTTCATTCCCTGCCGCTTTTCCCTTCGTCCGATAGGTAACGCGCCCGCATCCGTTCGAGATCGTACGGAAGGAAGTACGGCTCCAGCAGCGGATAAAACGCGCGCAGTTTTTCATGCGATGCAAACACGACGTCGCAGCCGCGGTCGTCATAAACGGACAGGATGCAGTCGTTTTCAAACGATACCAGCCCGATCTCCGGATTGTCGCGATCTCTGAGCGCGCGGTCGAGCAGCGCAGGATCGTCGAATCCTCTGCCGTCCGAATAGCACACGACGCGGTTGCGCCGGACGGTGTCGTCCTCCGCATCGTACGTCGGAAGATTCCGCACCGTTACGTGGCGGTGGCGCAGCTGCTGTTCGAGCAAAAAAGCGAGCGCACGCCGCTGTGCGGCAAGATACCACTTCATATGCTCGCGCGCATGCGGGTCGACCGTCTCCTGCGCCGGGCCGGTGTCCGACCATTCCGTGACCCACTCGTTGAACAGAATCGCGTCCGCCCCGTGCGGGAACAGGATCGCATGGATTTCGCGCGCCCGCCGCGCCGCCGTTTCGCGGAACGCCCTGCGCGATTTGCCCATGCCGAGCTCCAGCCGCAGCGCATAGGGATGGTTGTAAAAGTACGGCTGCAGATATGCAAATGCCGGATCGAGAATCCATTGTTCGATCATGCGCATCATGCCTCCCGATACGGCGTCCATGCGCCGTCGATCCATACCTCATAGCTGCCCCATTGCGGCTCGCCGCGGTCGCGTCCCCTGACGCGCACGGGCAGCATTGCATCCTCCTGACAGCCCGGAAGCGGATCGTCGAGCGCCGTCCAGTTCGTATGCCGTTCGCCGTCCCACCGGATCAGCGCCTCCGCAAGGTTCGGATAGCACTCGTCGGCGCAGCAAATCTGCGCATCCGCATTCTCATACAGAAACGCGCAGGTCTCGCCGTTCGGCTTCTCATACAGCATGATTTTCTGCAGTTTTCTGCCGCCGTACGGAACCGGCTCGCAAAAGATCGCCCAAATTCGCATATCCGTCCCCTCCGCGTTCAGTATACCATGCCGTGCAGGCATTTTCAACGGAAGATCCATCCGAATCGCGCGCAAAAAGCAGCCGTTGGGCGGCACTTCATAAGGAACTTGCTTTGCGCTTGCAATTACCCAGTCAAAAGGATATGAAATCGGCGTGACCATTGCGGTCACGCCGTTTTGTATCTTGGGTTTTGTGGGAGGGAAATCCGATGCTCGTTATGCGTGAGGACAAAAGCAATTCATACCTTCTGCATATCGGATGCAGATTCCTTCCGCGATTCTACACGGTGGATCGTCGGCGTCTCAACGCGCTTCGCCAGATACAGGCTGTAAGCCCCGCCGATCACGACGGTGGCGCCGATATAGAGCCAGCTGCCCCAGGCGGTTTCCGCAGCAACCATCGAGAGCACGTCAACAATGGCATGGACCAGAATGCACAGCAACAGGCTGCCGGATTTGTAGTAGACCATGGTGAAAACGAACCCCCAGGCGACGGCGAAAACGATCATCATCAGGTTTTCTACGGTGGCAATGCCCGCCAGGAGGTTCACGATGTGGCCGATCCCGAAGGTCACGGCCGATACGATGACAGCGACCCTGGGGCCGTCCTTTTTTAGCAGAGCGCGGAACAGGAAACCACGGAAGATCATCTCCTCCACAAAGCCGACCAGGGCCATGGAGCCGATCGCATACCAAAGGGCGGCACCGTTGTAATGCATGACAAAGCCGTCCCAGACGTTTCCGGTAGCAAGGAGGATCATGGGCAGGAAGCACAGACACAGGCGGACGTTCTGCGGTTTGGCAGCGACTCCGAGTCTTTTCCAGAGAGGGATCAGACTGCTGACAACGGCAATGGCTGCGGCAACTGCGCTCAGACCGAGCAGAGATTGGATGCTGCCGTCTCCGTACTCTCCCCGGATGGGGATGGTCACTGCGCAGTACAGTACGATAAACAGTACCGCAAAAAGTACCGGTTTCTTTTCATACAGTTTCTTCATGTTCATTTTCCTCCTGTTTAGCCGCGAGAAAAGCGCCGTTCCAGGCCCGTTCCAGGTGCTCCGCGACCAGTTTTTCATTATATTCCAGACCGTTGTTGGCAATGATGCTGGCATAGCCGTGTGCAAACAGCGCCACGGTCAGAAATACCTGCTTGGTTTTTTCCATGCTCAATCCGGCACCCTCCTGCATGGCGGCCAGGACCGGGATCAGTTCTTCGGAATCGATCATCTCCAACAGGCTGTGCTCCGCCGCATATCCGGATTGAAACAGAAAACGGAACAACTGCGGCTCCTCCACGGCGAAACGGATATAGTTCAAGCCGATCCCAAGGA
>DFEW01000041.1:35641-38091 GCA_002369195.1 Christensenella sp. UBA3792
GAAAAATGATACATGACCGGCTGCGTGGAACAGTGCAGCTGCTCGGAGACCGTCCTGGCGTTGATGCTCTCATATCCGCTTTGTTTTGCAATCTCAATGGCTGCATTGATGATCATGTCTTTCGTGATCCTTGTTTTTGGCGGCACGCACACTTCCCTCCTCCTGTATTATAATGATCGTTATGTAACGATAATTATTATACATGCTTTTCTGCGTTTGTCAATACAAAATGTCAAAAAAGACACCCGGTTTTTCCGAGTGCCTTCATAAAAAGTCCGAAGGGAGGCAGCTTCCTTACGAAACGTCTCCCTTCGGCTGCCTCTTTTGCATGCACGGATGCTCAGCGCACGGATAGCCGGCTCTTGAGCAGCGGGATCCCCTTTTTCTTCCACCACAGATTGTTCACGCCGCCTGAGCTCATGCCGCCGTGTGCAAACTGCTCGACGAACGCAGAGTCGCCGTACACATCGGTCAGCGCCTTCCCCGTAACCGCAAGGTATTGTGCGCCGATCCATTCCTCCAGCGCATCGGGCGAAAGCATGTCCATCTCCTTCGCGCGCTCCTTCAGGTAGTCCCAAAAATACGGATCGCCGCGATATCCCCATTGTTCCGGTTTTTCTTCAAAGATGTCCGAGAGTTTCATTCTTGCACCTCCGTTTTTTTCGTTGCAATCCGTACCGGATCATTCGTCCCGTTTCCGTTCCATATAAACGGAGATCGGTTCCTCTTCGGAAAGCAGATACGCGGGAAACGCTTTCTGCACGAATCCGAGTCTTTGATACAGGGCTATCGCTTTCGTGTTTTGGGGATTCGGGTCGACCCATACGGTCTGTGCCCCGTTTCGGAACGCTTCTTCGACGGCATGGGACAGTCCTGCCGCGGCAATGCCCCGTCCGCGCGCGAATCCGAACAGCTTGATGTCCAGCGCGGCGCTTCGATGCGCGGCGTCGATCGCATAAAAGGATTCGCCGCAGTAAACTCCGTCCTCAAAAATCGAGTAGTGATTGATGCGCGGTCGGTTGGTTTCGATCCACCGGTACCAGTCTTTCATTTCTTCATCCGTCTTGATCAGTCCGTCCGCAAATCCGACGAACTTCATGACGTCCCCGTCTGCCCAAAGCCGTTGAACGGATTTGAGATCCGCAGCGGTCGTCTCTTTGATTTCCATCATGCCTGCATCCTCCGCAACGCTCGATTTGTCAGCTTCGTTCTGTTTTCATTATAGTCGGAACGTGTGCGGATTTCAACAGCATGATCGGCTTTTTGCATCTCCAAACTGATACTCCGATCCCGGTCAATAGCAAGTGATATGATATTCGCCTCCTAAGCTGGGCGAAGCGCAATATCACTCGGCGCAAGCCGAATATCATTGCAAAGCAGTTAGCGCCAAGTTTTCGGGACATACTTATTGCTCAATACGTCCATGATGTTTGCGTCATGTAATGTAAACGAGCAGTATTCGTGTTTCCATGTTGCCCTTTGCCCGACATTCCTAAGATAAACACCATCTCCGTCGATTAATAGCCCAGCACGATTTGAATAGTCTTCGTCGATCGATATTGTTCCGATCTTATGTATTCTTTTCGGTAAAAGCAGATCAATGTCTGAAAACCATGCGATCGTATATAGCGGCGAATGAAGAACATCCTCCACACATATTGAATGGATTGGCTTTGGTATTTCCTCTGAAATAGCAATCAAATAATAGCCTTGTTGACGAAACAGAAACACACCGCCAAATAATCTGTTTTTACTTCTATAATAGAAAACTTCTCCTTCAGAATAATTCGATTAATTCTTAATTAGAAGTCCCATAGCATATTTCCTTTCGTTTAGCAAAACTATTTTATACTATTATAACATTTTGGCATTACCTTTTCAATGAAGAGCAAATATAAAAACCTCTCCTGTCTTGGCAGACAAAAGAGGTTTCTTTCATGGTTAAAGATTGCTATTATAACAAATCAAAGGAAATCGTTAGATTTCGTAACGTCTCAGCCAAACTCCCTTATGACTTCAATCAATCCAATTATATGACTGTTGAAAGACGGCAGTTCTTCAGCAGGAATCCACAGTTCCTGATGCACATGATTGCCAACAGTATGAACATCAAATTGCCCGATGTATTCGTCATCCAAGGTGAACCGTGTTACATAGCCTTTTCCATCGCCTGTTTTGGTGTTCCATTTCTCTGCTATCTCGCATGCGTATTCTTCATTCAATACAGGATAAAAGATGGGTTGCTCAGGGAGTCTTGGAGGAAACTCCTTATAATTGCTCTGCTTTATCAAATTCAGTTCGGTTGTACCAACGGGTCTAAAAAGAATCATTTAGTTCACCTACTTCGTTTTCTTATCAAGATTGTAAAAAGGGTTGCTATCTTTGTCAAGATAGCAACCCTTTTCTGGCGGAGTGAGAGAGATTTGAACTCTCGCGCGCTTTTTAGACGC
>DFEW01000041.1:38173-38663 GCA_002369195.1 Christensenella sp. UBA3792
CAGGGGAGCCCCTTCGGCCTCTTGGGTATCACTCCGAATCAAAGCAAGACGGTATTCACAAACGCGCCGCGGAAAACCGGACGGCCTTTCGAAAAGAAATGGCGGAGAGAGTGGGATTCGAACCCACGGCCCGTTGCCGGGTCACCGGTTTTCAAGACCGGCTCCTTAAACCGCTCGGACATCTCTCCGAATTTGCTTGATTAGATTACCATACTTTGACCGGAATGTCAAGATTTTTTTGCGGATTCTTTTCCGGAACGGCTGTTACAGTTCAGCCATGCGGTATAGATTTGGATTTGTCGAGCCAACGCATCCACGCCGTAGGGGACGGGTTCCCCGTCCCGCGGAACCGTTTCGCCGCGTCGTGACGTGCGGGCCGGGAGACCCGGCCCCTACGGGCTGGATGGATACCCCGGGCCGGGAGACCCGGCCCCTGCGGGCGGGGCTGGTGCCGATTGCCGATTGCCTGATTTCTGCCGCCCCGCTTGCG
>DFEW01000060.1:0-9028 GCA_002369195.1 Christensenella sp. UBA3792
TACCATCGCTCCTCAGGATGACAAGCGCTTTACAGCACAAATCCGTCAAATCCGGCGACATGCGCGGCGGATTTGACACCTTTCGCCGACTGCCGCCTGGTCGCCGCAGGCGATAGGCAGGCGGTGCAAACTCGCGTCGATGAAGCCTTTCATCGATGCGAACGCGAAGCGTTAATAGCCCTTGTTCCGGTCGATGATCGTTCCGTCGACGGCGTTGATCGTCAAAAACGACAGCGGCTCCGCCCACTGCTTGTGCCGTTCGAGATCCTCGCCCTCCATCGGCCAGTAAGGGTGCACCATGTAGCCCTGAAAATCCCAGACCGGCAGCAGATAGAATTCCTCGGGCGAATCCTTTTTGCGCACGCGCATCATCGAAAGGCGGATATCGGTGATCACGAGCGTCTCGCCCTTTCCGGAATCCGGATGCTCCCAGTCGCCGGTATAATAGTGATACGCGATCTGCTCTTTGAACGTCTCCATTACGGTCTCAAACGGCAGCATCTGCACGTTTTCATTGACGCAGCCGGTGACGTTGTGCATGCCGTTGATGTTGATCGATACGATCTTCCCGTCGCGCACGCCGACGCTTGCGCGGAACTGTCCCGGCATATACACGCTGTAATCCTCGGCGTCCCTCTCGCCGGTCTCTTCCAGATGGTTCATCAGATCGTCCGAGCCGTGCCACGACTGAAAATCATAGAACGGCAGTCCGTCCACCGTGTACCAGAGCTGTACCAGATACCCGGTGACCGGATACTCGACACCTTCTGCCTGCCAGTCGGAATCGACGCCCGGCTGCACGCTCTTTGTGCAGAACGATCCGATGCCGAGCCGGTTCAGTTCTTCTTCCGCAAGCGCAGCGGCGGCGCGTTCCGCGTCGGTTTGCGGTTCGATCGCATTTGCGTCGCGATAGTCCATCGACGCATCGACGTTCCGTTCGCAGACCGGCTGCGTCTCGTCGCCGTATTCGAAGTCATACGCCGAGAACGCGACCCGCTTATAATGCGCGGGCTGATCCGTATTCGCGTAGAGCACGATGTGCTTTGCCTTTTCGCCGCGTCCCTTCGCGTACGCGCCGTCCCAGTCGACGTGCTCCCAGTCCTCCGGCGCGTTCCGGTACTGTTCCATCGCGCTTTGCAGCGATTCGTTTTCCTGCTTCAGCATGATCTCGCGCAGGTCGCGGTCCTCGATCGCATCGACGCGCTGCAGTTCCTTTTGGTAATATTCGATGATCTCCTGAACCTGCCACTTGCGCCAGTACTGCCCCTCTTTGATCCTCATTCTGAACGGGCGTTCTTCTCCGAGGTATCGAAGGATCAGTGCTTTCTGCTGCGTCTCGGAAAACGGCACATCGAACGTCGCCGTGTATACGCCGACCTTTTCGGTGTCCGGCACATGCACGTCCGCGTCGATCTGAACCGTCAGCGTATCGAACGGGACCTTCTTTGAAAACGTCTCTTCCGTACAATGCTCCGGCGCGCCGAGGCGCTCTGCAAGCGTCACATGCGGTGCGACCGGTTCCGTGCCGTCCGTACCGTCATTCGTTTCACCTATGACCGGTTCCGGCGTTTTTAACAGCACCGCATCCGTGTCGGCGTCCTGCTTGCCGATGACGAATTCGTGTTCCGGCGTCGGCACACAGGCGCAAAGCAGCAGGATCAAAACCAGAATTCCCGCGATTCGTTTCATGTTGTTTCCTCCGTTGCAAAGTGGATTTTTGAACCTGCATTCATTGTACCGTGCGGATGTCACAGAGTTGTCACCGAGTTGTTGCAGAGTTGTAAAATCTCGACGCCGGCTGTCGATTTTCTGCGTTTCTCAATAAACAGACGCACAAACATCCCTTTTTGTTGCATGCGATGCAGGTTTTTTTGCGGCAATGTGCCGCTCACCTATAAAGAGGCGTCAAAACCCGAAACTGTGACGCAAAAAAAGAAAACCTCCGGACACCGGAGGTCGGATGCGGATGTGCGGTCACATGCGCCGCGCGGGACGCAGCGGCTTGTCCCAATGGATCACGGCGTTCGCGCGCTTTGCGAGCACGTCGATGTCCTCGCGCAGGGTTTCGAGCAGCAGCTCCTCGCGTTTTTTCGAGCGTCTGCCCTTCGCCTCGTAGAGAATGTCCTCGTAATAGGCGTCGTAGGAGACCGCAAAGTCGGTCTCGTCGATGTGCGGGAAGAACGTGACCGCCGCGTCGTAGCGGACGTGCTTGTTCTCGCTCGTCACCTTCATCATCACGAGCGCGCCGTGGCGGATGATGCCGTTCGCCACGCAGTCCGCCGCAAAATACTGTTCATATACGTTGAATGTCATTGCCCTTTCTCCTTTCAAAAGCCCTCCGGTTACACCACGACTTCGTAGGCGTCCGCGCCGTCCGCGACATAGCGGTGCAGATCATGCGGATCGAACACGCCGCGGTCCGTGACCACGCCCGCGATCAGCTCCGGCGGCGTGATGTCGAACGCCGGATAATAGCCCTTGACGCCGTCGCGCGCGGTCTTGACGCCCATCGCTTCGAGCACGAACTTTGGGTCGCGCCGCTCGATGCGGACGGTGTCGACCGTCGGATGCACGAGATCCGGCGCGCCGGTGACGTAGTACGGGATGCCGAGATGCTTTGCCGCGATCGCGATCTGAAACGTGCCGACCTTGTTGACGACGTGCCCGTCCATGCAGATGGCGTCCGCCGCCGAGGTGAACACGTCCACGTGCTCGGTCTGCATGACGAATGCGGGCATGTTGTCCGTGATGACGGTGACGTCGAACCCCATCTCATAGCAAACCGTGGCGGTCAGCCGCGCGCCCTGAAAGTACGGCCGCGTTTCGGGACAGAAGATGCGCAGCCGCTTGCCGCGCGCACGCGCTTCCTTCAGCATCATGCCGACGATCGTTTCCGCAAAGCATTGCGTGAGGATCGTGCCGTCGTCGGGAAAGCGGTCGACAAGGTACGTCGCCATCTTCGCGATCTTGCCGTAGCGGCTGTTGTTCGCCTCGATCGCCCGCGCCTTGATCGCCTCGGCAACGTCTGCGCCGCTCCTAAAAGCAAGCTCCGCCGCCTCCAGCATCTGCTCGCAGATGCGCGCCATGCGCTTTGCCGTCGTGGGACGCGCGTGCGAAAGGCAGTCCGCCGCCGCTTTAAGGTACGCGCGCTGCTCCGCTTCGCTCCTACCGCGGCATTCGTGCGCCGCAAGCGCCATGCCCATCGCCGCCGCGGGATACGGTCCGGCGCTTTGGGTGACCATGTCGGCGATCGCCTGCGCGACCGCTTCGTGCGTTTTGCAGGTCACGAACGACACCGTGCGCGGGTAGCAGCGCCGGTCGAGAATGCGCACCGCGCCGTCCTCGTACCAGGCGATATTTTCGTACTGCAGCAGAAAGGCGAGCCCCGAATCGAGTCGTTCCATCGGCAGAATCCTCCGTCCGTTCGATACGCATATTATACAATCGAACCGGCGATTTTGTCCATCCCTCTCTTGATAAGACGCCGAAAACCGCCGAAAAGTTGCAAAATTCGCTTCCAAACGTGCGAAATGTATTGTATAATGGGGTATCAACCATCAGGAGGCAACCGATGAACGGAGATTTCACCTTCTATACCCCGACCAAGGTCGTGTTCGGACACGACGCGGAAGCAAAGACCGGCGCGCTCGTCAAGGCGTTCGGTGGCACCTGCGTGCTGCTCCACTACGGCGGCGGCAGCGTGGTGCGCTCGGGGCTTTTGGATCGCGTCAAGGCGTCGCTCAATGAGGCGGGCGTGCGCTGGTGCGAGCTCGGCGGCGTGGTGCCGAACCCGCGCATCGAAAAGGTTTATGAGGGGATCGCGCTTTCCAAGGCGAACGGCGTGGACTTTCTTCTTGCGGTCGGCGGCGGCAGCGTGATCGACTCGGCGAAAGCGATCGCCTACGCGCTGGCGGAGCCGGAGTTTGACGTGAAGGAGCTGTACGAGCACACCCGCGCGCCTAAGGCGTGCCTGCCCGTCGGCGCGGTGCTGACGATCGCGGCATCCGGCAGCGAAATGAGCGACAGCAGCGTCATTTCCTTCGAGGACAAGAAGCGCGGCTGCAACTCCGATCTGTGCCGCCCGCGGTTCGCCGTGATGGATCCGGCGCTGACCGAAACACTGCCCGCGTACCAGACGGCGGCGGGATGCGCGGACATTCTGATGCACACGATGGAGCGCTACTTCGTGAACGGATCGCGGATGGAGCTGACCGACGCGCTCGCCGAAGGGCTGCTGCGCACGGTCATGCGCTATGCGGTTGTGCTGCGCGACGATCCGCACAACTACGAAGCGCGCGCCGAAATCATGTGGGCGGGCTCGCTCTCGCACAACGGGCTCACGGGCTGCGGCAACGACGCCAACGACTTCGCGTCCCACCGATTGGAGCACGAGCTCGGCGCAATGTACGACGTGACGCACGGCGCGGGACTGACCGCCGTGTGGGGCAGCTGGGCGCGGTACGTGTATCAAAACTGCCTTCCGCGCTTCGTGCGCTTTGCAACAAACGTGATGGGCGTTGCGCCCGCCGCGACCGACGAGCAAACGGCGCTTGCGGGCATCGCCGCGATGGAGGACTTCTTCCGTTCGATCGGCATGCCGACGAATCTCAAGGAGCTCGGCGTTTCGCCGTCGGAGGACGACATCCTGCTGCTCGCGAAAAACTGCGCCAAGGCGACCGGCGGCAAGCTCGGCAGCGCGAAAACGCTGTATGAGGCGGACATGGCGAACATCTACCGCATGGCAAACGCGCGATAAGCGAATCGTTTCCCCAAAAAACAAACAAGCACGGCTGTTATAACAGGCAGCCGTGCTATTTGTATGCGCAGAGGATCCGTCCTTCAGCGGTCGCCGTCCAGGATCGCGGCGATCTCGTCGAGCGACGCCGCAAAGCGGATGCCGCGCAGCTTTTCGGGGGTGGACAGTTCGGTGTCGAGCATACGCTTTAAGAGGATGCGCATGCCCTCGTAATAGCCGTTCAGATCGTAGAGGATGCACGGCGCGTCGAGGTGCCGCAGCGCGACCTGGCTCATGACCTCCGCGATCTCCTCCAGCGTGCCGGTGCCGCCCGGAAACGCGATGAACGCGTCGCCGCGCTCGATCATCGTTGCCTTGCGCTCGCGCATGGTCTCGGTCACGATCAGCTCGTCGATCGCGTCGTATACGAACCCCGCCTCCACGAAGAAACGCGGCTCCACGCCGGTGACGTGTCCGCCGCTCTCCAGCACGCTCTGCGCGAGCATGCCCATCAGCCCGCAGCGCGAGCCGCCGTACACGAGCGAATGTCCGTTGCTGCCGATCCATGTGCCGAGCGCTTTGACCGCCGTTATAAGGGCGGGATCGTTGCCCTCCGTGGCGCCGAGATAAACCGTGATGTTCATGCCAATCCTCCGACCGTTTTTTCCATTGTAATGCGAATTGCACGAATTGTAAAGAAGCCGTGGCTTTTTTCGCCGCGTTCGGTTATAATGACGATATCAACGAACAGGGAGAATCATATGAACATCGCAGTCGTCACCGGCGCATCGTCCGGCATGGGCAGAGAATTTGTGAAAGCGGTCGATCGCGCCTACGCGCTCGACGAGCTTTGGGTGATCGCAAGGCGGAAGGAACGCCTCGAAGCGCTGGCGCAGGAGTGCCGCACGAAGGTGCGCGCGCTGCCGCTCGACCTGTCGCTGCCCGAGAGCTTGGACGCATACCGCGCGCTTTTGAAGGCGGAACAGCCGCAGATCCGGGTGCTGATCAACGCCGCGGGCTACGGCGTGTTCGGCGCGTTCGAGGGCGAGGACCTCGAAAACCAGCTCGGCATCGTCGACCTCAACGACCGTGCGCTGACCGCCATGTGCTCGCTCTCGCTGCCCTACCTCGAAAGCGGCAGCGCGATCGTCAACCTCGGCTCGAATTCGAGCTGGCAGCCGGTGCCGTACATGGCGGTGTACGCCGCGTCCAAGGCGTACGTGCTGTCCTTCAGCCGCGCGCTCGGGCGCGAGCTCAAGACGCGCGGGGTGCACGTGATGTGCGTCTGCCCCGGCTGGATCAAGACCGAGTTTATGGACCGCGCCGTGCACGACGACACGATCCGCTATTACGACCGCTGGTATACGGCGGAGCAGGTCGTCGAACAGGCGATGCGCGATCTCAATAAGAAAAAGACGGTGTCGATCCTCGGCGCGCCGGTGCGGCGGCAGGTACGGCTCGTCAAGCATCTGCCGGTCGATTTCGTCATGAACACGTGGTGCAAACAGCAGCAGAAGGAGTAACGCATGGGTATCATCCGCGCAATTACGGGCGCTGCGGGCAGCGTTCTAAAGGAGCAGTGGCGCGAATACTTTGCCTGCGGCGCGCTTGACAGCGAAACGCTGATCCGCCGCGGCGTCAAGCGCATCGGCGCGCGCAGCGAAAACACGCGCACGGACGACAACATCATCACGAACGGGTCGATCCTCTCCGTCGCGGACGGGCAATGCGTGATCGTGACCGCGCAGGGCAAGGTCATCGACACCTGCGCCGAACCGGGCGAACACCGCTTTGCCGATCCGGATCATCCCGGCGGGCTCGGCGGTTTTGCGCGCGACGTCGTTTCGCGCGTCGGCTTCGGCGGCGGCGACGTGCAGCCGATCCGGCACCGCATCTATTACGTGAACACCAAGGAATGCCCCGGCGTGCGCTTCGACACCCCCGCGCCGTTTGCGATCGCGATCCGCGACGCGGACATCGGCGCGGACCTCGACCTCGGCGTGCAGATCGGCGGCGTGTTTTCCTACCGCGTCAAGGATCCGGTCGCGCTGTATCGGAGCGTCGTCGGCAACATCGAGGACGCGTATCAGCGCACGGCGCTCAACCGCATGCTTTCGACGGCGGTGCTTTCCGTCCTGCCCGAAACGCTCCATGCGCTGCTCAACGGCGGCGTCCGTCCGCATGAACTTGCCTTCCACGCGAACGCGCTGCGCGACAGCGTGACCGCCGCCCTTGCTGAGCCGTTTTTGACGCATTACGGGCTGGAGATCGTTTCGCTCGCGTTCGACACGCTGATCGTCGCGGACATCCGCACGCTCTCCGGCGCACAGGCCGCCGCGATCCACCGCGACCCCGCGATGGCGGCTGCCGCAACGGTCGACGCCGTATCGCAGCTTGCAAAGAACCGCGGCGTGCGCTCGGAATAACCGTTGCGCCGCATTCCCATGTATGATATACTGAATAGGATGAAAACCCGAAAGGAGATCGCAATGAAATTTTCCCAAATGCCTTATGAACGCCCCGATCCCGAGGCAGTCAAGCAAACGCTCTGCGCGCTGACCGAGCGTCTGAAAGCCGCAAAGACCTACGCGGAAGCGAAAGCGGTCTTTCTCGAAAAGGAAGCGCAGGCCAAGATCGTCGACACGCTCGGCACGCTGGCATCCGTGCGCCATTCGATCGACACGCGCGACGCCTTCTACGAGGACGAAAACACGTTCTGGGACAGCTTCGGTCCCGAGATCGCCGAGTACGAACACGCATGGATCGAGGCGATGCTCGCCTCCCCGTTCCGCGGCGACTTTGCGGCGGAATACGGCGACCTGATGTTCATCAACGCCGAGATCGATCAGAAGGCGTTTTCGCCGGAGATCATTCCGGAGATGCAGAAGGAAAACGAGCTGGTCACCGAGTACGAAAAGCTGATCGCATCCGCGCAGGTGCCGTTCGAGGGCGGCGTTTACACGCTCTCGCAGCTCTCGCCGTTCAAGACCGACCGCGACGACGCGCGTCGTCTTGCGGCATGGCAGGCCGACGGCAAATGGTACAAGGAACATCAGGAACGGCTCGACGGCATCTATGACGAGCTCGTCAAGCTGCGCGACGCGATGGGCAGAAAGCTCGGCTATGACGGCTATACGCAGCTCGGCTACTACCGCATGGGACGCAACTGCTACACGAAATCGGACGTTGAACAGTTCCGCGCGGCGGTGCAGAAGTACCTCGTGCCGGTCGCGGACAAGATCTACCGCGAGCAGGCAAAGCGCCTCGGCAAGGCATACCCGCTTTCGTTCGCGGACGCCGCGCTGAGCTTCCGCAGCGGCAACCCGCGTCCCGCCGGCAATCCCGACGAGATCCTTGCGCAGGGAAAGAAATTCTACGACGCGCTCTCGCCGGAAACGAGCGAGTTCTTCCGCACGATGCTCGACTCCGAGCTTTTGGACGTCCTTTCCACCGAGGGCAAGCGCGCCGGCGGCTACTGCACGGGACTCACGCAGTATGAGGTGCCGTTCATCTTCGCGAACTTCAACGGCACGCAGCACGACGTCGAGGTCGTCACGCACGAGGCGGGTCACGCGTTCGCCTACTGGATGAACCGCAAGCGCATCCCGACCGCATATGCATGGCCGTCGATGGAAGCGTGCGAGGTACACTCGATGAGCATGGAATTCTTCGCGTGGATGAATGCGGACGGCTTCTTCGGTCCCGACGCGAAAAAGTTCCTGTACAGCCATCTCGCCGGCTCGATCACCTTCATCCCCTACGGCACGATGGTCGATCACTTCCAGCACATCGTCTATGAGCATCCGGAGCTCACGCCCGCGGAGCGCCACGCCGAGTGGAAGCGACTGCTGGGCATCTACATGCCGTGGATGCGCCTCGACGGCGAAATCCCGTTCTACGCGGACGGCGAGGGCTGGCAGCGGCAGACGCACATCTACGCAAGCCCGTTCTACTACATCGACTACTGCCTCGCGCAGACCGTCGCGCTGGAGTTCTGGGCGATGATCCAAAAGGATCGCGGCGACGCCTGGAAGCACTACATGGCGTATACGCGCCAGGGCGGCAGCCGCACGTTCACCGACCTTTTGAAGAACGCGGACCTCGTCACCCCGTTCGACGAGGCATGCCTCAAGGGCGTGTGCGAGACCGCGACCGACTGGCTGAACCGCTTCGACCTCTCCGGCATCGAATAATCCCGAACAGCGAAAAAGACTGCGGACATTCCGCAGTCTTTTGTCGTTTTTTGAGTGATGCGTGGGCGCTTTCGTTTCTCGACAACCCTTCCGTCTCGCT
>DFEW01000060.1:9212-9347 GCA_002369195.1 Christensenella sp. UBA3792
TTTGGTTGCGCGCGTCCATCCGGCGGGGTTGACAGCCGCTGCGGGCTTAGAAGCCCAGACTGTCGTTGACGAGGATCACGTGAATGCGGCCGGGATGGCGCGAAAAGCGCGTGATCAGAAACTGACAGCAGATCG
>DFEW01000060.1:9401-12031 GCA_002369195.1 Christensenella sp. UBA3792
CAGATCGTGTCGGGCGACTTGCAGTTCATGCAGGCGCCGGTCTTGGCGCAGGGCGTGTTGAGCCCGAAGCGCTGCGCGTTGATCGGGGCGGCGACGCCTCTTGCGCGTTTCATGGCGGCGTCGATGTCGCTCGTGATCTTGTTCATGCCGACGATGAGGAGCACGTGCTTCGGTCCCTGCGCGATCGCGGAGACGCGGTTCGCATTGCCGTCGATGTTGACGATCACGCCGTCGTCGGTCATGGCGTTCGCGCTTGCGAGGAACCAGTCCGCGTCATAGGCGTCGAGCATTGCCTGCCGCTTGTCCGCATACGCGTTGCGGTCGAGGAAGCGGTAATCGCCCGCTTTGACCGCATCGACAAGGCCGATCTCCTGCGCGCTCATCGCGCCGCCCATCGTGACCGTGCTGCCCGCTTCGATCAGCGACAGCGCGAGACGCTTTGCATCCTCCTTCGTTTCGGCATAGTAGCCGGTCATGTTGCGCGATTCCAGTCCCTTGATGACCTTCTTCGCCAGCAGTTCGTTGCGTTTTGTGATGTTCGGATCCATAGTTCCTCCTTATTTGCCGTCCGGAAAGCTTGTGAACACGTCGCGCTCGACCTTCGGAAGTCCGGTCTGCTCCGCCTCATGCGCGATCGCGCGAATCAGAAACGTCATGTTGCGTCCGAGGTTGCGCATCGTCTGCAGCCCCTCGAGGTCCTTTTCGACGTCCTCCGCCGAAAAGCCGTGCACCTGATTCCAGTAGGTCGACGATGCAATCGGCATGCCGGAGATCGTGAAGTACTTGTTGAGCACGTCGAACGATGCGGTGTTGCCGCCTCTGCGGCAGGAGACCACCGCCGCGCCGACCTTCATGTGCTTGGAAAAACCCGTGCTGTAAAAGAGCCGGTCGAGGAATGACAGCAGCGTGCCGTTGGGCGAACCGTAGTAGACCGGACTGCCGATCAAAAGCCCGTCCGCTTTCTCGAACAGCGGCGCGACGTCGTTGACCGCGTCGTGAATCGCGCACTTGCCGTTCGAGGCGCAGTATCCGCACGCCACGCATCCGCGCGCCGCGCTTTTGCCGACTTCGATCCAATCCGTTTCGACGCCCTCGCCGTGCAGCGCGTCGACGACTTCTTTCAGCGCTCTTGCCGTGCAGCCGTTTTTGTTGGGGCTGCCGTTCAATACCAATACCCGATATGCCATCTTCTTCTCCTCACTCGATTTGTTCCGCAAGATCGACCGCGCAACGCACGCAATCGTCGCAGCTGCACACGACCCTGCCCGTATCGCGTCCCTTCAGGTCCTTGCACAGGGACGCCCCGCAGCGCTCGGTAAACGCGCGGTGCATGGCGCGCGCCTCGCGCAGAACCGGACGCTCGCCGTTTTGTATGCCGAGCAGCATCTGCGCGCCGATCAGCGCGCCGCAGGTTCCCTCCATGCCGCCCATGCCGACGCCGAACGCGGCGCCGAGCGACACAAGCTGCTCCTCGGTGTACGGCGTTTTGTCCGCAAACGCGCACAGCACCGCCTGACAGCAGTTATAGCCCGCGTGCTTGCATTCGATCGCCGCCTGTCTTCGTTCCGTTGTTTCCATATTCTCTCCTTTTCCGCACCAAAAGCCGCCGGGGTCTCCGGCGGTATACGGCGGGTCGGTTACTGAATGAAGCCGAGCTGCTTTGCCTGCTCCATGTACTTGGGCAGATCGGAGAGGGAAACCTCGACGTTGTGCTTCTTGGCGAAGCTGAAAAACTCCGAGATCGAGACCTTGCCGTCCGCAAGGATCGCCGCAACCTCGTCCTGCAATGCTTTGTCGGTCTGGTACTGCTGAACCAGTTCTTCTACGGTCATGGTGTTTGCCTCCTTGTTTTTATATATAATAGTATAACACATGCCGCGGCGTTTGCCAACCGTTTTGTGCAAAAACGCCTTGACAAGCATCGCGATATCGTATATACTTTTCCCCGACAATCGGACGGTGTGCAAACACCCTGCAAGGCGCCTCGACGGAGTGCAGCCGGAATGGACAGCAAAATGGCCTGATAAGATTCGTTCCTATCGGGCTTTCGTTTTAGGAGGAAAACGATGCAGATTTATGAAGAACTGAAGGCGCGCGGACTGATCGCGCAGGTCACGGACGAAGCGGAGATCCGCGATCTTATCAACAACGGCGGAGCGAAGTTCTACATCGGCTTCGACTGCACGGCGGACAGCTTGACGGCCGGTCACTTCATGGCGCTGACGCTGATGAAGCGCCTGCAGATGGCGGGTAACACGCCGGTCGCGCTGATCGGCGGCGGCACGACGATGATCGGCGATCCTTCCGGACGCACGGACATGCGCAAGATGCTCACCAAGGAAGATATCGACCACAACGCCGAGTGCTTCAAGCGCCAGATGGAGCGCTTCATCGAATTCGGCGAGGGCAAGGCGGAGATGGTCAACAACGCGGACTGGCTCCTGAAGCTCAACTACGTCGAGCTGCTGCGCGAGGTCGGCACCTGCTTCTCGGTCAACAACATGCTGCGCGCCGAGTGCTACAAGCAGCGCATGGAAAAGGGCCTGTCGTTCCTGGAATTCAACTACATGATCATGCAGTCGTACGACTTCTATTACCTCTACCAGAACCACGGCTGCAACATGCAGTTC
>DFEW01000060.1:12085-12818 GCA_002369195.1 Christensenella sp. UBA3792
CAACATGCAGTTCGGCGGCGACGATCAGTGGTCCAACATGCTCGGCGGCACGGAGCTCATCCGCCGCAAGCTCGGCAAGGATGCGTATGCGATGACGATCACCCTGCTCACCGACTCGCAGGGCAAGAAGATGGGCAAGACGGCCGGCAACGCGGTCTGGCTCGATCCGAACAAGACCACGCCGTTCGAGTTCTATCAGTACTGGCGCAACGTCGACGACGCGGACGTCATGAAGTGCATCCGCATGCTGACCTTCATCCCGATCGAGCAGATCGAAGAGATGGAGCATTGGGACGCCGGCCGCATCAACGAAAAGAAGGAACTGCTCGCGTTCGAGCTCACCAAGCTCGTGCACGGCGAGGATGAAGCGAACAAGGCGCAGACCGCTGCGCGCGCGCTGTTCTCCGGCAGCGGCGACGACGCGAACATGCCCGCCTTTGCAGTTCCCGCGGACGCGCTCACGGACGGCAGAATCAACATCGTCGATATGCTGCTGCTCGGCGGCATCGAGAAGTCCAAGGGCAAGGTGCGCACGCTGATCGAGCAGGGTTCGATCCAACTGAACGGCACGCGCGTCGACGATACGTGGATGAACATCACCCGCGAACAGCTCGAAGAAGGCATCAAGATCAAAAAGGGCAAAAAGACGCACGTCAAATTCACGCTGTAATGCAGCTTTCCATTCGCCTTCCCCGCTCGGGGAGGGCGTTTTTTCTTCGGCGGGCTGCCGGGG
>DFEW01000052.1:0-12153 GCA_002369195.1 Christensenella sp. UBA3792
CCCCTTGCACAGGGGAGCCATGCATTGCGCGCAGTCCAAGCGCCAACTCCGCCCCGCAGGGAAGAAGCGCAAAAGAAAAAGGGGTGCGGTTAACACCCCTTTTGCGGTCGGTTGATCAGATCACAGCGGCATGATGCCGAAGATTGCGGCAAAGATCATGCACAGGATCGAGAAGCCCCATACGTAGAGGAAGCTTGCCTTGATGTGGTCCTTGATCTCGACTTCCGCGAGACCGGTGCCGAGCAGCGTAGCCGGAACCATCGGGCTGATGAACGTCGCGCAGTTGCGGCAGACGACCATCGCGACCGCGATCGGCAGCGCATTGACGCCGAACGCCTGACCGATGCCGATCATGACCGGCAGCATGCCGTAGAAGTAGCTGTCGGTATCAAACGCCAGCGCCAGCGGCACGGAGAGGATACCGATGATCAGCGGCAGGTGCTGACCGAGCGCCGAGGGCAGGATCGACGAAACGATGTTCGCGAGGCAGCGCACGACGGACGGGAGCGCGTCGGCGGGCAGCTCCATGACCTTTGCGGAGATCGCCTTGCCGTCCACGCCGATGCTCGTGGTCAGAACGCCCATCAGGACGGCCGCGCCCATCAGGGTGGAGCACATCATCAGAGCGGGACCTGCATGCAGGTTGATGATCTTCTTGTGCATCTTCGCGGAGAAGCCGTAGTTGATGAACAGCGCGAGCGCGCAGCCGATCATGAACGGCACATAGCTCGGGAACACGTCCCAGATGAGCATCGCGATGATCGCGATCGTGAGCAGGATGTTCACGATGAACAGCTTCGGACGCGCCAGCTCGTTCTCCTTGTCCTCATGCAGCGCTTCTTTGAGGTCGACTTCGCCTTCGACCTGCGCAAGCTTGCCGTGCAGACCTGCGCCGCGGCGCTTCTCCAGCAGACCGGAGAGAACCGCATGCACCAGAGCGAGCGCGATGCCGAAGATCTGGATCGGCAGGATCGTGCGCCACAGCGCGCCGGCTTCCATGCCGAGGACGGACGCCGCGCGCATGGTCGGACCGGCCCACGGCATCAGGTTCAGAACGCCCATCGCGAGAACCGCGATCCTGAGGAGGGTGGTCGGACGCATGTGCATGCGCTTAAAGACCGGCAGCATCGCCGGAATGACGATGCAGAACGTGGATGCGCCGCCGCCGTCGAGATGGCCGACGAGCGCGATGATCGCGGTCACGACGCAGACGCCGATGACGTTGTCGCCGACGAGCTTCATCAGCTTGCCTATGATGACGTCAAACATGCCGGCGTCGGTCATGATGCCGAAGTACAGAACCGAGAACACGAACAGCGCTGCGGTCGGGCCGGTGCTCGAGAAACCGGACTTGATCATGGTTGCGATGTCGTCGAAGCTGTACCGACCGAGCAGCACCATGATCACGGCAAGGATTGCCGGAAAGACGATGAACGCGATCGCCGGCTGCATTTTGCTCTTAAACAGCGTGACGACGATCGCAGCGATGGTCAGAAGGCCCAGAATGCCGATGAACGTATCGGACTGCATGAACCCCCAGACCGCTGTGAAGAAATTACCCATTTTTCCTCCTCCGATCCTCTATTGAAACAAACGGTCCCGGGGAAGGGCCTGCGCGATTCCCCGGGATCAGCAAACGCTTACTCCAGCGTGAACGGCTTGATCTTTCTGACGACGTCGAGAATCGTGCCGTCGCGCGCTTCGAGCACGGCGACGACCTTGTCTTCCCACTGCAGCTCGTCCGGTCTGCCCACCAGGGAGTACGCTTTGTCCTTGAGCCACTCGATCGACACGTGCGGGATGCCCGCGTTGTCGAGACATTCGATCAGGTCGGGACGCAGCGGGTTCACCGCGATGCCGTAGTCGGTGACGAGCACGTCGACGCAGTCGCCCGGCGTGGTGACCGTCACGACATGTTCGCAGACCGTCGCCATTCTGCCGCGCGTCAGCGGCGTGACGATGATGCAGCACTTGCTGCCCGCCGCAGTGTCCGGATGTCCGCCGGGCGCGCCGCGCAGCACGCCGTCCGAGCCGGTCAGCACGTTGACGTTGAAGCCGGTGTCGATCTCCAGCGCCGCGAGCACGACGAAATCGAGCTTGTTGACAAACGCGCCCTTGTTCGCGGGGTTCGCGTACTGGCTTGCGCTCATCTCGAAGTGGTTCGGCGTCCGGTTGATCGAATTGACCGCGTCAAGGTCGAAGTCCTGCACGTCGATGACCTTGCCGACCTTGCCCTTCTTCAGAAGCTCGACCATCGGACCGCAGATGCCGCCGATCGCCCAGCCCATCTTGATATTGCGCTCGTCCATGTACTTTTCGAGGAACAGGTTCGCCGCCAAGCTTGGACCGCCGACGCCGGTCTGGAACGAGAAGCCGTCCTTGAAGTACGGGGTGGACGCAATGACCTTTGCGACGTTTTCCGCCATCATCAGGTCGCGCGGGTTCTGCGAGATGCGCGCCGCCGCCGATGCGATCTTCTTCGGGTTGCCGATCGAATCGACCATCACGACCGCGTCCACATCGATCGCCTCGACGGATGCCGGCATGTTCGGGAAATCGACGAGGCAGTCGGTGACGACGACGACGTGATCCGCGTACTTCGCGTCCGTCATCGCGTAGCCCATCGAGCCGCAGTTCGATTTACCGCCGATGCCGCGGCAGTTGCCGACGCAGTCGGAGGTCGGCGCCGCGATGAACGCGATGTCGATGTGCACTTCGCCGCCCTCGATCGCGCGCGGACGTCCGCCGTGGCTGCGGATGATCGCCGGGGTCTTGAGCTTGCCCGCCGAAACGACCTCGCCCATTCTGCCGCGGATGCCGCTCGTCTGGATGCCGACGACCTTGCCCTGCTCGATGTAATCCGCGATCGGGTCATGCGCCGCGCCGAGACTCGACGCCGCGATCGTCAGATTGTCGAGACCGAGCTCCTCGATCGCCGCCTTCATGACCATGTTGACCACGAAGTCGCCGTCGCGCAGGTGATGGTGGAACGAGAACGTCATGCCGCTCTTTGCGCCGCACTGACGGAGCGCGTCCGCAAGCGTCGGGACGATTTTGCTTTCCTGCGGCTTTTCAAAGCGGCGGGTGCACGGCGAGGCCTTCTTGAGGTACTTGCCATCCATGTAGTTCTTGCCCTGATAGACTTCCTTGCCGTTTACAAGCAGAAAATCGGGAATATCTCTTCCGACGTAGTTTTTCATACCAGATCCCCCTCATATAAACCGCAGGCACGGGCGAGCTTCAAGGTGCGTTCCGCGCCGGGAATGAATGCGATGTCGATCATCTTGCCGTCCACGGTAAAGACGCCGACGCCCGCGGCGGACTGCTCGCGGTATGCGCGGACGATCTTTTCCGCCTGCAGGATTTCCTTCTCGGTCGGAGCGAACAGTTCGTGCACCAGCCGGATCTGCTTCGGATTGATCAAGCTCTTGCCGTCAAAGCCCATCGCCTTGTTCTGGCGCACCTCGGCCTCGTATCCTTCCATATCGTCGAGGTTCGTAAAGACCGTGTCGAAGCACTGGACGCCCGCGGCGCGCGCCGCGATCAGCATCTGTCCGCGCGCGACGAGCATGTCGACGCCGTCGGGCTGGGGCTTGGTCTGCATGCACTTGCGGAAGTCGCCGCCGGAGATCGCCACGCCGAACATGCGCTCGGACGCGGTGCAGATCTCGTACGCGTTCAGAATGCCCTTCGGGCTTTCGAGCGCCGCCATCAGCAGCGTTCTGCCGACTTCCACGCCGAATTCCTTTTCCGCCGCCTCCACGGCCGCTTCCACGGTATGCACATCCTGCGCGCTCTCGCACTTGGCGATGCGGATGCCGTCCGCGCCGCCCGCAACGCACACGCGGATATCCTCCTGCCAGTGCGGCGTGTCAAGACCGTTGATGCGCACGATGACCTCGGTGTCGCCGTAATCGATCGTTTTCAGCGCATGATACAGCGAAAAGCGCGCCGCATCCTTCTGGTTCTCGGCAACCGCGTCCTCAAGGTCGAGCATGATGCTGTCGCAGCCGTAGATGTACGCGTCCTTGATGAGACCGGGCTTTTGCGCGTTCATGAACATCATCGTTCGGCGCAGACGGAACCGTTCCGGTTTCGGCCTCGGGATCATTGGATGACACCTCCCCACGGGATATCCTTTTCGGATGCGTCACAGCTTCTGAACACCGCGCATTCCACGCGCGCTTTCAGCGTGCAGTCCAAGGCGCCTTTGTCGACCACGTTGATTTTCACGCTGTCGACGTCCAGACGCTTGAGCGTCTCCATCACGGTCTCGCGGATCTGCCGTCCGTACTGGTTCATTACGCTCGAGGTCAGCGTCAGCTCGATCTTGCCGTCACCGGGCTCGACCGAAACGAGCGCGTCGCTGGATTCCACCGTACCCGCGATCGCGGGCTTAGAAATGATCATGTGCTTCCTCCTTGTTTTTTCATGGTATTCCATGGTTATATATCATCATACCATGCGCGCAAAATCCGGTAAAGCCCTTTTTTCGTTTTTTGCAAAATATCTGCATATCCATGCGCAATACCGCTAAAAACCCCGCCCGTAAAAGCGGGCGGGGAAGAATTCATAAGAATGCCGCACCCTATGCGGATGATTCGTTAGGAAAGAGGGATTTCAGGGGTAACAGGATCAGGATCAGGATCAGGAGAGCTTACGATCACATCCTCTTCCTGCAAGGCAATCAGTTCCAGTTCCAGTTTACGGTATTCTTTCCGTTCCATGGGAATCTCCTTTCTCAGTGTCCTGCTGCGATGTAGCCCTTTACGGCTTCGCAGTATGTATAGAGTGCCGCTACGCAGTTCTGCGCATCGGTGTCGTTCAAATACGGGTTCGATGCATCTGTGCTCAAAATGTATTTGACGTAGTACAGAGCGACCGCTTTGATCTCGAATGCGCCGTTCGCGTCGCCGTTGACGCTGAATACATCGGAAAGCCGGTGCGCCGAGATGTTCTTGATTCGAATCTCATAGCGTGCCTTTCCTTCGCTCGTCGTTCCGTACGCATTCAGAACGTATTCCTGATTGCCGAGCTTCACGCCCGCATCTCCGGGATTCAGCGTCGTACCGTTCACGGTCAGCGTCGGAGCAGCCGCGCCGCTCTTCATCGTCAGTCGCAGAATGATCGACGTTTCCGACTCCATCGAAAGCGCAAACGAGACGGATTCGATATCGGTATTCTCGATGCTTCTTTCGATTCCGTAACCGCTGACTGCTTCGCGAATCGCATTCAGATCGTAGGAATCCGTGTAGCCGGGCATCAGCGCATACGTGCCGCTCGGTACGTTGTGGAAGGTGAACAGGAACGGCTGTGCGTAATGACCGTAATCCGCGATCGATTTGACCATCTTGAGCGTCGCGTCGTCGTACGGGCTTGTTGCCTCGCCGTTGAAATACGGTTCGAAGTACGAAATGTATTTCTTGACGGAGTATTCCTTGTTCACCGTGAATTCTTGACCGTCGACGGTATAATACAGGGTCGCGGTTACGGTATCCGCCATCTGCAGCGCGTTGACGTGGCAGGTGAAGCGATACCGGTTGACACCGGCACTGGTCTTAAAGTCCGCGGCATCGAATTCATCGCGATCCTGACCGGTCGTACCGACCGTGAAGGTCATATAGCTGCCGGAGGGATCGATGCCTTCGGGGAACTCCACGAAGAAGTTCAGTCCGAGGTCGCCGGACATCGTGATCGATACCGTCTTGAACGCCGGCGCGATGCGCGGGAGGGTGATCTCTGCTTGCTGCGTGCCGAAAGCGGGATTGGTAAACGTCGCGACGTAGCGACCGATGCCGGAGGTGGTTGCGGTCGGCGGGGTGACGATCTCGTAGGTCGTTTCAACCGTTTCGGTCTCGACGTGCGTTTCGTCGTGCGCGCAGACGCGGGTCGCCGTCGCGGTGCTGTAATCGGCTGCCCAGGTGCAGGTGATCTCGCCCCAATCGTGACCGAGCGCCGGAACGATCCAGCTGTCCTGCGCAATCTCGGTAACGCCCGCCTCGTCGGCAAAGTACTTGCCGCACACGCTGCAATACCAGTATGCGTTGTTGCCTTCGGTCAGGCACGTTTCGGCGATCGCTTTGTGCGCTTCCATGGTATGCCCGAGCGCGGCGATCGGCACGTTCTTCTGATAGTCGTCGTAGTAATCCGCGTTCGCCTCGCTGCAGAGGCAGTAGCGGTAGCCGAGCCCTTCCTCGGTGCAGGTCGGCTTGTGCCCCTCGTAGGGCACATCGGTATAGGTATGCGTATGCGCGGGACGGCCGCCGTTCTCTTCGGTTTGCGTATACTTTGCAAGCGTCGTAAACCGTGCGCCGGGATCGCCCGCGGCATTGATCTGCGCCTGCAGCACCGAATAGGTGTCCATATAGTGCGGCTCGGTGAGCTTGGAGGCGTAACTGATCAGACTCTGCTTATCAAAGTCGAACTTGTCCGCCAGCTTGTTGCTCGTGAGGTAGTTCCAGCCGCCGCCGAGCGTATTGCCCTGCGCAACCTGAACGAGCAGCTCGACAAGCACTTGCAGACAGTATGCGGGGGTCTCGCAGGCGCCGTCATGCCAGTAACTGTATTTCTTCAGACGGGTCGCATAACCGTTCCAATCGCTTTCGGAGAATCCGCCGAGGCCGAAGATGCCGCCTTCTTTTGCGCGGAACGTCGTGCTCTGGTAATTTCCGACCGTCTCGCCTTCATGCGTATGTCCGCAGTGATACACGTACACCTCGCGCCAGCCGAGGATCTTGCCCGGATTGTTGCGGTCGGCGTTCTCGCCGGTGATGCAGACGAACTTGCCGAGCAGCGTTTTCATATCGCTTGCCGTCAGATATTTATCGCTATAGGTCTCGCCGGTAGCCGTTTTGATCTCCGCAGCCCACTGTGAAGCATCCACTGTCGCGGTCTTGCCGTAGCGGGTGAAGCCCCATTCGGGCATGGGGAGCGTCGGAATGAAGTCGTTGCTGTTGATGAGGTTGAAGATGCAGTCGTATTTCTCCGCCGACGCTTCGGTGTTCGCGGTGTTGAACGGAGCGGCAAAGGTATAGGCATAGACCTCGCTGCCCTCGTCGATCAGATAGGACGCCATCAGATTGCCGACGGCCGCGCCGCGCGAATGTCCGGTGATCCAGCAGGTGAGCGACGCGCCGGGTAGGGCGTCGAGCGCGGGCTTCACGTAGGTCGGATAATACGTTTCCTTATAGTATTTCAGAATGCGCGTCGCGCATACGTCGAAACCGCGGTGGTTCGTCTTGCGCGTCCAGTCGTCGTTTTTCTGACGCGGGTTCTTTCCCGCGACGGAATCGTATGCGTCAAAGAAACGAACGAGATCGCCCATATGGAAATTGGAGCTCCATTCTTCGAGCGACTTGCTGTCCGTGCCGCGCACCCAGATCGCGACGATGACCTTGGTTTTGCCGTCATAGGTCACGGTTTTATGCCCGATCAGCGCTTCGCACAGATCGTCGTCGTTGTACTCACTCGAGAGTTTGAAGTCCTGTACATCTTGGAAACCGAACAGCTGCATCAGTTCTCTGCCGTTCAGTTTTTTTGACGTCGAAACCGTACCGCCCGACCACGTCTGCTCGGCGTCCAGCGTCAGATAGGCGTTATCGTACGCAGACGTCTTATCCATGTACGCAAGCGCGGCGCCCATCACGGAGAAGGTCGCAAGATCCGGCTGATAGGATGTATTGGATTTGAAGAAATTGCGGAAGTCGACGGTGAAGCTGACCGTGGTCGTGCCGTCGTGACCGCTCTTGAGCTTGCCGGTAAAGACGTTGCTGTCCGGATCGCTGTCGATGCGGTCGGGAATGCCGTCAAAGTCGGCATCGTCCGACGCATCCGCGCCGAGCTGCGGGACTGGTCCCTGCGGCGCCTGCTCCGGCTCGTCCGGAACGGCTTCGGGTTCGTCCGGAACGGCTTCGGGTTCGGAAGGCGCTTCTTCCGGCTCGTCGGGAACCTGTTCGGGCTCGTCCGGCGAGGTTTCGGGTTCGGATGGCGCTTCGGGCTGCGCGGGATCGGTCGTGATCTCGTCCGAACGGACGGCGCGCTGTACGGCGACGGGCTTTCCGGCGCCGATCGCGGCGAACGCGAGCAGCAGGCAGAGGCAGAGGGCAAGGATGCGAATGCGGGCGGTTTTGTTCATAAAAGGGCTCCTTTCCGATGCGGGTCCCGATGTTGTCTTCATAATTATACGCGCCTGTCCGCCCGCCTGTCAACGAAACAAATGGGAAAAGCCGGAAAAGTGCGCCCGCGGCGCAGAAGGACAGCATGGCTTCCCCTGTGCAAGGGGCAGCATGGTACGCTCCGCATGGCTCCCCTGTGCAAGGGGAGCTGTCGGCACATGCCGACTGAGGGGTTGTCCTTCCTGCGGGCTGCCGAGGTCGTCAGCCGCTACATTCGGCTTACGGCGGGCTGCCGGGGTCGTCAGCCCCGGCATTCGTCTGTTCCGCGCGATCTGCCGCGCCGTCGGTCCAACGGCGCATAAAAGAAAATCGCCGGAGAACGCGTCTCCGGCGAATGACTTTGATTTTTTATCCCCAAATGCGGTAGGCCATCAGGAAGTGCTCCTGCCAATAGGAGCTCTTCAGGATGGAGCTGGACGTGATGCGCACCTGACCCGCGCCGGAGGAGGCGTCGATCATCTTGCCGTCTCCGAGGTAGATGCCGACGTGTCCGGTCGCCATCGACTTGCCCTTAAAGACGAGCACGTCGCCGCGCTTGATGTCGCTCATCGAGTTGATGCGGCGGTACTTGGAGCAGTTGCGCCACACGATGCTCGTCATATAGCTCTGCTTGACGCCCGCCTGGTTGAGGCACCAGTAGACGAAGCCGGAGCAGTCGAACGAGTTCGGTCCCTTTGCGCCGCGCACGTACTTGCAGCCGAGCTTGCTCTGCGCAATCGAGATGAACTTCTCGACGCCCTTCGACGATCCGCCCGTGCTGCTCGACGGCTTGGGGGTCGTGCCGGGCTTCTGCGTCGTGCCAGGCTTTTGCGTCGTGTGCGGCTTCGGCGTCTTGGTCGGCTTCGGGGTTGCCGCGCTCGCCGCCGCCTTCGCCTTGTCGCTGTTCAGCTTATCGAGCGTCTTTTCGTCGATCTCGCCGCTTTGCGAAATACTGTTGCGCTTCTGGAACGTCTTGACCGCTTCCTCGGTCGTTTCGCCGTAGTAGCCGGTCACCTGCCCGCTGCGAAGGTAGCCGAGCTTGTGCAGGCGCTTCTGTGCGCTCTTGATGTCCGAGCCGCTCATGCCGAGGCGCATCGCGTACTTGATCGCGTCCTTGGCGTTGAGCTGTTCCATCGTGGCGGGACCGAGGCAGCCGTCCTTGACGAGACCGTTCGCTTCCTGGAACGTCTTGATCGCCGAGACGGTCTTGCTGTCCATCTTTCCCGCGACGGTGTAGCTGTCCGGCAGATAGCCGAGCTTGATCAGCCGCTGCTGGTACTGTTTGATCTGTTCGTCCGTGTCGCCGGACTTGAACACGTTGCCGACCACGTCGCTCGAGTAGAGCGCGTTCAGCGTCTTGGAGCCGACCTTGCCGTCGACCTTGATCTTGTTCGCGCTCTGGAACGCGCGCACCGCGGCGGCCGTCTTTTCGCCGAACGTGCCGGTGCGGTTCGCCTTGTCGAGGTAGCCGAGCTCATAGAGACGGTCCTGCACCTCCTTGACGTCGTCGCCCTCGTCGCCGTCCTGCATCACGTACTCCTTTGCCGTGCCGTCGAACAGGCAGGCATAGGTCGTTTCGCCGAGAATGCCGTCCGGCACAAGGTCGTTGTGGCGCTGGAAGCTCATCAGCGCGTCGAGCGTCTGATTGCCGAAGTACTCGGTCGGTTCATCGGAGTCCATGTAGCCGAGCTCCATCAGCTCCGACTGCACGGCCGCGATGATCGGATCGCTGTCGCCCTTCTGGAACCGTCTGCCGTTCAGGTAGTCGGTCGCCGGGACGTCGGGCGTGGGTTCCTGCGCCGCAAGCGCGGGCTGCGTTTCGACCGGTTCGGGCGTATCGAGCGGCTGCTCGGTCGGCGCGGCGGTCGGCGGGAGCAGCGCGACGTCCTCGCTCAGCACGCCGGGACGCGATACGAGACTGTCGATCGGTCTGGCTTCGCTGTCGACCGGCGCGGCCTGCGCGCGGCAGGTGCCGATCGCGATGCAGCCGAAGATGATCCCGACGATCGCGGCGCACAGCAGCAGCGCGACGCACGCGACCAGCAGCACCCGCAGGATGCGGCTCGGGACCTTTTGCTGAAATTTTTCCTTGAGACTCGCGACCAACAGTTCGCCGGAGCCGGATTCCTTCTTTTCCATATGGCTATACCTCTATTCTTACCATACCATAAAAATGTGTCATACTTGCGGACGAAGTGTAAACGATTCATTCTTGGGGGTACGTGGAAAGCGCGCTCAGCAGTTCCTCGCGCATCTGCGCGCGCCGCCATGCGGGCGCAAGCAGCGTCGCGTGACGGAGATGGTTGCATAAGAACCGCCGGATCGGCTCCCACGGCGCGTCGATCTGCGCGCGGATCGTTTCGCCCTCGGCATGAAAGCGCACCGCGCTGCCGAACGCATCCAAGAGTTCGCCTGCAAGATGCTCGGCGCAAAGCACCGTATGCGTCTCCCTGACGTCGGTGTGATAGATCGTGCGGTTCACGTACGCGGCAACGTCGAGCCCGTTTAGGCACTCGACCATCGTGCTGCTTTCGCGCGCCTTCTGATCGGTGAGCTTCAGGTCCTCCATCCGGTCGCAGCGGTAGTGCAGCAGCCGTCCGTAGCCGGACACCGACACGATCGCATAGTAGAATCCCTCCGCAAGAAACAGCGCGTAGGGCGAGACCGAGACCGGCGTTTCGCGCTGCGGCAGCAGCCGTCCGTCGGGCGCAGCCACAAGATAGCGGAACGACACCTGCATGCCGGTGCGGATCGCGGTCTTCAGAAGCGTCAGGTTGTCGAACAGAGCGTCGTTTTGTGCGGGACGCTCCGTGTCGGACACAAAGACGGGAACGTCGTCCTGCAGCCGCTTCAGCGTGCGCTCGTTCTGCGCGGTTTTGGGCGCGCGAAGGTAGGCGTCGAGCGCCGCGGGATCGTGCGGCAGCGCGGGTTCGTTTTCGGGCGGCTCGACCGCGGCAAGGTAATAGCCCTTGCCGTTCTCCTGATAGGTGGAAAGGGGAAAGCCCATTTCCTGCAGCAGCAGGAGGTTTCGTCCGACCGCCTTGCGCTCCGCGATCATGCCGAAGTCTTCCTTCAAAAACTCGATGATGTGCCGCGTGGACAGCGGATTGCGCTCGCTCGCGCGCTGTTCCAGCACGCGCAGAATGCACAGCGACAGCGCTTTTTTGCCCTTTGTCTCCGTCATACCCGTCCCCTCTTTTTATTCCTCGTAATAATCTCCGCGCCGGTAGTCGTACAGCACGCCCTCGTACTTCTGCGGCTCCTCGAGCACCTTGCCGCAGCCGATCGCCACGCACGCCACGGGATCCTCCGCCACGTAGCACGAAACGCCGGTTTGCTCGGAAATGTACTGATCGAGTCCGAACAGCTGCGCGCCGCCGCCCGTCAGGCAGATGCCGCGCGTCGCAATGTCCCCCGCAAGCTCCGGCGGCGTCTGTTCCAGCGTGTCTTTCAGCGCTTCGGCAATGCTCAGAAGCGGTTCGGCAAGCGCATAGGTCAGCTCATTGCTGCCGAGCTCCAGCGCGATCGGAAGCCCGCCGCCGAGCGACCGCCCGCGCACATCCATCTTCATCTCGTCCTTTCGCGGGAACGCCGAAGCGTACGCGATCTTGAGCTCCTCCGCGGCGCGCAGTCCGATGACCACGCCGTGCTGCCGCTTTAAGTAGCGCACGATTGCCGCGTCGAACTTGTCCCCGCCGACGCGCAGCGAGTCGTGCTGCACCGCCTTGCCCATCGAGGTCACGACGATGTCGCAGGTGCCCGCGCCGATGTCCATGACGAGGTTCGCCTTCGGTTCGAGAATGTCAAGCCCCGCGCCGATCGCCGCCGCGACCGGCTCCTCGAGCAGGAACGTATAGCGCGCGCCGGCGCCTTCGGTCGTTTCGATGACCGCGCGCTTTTCCACCTCGGTCGCCATCGACGGCACCGCCACCACCGCGCGCGGCTTGAAGAAGATGCGGCTGCCCACGATGCGGTTGAAGAACAGCGTCAGCATGCGCTC
>DFEW01000052.1:12230-14429 GCA_002369195.1 Christensenella sp. UBA3792
TTCGCAACCACGCCGTCCTGCATCGGACGGACGATCATCAGGTTGTCCGGCGCTCTGCCGACCATGTCCTTCGCTTCCTGTCCGACCGCCACGAGCTTGCCCGTGCCGCGCTCGATCGCCGCAACGTTCGGCTCGCGCAAAACGATGCCCTTTCCGCGCACATAGGCGAGCACATTGCTCGTTCCGAGGTCCAGCCCGATATCCGATGAATGAAACAGTCCCATTTTAATCCTTTCGCCGATTTGCCGGCTCGTATACTTGTACCATAATTGTACCATGCCCGCCGATCAAAGCGGTGAAGAAACTGTAAACGAACATATTGCGAAATGTGAATTTTCACGATATACTGAACGGTATGGAAGAACAATTTGTCATCAAACAGGCGGAATTTGTCACGAGCGGCGGGCTCGACGGGAGATACCCGCAGGCGCTGCCGTGCGAAATCGCGATCGTCGGAAAATCGAACGTCGGCAAGTCGAGTCTCATCAACCGGCTGACGAACAACCAGAAGCTGGCACGAACCTCGTCGCAGCCGGGCAAGACGCGCATGGTCAACTTCTTTCTGCTGAACCGGTCGTTCTACCTCGTCGATCTGCCGGGGTACGGGTTCGCGAAGGCGTCGAAGGAGGAGCAGAAGAGCTGGGGCGCGCTGATGGACCGCTATCTTTCGAGCGGGCGGGTCAAGCACCTTCTGATGCTGCTCGACATCCGGCACGATCCGACGCGCGACGATCTGCAGATGTTCCGCTATCTCATGTATTACGGCATCCCGTACACGCTCGTCGCGACCAAGGCGGACAAGATCGCAAAGTCGAAGCGGCAGCAGGAGGCGAACGCCCGCGCAAAGACGCTCGGCGCGCCGCCGTACGCGATCCCGTTTTCGACGGAAACCGGCGACGGCAAGGCGGAACTGCTCGCGCGCATCGGGCAGGTGTACCGCGATGCGGCGAATTCGCAAAAAGAAATCCCGCAAGAGTGAAAAAAAGGGCTTGACAGAAGCATCGGTTGTTTGCATACTATGCTTTGAAATCTACACATGAGGTATCAAAGAAATCCATGCTGAAAAAATGCCCGATTTGTGAGCTGAACTATCTGCGCGGATCGGAAACGATCTGCCGCGTCTGCGCGAGCGCGCGCGTCAAGCGCCATGCGCCCGAAGTACAGGAAACCGTGATGTGCAGCGAATGCGGTGAAAAGCCCGCTCTGCCCGGTCACGACCTTTGCGAAGACTGCCTGAAGGAACAGAAGCGTCAGGCGAACCTTGAGGTGCTTGCGGACAAGATCCGCGCCGACGAAGCGGAGGATCCGCTCGAAGAGGACCTCGAATCGTCCGACGAAGAAGAATAAGAAAGCGAGACGCGCATGCCCCACGTTTACGCCATCGGCGACCTGCATCTGAGCTTGTCCGTCCCGAACAAGGCGATGGACGTGTTCGGCACGCGCTGGCAAAACCACGCGGACCGGCTGAAGGAAGCGTGGCAGGACACGGTGGGCGAGGACGATCTCGTGCTCGTGCCCGGCGACATCAGTTGGGCGATGTACCTTTCCGACGCGATCGCCGACCTCGGCTTTGTCGGCGAACTCAAAGGAACCAAGCTGCTGCTGCGCGGCAATCACGACTACTGGTGGCAGAGCGTGACCAAGGTGCGCGAAGCGCTGCCGCAGGGCATGTATGCGCTGCAGAACGACGCGTTCCGCTTCGGCGATCTGTTCATCGCCGGCACGCGCGGCTGGACGGTGCCGGAATCCGCGCACTTCAAGGAGAGCGCCGACCGCAAGCTCTACGAGCGCGAACGCATCCGCCTCGATCTGTCGCTGTCCGCCGTCCCGCAGGGCGCGCCGCTGATCGGCATGCTGCACTATCCGCCCTTTTCCGAGGCCGGAAAACCGAGCGCGTACGCGGACCGTTTCGCACAGGCGGGCGCCTCCGACGTCGTCTACGGACACCTGCACGGCGCGTCGCACCGCACCGCATTTCTCGGCGCATCCGCCGGGGTCAACTATCACCTCGTCTCGGCGGACTATCTCGATTTCGTCCCGCGCCTGATCCTCTGAACAGTCCGGTTCTCCCTTGCGGAGAACCTTCTTTCTTTTTGGGTGCGCTTTTTTGGATTCTCCATCACGGGGAAGGCAATTTGGATTCGCACCGCATGGCGCCCCTGTGCAAGGGGCAGCATGAAGTGCGCTCCTCCAAAAGCC
>DFEW01000052.1:14549-14745 GCA_002369195.1 Christensenella sp. UBA3792
CGTGCTGCTATACAACCCCTCAGTCGGCTATCGCCGCCAGCTCCCCTTGCACAGGGGAGCCATGAAGTGCGCGGACCCAAAAGTCCTCCCTTTTCACACTCCGCTGCGCTTCGTTGCTGCGGTAGATCGCGCGCTTCCCGCGCGTACCATCCACAGGGAGGGCTTTTCCCCATGTCATCCTGAGGAGCAAAGCGAC
>DFEW01000013.1:0-137 GCA_002369195.1 Christensenella sp. UBA3792
GATTTCAAAGGCGTTTGCGAATGGATCGACCTGCATGTGAAAACGACGCTTGCGGGAGAGAATCCGCTTGCGGCGGGAGACAACCCTCCCGTGAACGCGGGAGACAACCCCACAGTCACTTGACAGTGACAACCCTC
>DFEW01000013.1:266-13769 GCA_002369195.1 Christensenella sp. UBA3792
CTTCTGCTCCCTGTTCGACCCGCGCTTCCGCCTCGCTTCATCTCGCACTGCGAGCGCTCGGCTCCGCGCCCCTTGCATAGGGAGGGCTTCGGGATAGCGTATATGCCTCCCCTGTGCAAGGGGAGGTGGATCGGCGAAGCCGAGACGGAAGGGTTGTGACAAAAACGATATGGATCGGCGAAGCCGAGACGGAAGGGTTGCGGCAATAACGATGATTACGGGGGCGTTGCGGCAGACGCAACAGCCCCTGTTGTTTGAAACGGAGAAGACATGAGAAAATACACCGACAGCGAGATCGCGGGGTTCGGATTGAATCCCGAACGCATACCGGCGCACGTGGCGATCGTCATGGACGGCAACGGGCGCTGGGCAACGATGCGCGGACTGCCGAGAGGCGCGGGGCATCGCGCGGGCGTGAACGCGCTGCGCGACATCATTCGCTTTGCGTCCGACATCGGCGTGCAGGCGCTGACGCTTTATGCGTTCTCGACCGAGAACCGCAGGCGTCCCAAGGAGGAGATCGGCATTCTTTGCGGGCTTCTCATCGAGTATTTCAACCGCGAGATCGACGAGCTGCACGCAAACGGCGTGCGCATCAGGAGCATCGGCGACCTTAGCTGGTTTCCGACCGCGGTGCAGGAGGCGGTTCGAAACGCCGAGCAGAAGACCGCGAACAACGCGGGGCTCAAGCTGAACATCGCGCTCAATTACGGCGGCAGGGCGGAGATTCTGCACGCCTTCAAGCTGGCGTACGCCGACGGCAGGGAGCCGGACGAGGCGACGCTTTCGACGTATCTGGACACCGCGGATTCGGGCGACGTCGACCTGCTGATCCGCACCGGCGGAGAACTGCGCGTGTCGAACTTCCTGCTGTGGCAGATCGCCTATGCGGAGCTGTACTTTACCGACGTCAAGTGGCCAGACTTCACGCGCGACGCGTTCATCGCGGCGCTGAACGATTTTGCCGGACGCGAACGGCGCTTCGGCGGACTGAAATAAGGCGGTGCGAAATAGAATGAAACAATCGGTACTCCTTCTGGGCTCGACCGGCTCGATCGGCACGCAGACCGTCGACGTGCTCAACATGCACGCCGAACGCTTCGAAACGCTCGGTCTCTGCTGCGGCACGGACGTCGAAACGCTGTACCGGCAGGCGCAGCTTCTGAAACCGCGCTTTGTCGCCGCGCGATCTTTGATCGACGAAAGCCGCCTGCCCGCAGGCACGGTTGCCTTCACGGGAGAGGACGCGCCGGAGCGCATCGCGGCGGAAGCGAAGGCGGACATCACCGTGCTCGCCATTTCCGGCTATGCGGCGCTGCGGCCTCTGCTCGCCGCGATCCGGCACGGCGGACGCATCGCGATTGCCAACAAGGAAAGTCTGGTGTGCGGCGGGGCGCTCGTGGATGCGGCGCTGAAAGCGTCCGGCGCGGAGCTTATGCCGATCGATTCGGAGCAAAGCGCGATCTTTCAATGCCTGCTTTCCGGCGGGAGAGATGAAGTCAAGCGCCTGATTCTGACGGCGTCGGGCGGTCCGTTCTTTCGAAAGACGCGCGAACAGCTCAAGGACGTTTCGCTGACCGACGCGCTCAACCATCCGACGTGGAAGATGGGCAGAAAGATCACGCTCGATTCGGCGACGCTCATGAACAAGGGACTGGAGATCATCGAGGCGAGCCGCCTGTTTCACTTCGGCGCGGAGCAGATTTCGGTGCTCATTCATCCGCAGTCGATCGTGCACAGCATGGTCGAATACCGCGACGGCACGATCATGGCGAACCTTTCGAAGCCCGACATGCGCCTGCCGATCCAGTACGCGCTGACGTACCCCGAACGGGTCGAAAGCCCGTGCGAGCCGCTGAAGCTCGACCTTGCGCACCCGCTGGAGTTCTATCCGGCGGACACGGAACGGTTCCGCGCGATCGGCATGGCGTATGACGCGCTGAAGGCCGACGGGATCATGCCGACGGTCTACAACGGCGCGAACGAGCGTGCGGCGGAACACTATTTTGCCGGATGCATCGGCTTTGCCGAGATCGAGGATTGCGTGGCGTTCGCGCTCGACACGGTCGAAAACCGCCCTGCGGACGCGATCGAAGCGATCGCGCAGGCGGATCGGCTCTCGCGCGAGGCGGCGGACCGGTTTGTCGCGCGCGCCGCATCCGTCAGAAGGCGGTGAAAGCGCCTTCGAAACATAGGACACAAAGGATAACAATATGCAGACAGTCTGGAACATTTTACTGGTGATTCTGGGCATCTCGGTGCTCGTGATCACGCATGAGCTCGGCCACTACCTGATGGGCAAGTGGCTCGGCTTCACGATCGTGGAATTCTCGGTCGGGCTCGGTCCGAAGCTGTTCGGCATCAAGGGCAAGGAGACCGAGTTCACGCTCCGCGCTCTGCCGATCGGCGGTTCGTGCCGCTTTTACGGCGAGGATCAGGAGGTGCAGGACGATCGCTGCTTCAACTCGAAGCCCGCATGGCGGCGGTTTCTGGTCGTGCTGGCAGGTCCTTTGACGAACATTCTGACCTGCGTGGTGCTGTGCTTCGTGATGCTGCTTGCATTCGGTGCGAGCGAAATGACGGACGCGGAATATCTGTCCGTGCTCGAAGTTCTGCCGAACGGTCCAGCGGCGGAAGCCGGCGTCGAAACGGGCGATGTGCTGCTTGCAATCAACGGCGAACGGTTCGATACCTACGAGGCATTTCAACAGGCGATCAAGCGCGCGGACGTCAACGGCTTCGACCTGACGGTGCTGCGCGGCGCGACGACGGAACAGGAAACGACGCAGGACGGGCGGCTGACCGTGACGCGCAATTTCCTTGCGGGCGGCGTCGAGCAGACGATCCGCATCGGCAATGTACTCGATCAGGAAACCGGAAACAAGCTGCTGCGCATCACGCTTATGCGCACCGCGCATTCCTACACGCACAAATCCTACAACGTCCCGCAGGCGCTCGGCGCGGCATTTCCGGAGACGGCGTATTTCGGCGGGCTTGTGTACAAGTCGATCGGCATGATCCTCACCGGCAAGGCGCATTTCCGCGACATGACCGGCATCGTCGGCACGGTCGATTTCGTGTCCGACACGATCGCACAGACGCGCACGGCGTCGGCGGCGTTCGATCTGTTTTTGTGGTTCATGGCGCTGATCGCGGTGAACCTCGGCATCGTCAACCTGTTCCCGCTGCCCGCGCTGGACGGCGGACGGCTGATTTTCATCCTGATCGAAATGGTTCGCCGCAAGCCGGTGCCGCCCGAAAAGGAGGGCATCGTGCATCTGGTCGGCATGGTACTCTTGCTCGGACTGATGGTTGCGCTGACGGTCAGCGACCTCATGCGCTGCTTCGGAGGTTAAGTATGGCGGATTTTGTGAAGGTCGGTAACGTGCAGATCGGCGGCGGCGCGCCCGTTTCCGTGCAGTCGATGTGCAATACGGACACGCGCGACGTCGAGGCGACGGCTGCGCAGATCCTGCGTCTGGAGGACGCGGGCTGCGAGATCATTCGCGTGGCGGTGTTCGACGAAGCGGCTGCCGATGCGATCAAGGGCATCAAGGAACGAATCCATATCCCGCTCGTCGCCGACGTGCATTTCAACTACCGGCTGGCGATCAAGGCGGTCGAAAACGGCGTGGACAAGCTGCGCATCAATCCGGGCAACATCGGCTCCGCCGATCGCGTGCGCGCGGTCGCGGACTGCTGCAAGGCGCATCACGTGCCGATCCGCATCGGCATCAACGGCGGCTCGATCGAAAAGCAGTTTCTGCCGCTGTATCGCGAGAATCCCGCCGAGGCGATGTGCCGCAGCGCGATGGGACACGCAAAGCTTTTGGAGGACTGCGGGTTCGACGACATCGTGATCTCCTTAAAGTGCACGACCGTTTCCGAGACCGTGCATTCCTACCGCATGGCGCAGGCGCGGATGGACTATCCGCTGCACATCGGCATCACGGAGACCGGTCCGATCGAGACCGGCGTGATCAAGTCGGCGGCGGGGCTCGGCGCGCTGCTGCTGCAGGGCATCGGCGATACGATGCGCGTCTCTTTAACCGGCGATCCGATTCGCGAGGTGGAGACCGCGCTCGCGATTCTGCGCGCCTGCGGTCTCAGGAAGGACGACGTGGAGATCGTTTCCTGCCCGACCTGCGGACGCACGCGCTGCAACGTGGAGGAAGCCGCGGCGTACGTCAACGCGCACGTGCTGCACAACAAGGGGTATCTGAAAATCGCGGTCATGGGATGCGCGGTCAACGGACCGGGCGAAGCGCGCGAGGCGGACATCGGCGTCGCGTTCGGCGACGGCAACGGCGTGCTGATCAAAAAGGGCGAGATCGTCGGTCACGGCGCGTACGAGGAGATTCTCCGCCGCCTGGTCGACGAGGCGAACCGGATGCTGAACCGTGCCTGACGCATCGCACGGCATGAATAAAGGAAACACATGAAGGAAGAACTGAAAGCGGCATACGAAGCGGCGCGGGTGGACCCGCAGGCGCTGCACATTACGGCGGTCGCGCTCTCGCGCGAAAGCGGCGTTCTGACCGTCGAGGTCGAGCGCAATGCGCGCCTTGCGGCGGACGAGCGCGTACAGGCGTGGGAAAACGAGATCCGTGCGCTCATCGGGGCGTACACGGTCTCTTTCGTGTACCGCGAAGCGGCGCCGGAGCCGGTTGTGCATGCGGCAGCGCCGAAGAAAAAGAACGAGGTCGAGGTGCCGATCCCCGAAAACGGCGCGATCTTCGGACGTCCGATTCCGCAGACGGCGGAAAACGTGTCGATCTTCGAGCTCGACGGCGAGAGCGGCGAAACGTCCGTGTTCGTCGGGCGGCTCGTATCGGCGGAACTGCGCGACGACTGGTCGCAGCGCGTCAAGCGTCCCAACTGCCGTGCGCTCTTCAACGTGACCGACCTCAACGATTCGATCTACTGCACCGCAAGCTTTCAGGAGGAATGGCAGGCACAGCGGTTTTTGTACTGGCTGTCCGAGGCGCAGAAGGGCGAAAAGGACCTGCGCATCAAGGGCGCGTGCCGCATCGTGAAAAAGACCGGCGAGCGCTCGGTGTACGTCGATGCGGTCAATCTGGAGCCGCGCACGTTCCGTTCGGACGACGCGGAGGAAAAGCGCGTCGAGCTGCATCTGCATTCGCGCATGTCGACGATGGACGGCATCACGAACCTGACCGAAGCGTTCCGCACCGCCAAGCGCTGGGGACACAAGGCGCTTGCGATCACCGATCACGGCGTGGTGCAGGCGTTTCCGGAGGCGGCAAAGGCGGCGGCAAAGACCGGCGTCAAGGCGATCTTCGGCGTCGAAGGGTACCTGATTCCCGATTGCGAGGCGATCGCGACCGACGGCGATTTCACGGTCTTTGACATCGAAACGACCGGATTGAAGCCCGAAAGCTGCGATATCATCGAGATTGGCGCGGTGCGCCTCAAAAACGGCGAGATCACCGACACGTTTCAGTCGTTCATCGACGACGGCGTCGTGATCCCGCAGAACATCACGAAGCTGACCGGCATTACGCAGTCGATGCTGGAAGGCGCGCCATCCACGCGCGAGGTGCTCGAACGCTTCCGCGCCTTTGCGGAGGGCAGCACGCTCGTCGCGCACAACGCCGCGTTTGACACCGGCTTTATCGCGCATCACGGCGACCGGTTCGGGATCACGTTCCCGATGGCGTATGCCGATACGCTGATGCTGTCGCGCTATCTGCTGCGCGACGTGCTCGAAAACCACAAGCTCGACACGATTTCCGAATACTTTGCGATCGACATGGGCAGCCATCACCGCGCGGACGACGATGCGCGCACCTGCGCGCAGATCCTGCTGCGCTTCCTTGCGATGATGCGCGAGCGCGGTGTGCATACGCTGCCGGTCGTTCCGTCGGTGCACGAGGCGTATCAGCGGCGGCTTTCGAAGGAGAAGCGCGGCACGAACCACATCATTCTGCTCGCAAAGACGCAGAAGGGCATGAAGGACCTGTATAAGCTCGTCAGCTACGCGCACCTCGACTATCTGCACGGCAAGCCGCAGATTCCGAAGTCCCTGCTGATGCTGTTTCGAAGCGATCTGATCGTCGGCTCCGCCTGCGAGGCGGGCGAGCTGTTCCGCGCGATCCTGAACGGCGAACCGCAGGAGCGGATCGACGCGATCGCCGACTTCTACGACTATTTCGAGATTCAGCCGATCGGCAACAACGCATTTTTGGTGCGCGAAGGCGCGGTGAAAGACGACGAGGGACTGCGCGATCTGAACCGGCGGATCGTCGAGCTGGGCGAGCGGATGGGCAAGCCCGTTGCGGCGACCGGCGACGTGCATTTTCTCGAACCGACCGACGCGATCTACCGCGCGATCCTGATGAGCAAGCTCGGCTTCAAGGACGCCGAACAGCAGGCGCCGCTGTACTTCAAGCCGACGAACGAGATGCTCGAAGAGTTTTCCTACCTCGGCGAACAGAAGGCGCACGAGGTGGTCATCGACGTGCCGAACCGCATCGCGGATCTGTGCGAGACCTTAAAGCCGTTCCCGGACGGCACGCATTCGCCGATGATTCAGAACGCGGAGGAGGAGCTCAAAAACACCGCGATCACCCGCGCACACGAGATTTACGGCGACCCGCTGCCGCCGATCGTGCAGGCGCGGCTTGACAAGGAACTCAATTCCATCATCGGCAACCATTATGCCTCCCTGTACCTGATGGCGCAGCGGCTCGTCAAAAAGTCGCTCTCCGACGGGTACCTCGTCGGCAGCCGTGGATCGGTCGGCTCGTCGGTCGTGGCGATGCTTGCGGGCATTACGGAGGTCAACGCGCTTGCGCCGCACTACGTCTGCCCGAACTGCCGGTTCTCGGACTTCGACATCGACAAGACGCAGTACAGCGTCGGCGCAGACATGCCGAACCGTGCCTGTCCCAAGTGCGGCACGATGCTGAACAAGGAGGGCTTTGAGATCCCGTTCGAGGTCTTTCTCGGCTTCAAGGGCGACAAGGTCCCCGATATCGATCTGAACTTTTCCGGCGAGTATCAGCCGGTCGCGCATAAGTACGTCGAGGAGATGTTCGGCAAGGGACACGCGTTCCGAGCCGGAACGATCTCCGGTCTCGCCGAAAAGAAGGCGTATGAATGCGTCTTTTCGTTCGCGGAAGCGACCGGACGCAGTTTTTCCAGCGCGGAGGTGCAGCGGCTCGAAAAGGGCTGCGAGGGCGTGAAGGTCACGACCGGTCAGCATCCCGGCGGCATCGTCATCGTCCCGCGCGACAACGACGAGTTCACCGAGGTGTACGACTATACGCCGATCCAGTACCCCGCGGACAAGGTCGACAAGAACACGATCACCACGCACTTCGACTTCCACGCGATGGACGACCGCCTCGTCAAGCTCGACATCCTCGGGCACGACGATCCGACCGCCCTGCATATGCTCGAAGCGCTCACCGGACTGAACCCGCGCTCGATCCCGCTCGACGATCCGGACACGCGCATGCTGTTTTCGACCGTCGAACCGCTGCACATCGATCTGAGCGAAATCGGCTGCTCGCTCGGCACGCTCGGCGTGCCGGAGTTCGGCACCGGCTTCGTGCGGCAGGTTCTGGAGAACACGCGCCCGACGACGTTCGAGGAGCTGATCCGCATCGCGGGACTGACGCACGGCACAGACGTATGGCTGAACAACGCCGAACCGCTCGTGACCGGCGGCATCGCCAAGCTCAACGAGGTGCTCTGCACGCGCGACGACATCATGAATTACCTGATCGCGCACGGCATGGAGGCGTCGCTCTCGTTCAAGATCATGGAGCGCGTCCGAAAGGGCAGAGGGCTTACCGACGAGATGGAGCAGGCGATGATCGAAGGCGCGATCCCGACGTGGTTCATCGATTCGTGCAAGAAGATCAAGTACATGTTCCCGCGCGGTCACGCCGTCGCGTATTCGATGAGCTCGTTCCGCATCGCGTACTACAAGGTGCATCACCCGCTTGCGTTCTACGCGGTCTACTTCACCGTGCGCGCCGACGCGTTCGACATCACCAAAGCGGCGGGCGGCGCGGATGCGGTCAAGAACCAGATCGACGAAATCGAAAAGGGTTCCGCGCAAAAGACCGACAGCGAGAAAAAGAAGGACAAGGAGCTTGTCACGATCCTCGAACTCGTCTACGAAATGAACAAGCGCGGCATCGAAATGCTGCCCGTCGATATCTACAAATCCGACGCGACGCAGTTTTTGATCGAGGGCAACGCGCTGCGCCCGCCGTTCAACGCCCTGCCGGGCGTCGGCGCCGGACAGGCGATCGGCATCTGTGAGCGCAGAAAACCCGGCGCGCACTATGCCACGATCGAGGACTTTGCGAACGAGACCGGCGCCAACTCCGGTATCGTCGCCATGCTCGAGCAGAACGGCTGCTTCGGCGACATGCCCAAGAACAAGCAAATCTCGCTGTTCGATTTTTAAAAATCCTTAAACGACACACGGAACCCGAAGATTCTCCGCGGGAGAATCTTCTATTTTCTTGCAATTGTGTGGAGAAGTGATAAAATATATAAAGAGAAGTTCGGATTTTGGGAGGGTGTGTGTATGAAACGGAAACTGTTGGCACTGTTGCTGGCACTCGTCATGGTGCTCGGTCTGCTGCCCGCGGCACTTGTGCCGGACACGGCGGTTGCGGACGGCAACAATGGAGATCTTGCACAGGCTACGGTGCAGGGCGGCGCGATCCTGCACTGTTTCGACTGGTCGTATCTAGAAATCATCGATCATTTGGATGAGATTGCTGCGGCGGGCTATACCGCGGTGCAGACTTCACCGGTACAGCCGCCGAAGGATTACAATGCGGCATGGACGGACGGCGGCGGCCAGTGGTGGAAGCTGTATCAGCCGCTCGGTTTCCGCATTGCGGGCGAAGACGAGACATGGCTTTGCAAGGGCGGCGCCTCACTTGAACAACTGTGCACGGAAGCACACGCAAAGAACATCAAGGTTATTGTCGACGTCGTTGCAAACCATCTTGCGAACAAAGAGGGCGGCGGATACTATCTTGACAAAGATGGAAACGGTAGTCCAGACGACCTGAACGGAGATGGCGAGATTAACGCATTGGATGCGAACCTCAGCGAGCAGGTAGACGATGCATTCCAGAACCATCCGGAATACTTCCATGCCAATACGGCGGGCGTCAACGATGGCAGTCGCTATAACATGACGCAGAATCAGATGGGCATGCCCGATCTGAACACGTCGAACCAGTTTGTGCAGCAGGAGGTCTATACTTTCTTAGTGGAATGTGTGAACTGCGGCGTCGATGGCTTCCGCTTTGACGCGGCAAAGCACATCGAGTTGCCCGGTGACTCGTCTGGAAAGAGCGATTTCTGGTCGGCGATCCTCGACGGCGTCGACGATGGCGGTATTCAGGGCGTCCGTAATGTTGCAAATAAAGAACTGTTCATCTACGGCGAATCGTTAAGCGGCGGATCCAATGAATCGTGGGTTCAGGAGTATGAAACCTATATGGCGCTGACCGACAGCGATTACGGCGGACGCGTGCGCAATGCCATCGGCGGAATGAACGCGGGTATGCTCGGCGACGGAAATTATGTCCGCTGCAGCCAGCCGCGGAATAACGTGGTCTGGGTGGAATCGCACGACACCTATGAGGATGGCGGCTCCGTCTGGCTTACCGACGATCAGATCATAAAAGCATGGGCGATCGTCGGCGCGAGAGCCGATTCGACGGCGCTGTTCCTTGCCCGTCCGAACGATAAGATGGGCAAGGCAAGCTCCGATACCACATGGAAGTCTACGGCGGTTGCCGAAGTCAATAAGTTCAAGAACCACTTTAGCGGTACATCCGAATATCTTCACAGCGATTACGGCAACAAGGTTGCGTGGATCGAACGCGGCAAAAACGGCGCAGTCATCAGCAAACTGAACGGCGGCGGTGACGTCTTGCTTCCCGTACACCAGATGGCAAATGGCACTTACGTAGATCAACTTTCAAACAATACCTTCACAGTATCTAACGGTTTGCTCAGCGGTACGGTCGGCGACTCCGGCGTCGCGGTGTTGTATGACAAGGACACTCCTGCAGAGAATTCGGATGCGAATACGCCGACAGGAAACTATATCCAAGCCACGCCGTTGTATCTTGTTCCAAACAGCAATTGGAAGCAGGCAAACGCGCGTTTTGCAATGTATGTATTTGACGAAAATGGCAATAGTGCATGGGTAGATTTGACAGACAATGACGGTGACGGCAGATATGAAGCGCCGCTTCCCGGCGGACATTATTGGACCAAAGTCATTTTCTGCCGTATGAACCCGGCATACACTGAGAATCAGTGGAATACACCGGAAAATGATCAACATGTGTGGAATCAAACCGGCGATCTCTCTCCTGATGCGGGTACTAATTGTTATACCATTGCAGAGGACGCTTGGAGCAATGGCGAAGGCACATGGAGCAATTATAACCCATACATAGGTTACTACCTTGTCGGAAACATGAACGGCTGGGCGATCCATCCGGACTATCAGTTGACTCTGAATACGAACGCAGAAACGGCTCTGAATACGAACACAGAAACGGAGGAGTACTACATCAATTGCGATCTGTCTACTTACAGCAGATGCAAGGTGGCGCATTCCTCAGATGGCTCAACGATCGATCAAGACGGATGGTATCCGGATTCGGATGTAAACGCCAATGATTTCGGTGCGAAAGGCGAGATCAAAAAGAACGGTAACTATAACATCTACTTCCGTCCGGGCGGTAATAATGGATGGTCATATACGTACATTTATGCGGCTTTGCAGTCCGAGGCGACCGGCAGCGAAAACGCAGGCTTCTATCTGGTCGGCACCATGACGAACTGGAAGGTCAAGAACGATTATAAACTGACGGAAGAGAATGGCGAATATTCGATCGATAAACACTTGAGTGTGATGGATCAGTTCAAGGTGGTCTATTCCGCGGACGGCGCAGAAACGTCGATCTGGTACCCCGATCCCAGTCCGAACTACGGCGCAGATGACGCTACCAGAATTATAGGCAGCGGTGTCTATCACATTTCCTTCCGTCCGAACTATGACGGCGGAGAAGGGTGGTTCAATAACTGCATCAAAGTGTCGGGATGCCCGGTCATCGTCAATATTGTCGGCAACAGCGATCTGATCACATGGTCTCTGTATAAGTCGGAAGAGGACATGTACTTTTGGCAGCAGGGTGAAGAAGAAATGTACGAGGCTGCGGACGTGATCAAACTGGAAGACGGCGACAATGTAGTTCCCGTAGGCTGGTACGTCGGCTTTGAAGCAACGACAAAGGTTGGAAATGCAGTCGAATTCAGCCGCGAAATCAGCTATACGAACAGTGATGGAGAAGGAGAATGTGTAAGCGGCAAGGCAAGTACGACCCAAACATACAGAACGTCTGTAGGATCGCTCGGCGAAGGACCTGTAACGATTACGCTCTATGTCAACAGACCGGACCCCAACCCCACCTTTAAGACGCAGTCGCTGACGCTCGGCGGAGAGATCGGCGTGAACTTCTATATGGACCTGTCCATGCTGTCGGATGCGGAGAAGGCGAGCAGCTACATGACGTTTGAAGTCGGTACGGAGAATAAGAAGGTCAAATCGCAAGCCAATTATGACACGACAAAAACCGGCGAAAACGGCACATACGGCTTCACCTGCTATGTGAACGCGATTCAGATGGCGGATCCCATCAATGCGACGTTCCATTATACGCAGAACGGCGAAGAAAAGACGGTCGAGAAGAAGAATTATACTGCAAGAGCATATCTCGGAAGTTGTCAAGGGGATACATCCCTGAGTCCAGAAGTTAGAGCGTTGGCAAGGTCCCTTGTCAATTACGGTCACTTTGTGCAGATTTACCTTGCGGGCATCAGGAACTGGACGCTCAATACGGATTACAAGGAGATTGATCTGATCGATGGGGACACTGTCGTATACAACTATGAGACGGTAGCTGCTGCGCTTGAAAATGGCGATTATAATAGCGTACGCACTAACAATACAGGCGGGGACATTGTAGATAACGGAATCACGTATTCGCTCGTTCTGGACAGCAAGACCGCCATTCGCGTGTATTTCAGACCAACAGATGGATACGAAGGTAAATTCGTGGTAACGCTCGACGGAGTATCTTACACTCCGAAGACGGTCGGAGGACGCTATCTTGTAGAGATCACCGGCATTGCGGCGCATGAGCTCGGCAATAAGCACATCATTGAGGTAACGACGGCTAACGGCAGCGCACGTGTGGAGGTTTCTGCGCTCACATACGTGAACGACATGTTGGACGCGAAGACCGGAACGACACAAGCCGAAACAGATGCAAAGAACGCGGTCTGCGCAATTTACTATTACTATAAAGCGGCTGATGACTATAAGAAAGCGAATCCACAGTGAGGAGGAAATGTACATGAAACATTACGAAGCACCGGAAATGGAGATCATCCTCCTGAACAATGAAGATGTTATTGTTACAAGTCCCGGCGGGGATGATGAAACGGGAGAAGTGTAACGACAAAGCAACCCACAGGGGGCGGAGCGCAGGCTTCGCCCCTTTTCGTTGCGGGCTGCATAATATATTAAAAAGAAAGTATGTCTTTTGGAGTTCGGAACTTGACTTTGAGCGCTCAAACGTTTAAAATACTAATGAGTAATCCTGCACTGCCAAGGTGCGTTCGTCATAGATATAGAAGATAGATTTGCGGAATGCGATATCGCGCTGTTTGCGCGTTCAGATACCCGAAAAACTTGAATCGATCGTGCGGAATAGCCGGGCAGTTTGCTCGGTTATATTTATGATAGATCGGAGAAGAATCCCCATGCAATGGTTCCATTACGTTTTGATCGCGGCAGGGCTGCTGGTCGGCGCCGCGATCGGATTCGTAATCGGCTATTTCTATCGTAAGAATGTTGCGGAGGCGAAGGTTGAAAAGGCGGAAGACGCCGTCAAGCGCCTATACGACGATGCGGAGAAGAAGGCCGAGGAGATCCGAAAAGAAAAGGTGTTGGAGGCAAAGGAAGAGGTTTACAAGCTTCGCAACGATGCCGAGAAGGAAAACAGAGAACGCAGAGCAGAGCTGCAGCGCACCGAGCGCCGGTTGTTCCAGCGCGAGGAATCGCTCGATAAGAAGCTGGAAGGCGTCGAGAACCGTGAGCAGCAGCTGAACGAGCGCACGAAGAAGCTCGACAAGGTCGAGGAAGAGATCAACGCCCTGTACAAGAAACAGGAAGAAGAACTCGAACGCATTTCGGGCATCACGCTCGACGAGGCGAAGGCCATGGTGCTCGCCCGTGCGGAGGAGGACGCCAAGCACGACGTCGCTCTGATGATCCGCGATGTCGAACAGCATGCCAAGGAAGAAGCCGACAAGCGCGCAAGGAACATCGTTTCTCTGGCGATCCAGCGCTGCGCGGCGGACCATGTGGCGGAAGCGACGGTTTCCGTCGTGCCGCTGCCCAATGACGAAATGAAGGGC
>DFEW01000013.1:13894-50977 GCA_002369195.1 Christensenella sp. UBA3792
GACCTGATCATCGACGATACGCCCGAAGCGGTCATCCTGTCCGCATTCGATCCGGTGCGCAGAGAGATCGCGCGCATCAGTCTCGAAAAGCTGATCATGGACGGACGCATCCATCCGGCGCGCATCGAGGAAATGGTCGAGAAGGCGCGCAAGGAAGTCGATCAGACGATCCGCGAAGCGGGCGAAGCTGCCGTCCTCGAAGTCGGCGTGCATGGTCTGCATCACGAACTGATCCGGTATCTGGGCAGAATGAAGTACCGCACCAGCTACGGTCAGAACGTCCTGCGACACTCGATCGAGGTCGCGCACCTCGCCGGCATCATGGCGGCGGAGATCGGCGCAAACGTTGCGCTCGCAAAGCGCGCGGGCCTGCTGCACGATATCGGCAAGTCGATCGACCATGAGGTCGAGGGCAGCCATGCGCAGATCGGCGCGGACCTTGCCAAGAAGTATCGCGAGAACAACGCGGTCATTCACTGCATCTTGGCGCACCACGGCGACGTCGATCCCAACTCGATCGAAGCGGTGCTCGTGCAGGCGGCGGACGCGATTTCGGCAGCCCGTCCCGGCGCGCGTCGTGAAACGCTCGAAGCGTACATCAAGCGTCTTGAAAAGCTCGAGGAGATCGCCAACTCGTTCGACGGCGTCGACTATTCCTACGCGATTCAGGCGGGCCGCGAGGTTCGCATCATCGTCAAGCCGGAGCGCGTCAGCGACACCGAGACGGTCATCATGGCGAAGGATATCGCAAAGCGCATCGAGAGCGAGCTCGAATATCCGGGCCAGATCAAGGTCAACGTCATTCGCGAGACCCGCACGGTCGACTACGCAAAATAAAGCGCATGGGGCAGAGCGATTCTGCCCCGTTCTTTTTGTAATCAATAAAAGAGATTGTCAATATGAAATACAGTGTCAAACTGCTCATCAAGTCAACGGCAGAGAGTGGAGAAGTCTCCATTGAGGAATCCATTCTGATGGTGGATGCAAACTCCTTTGACGACGCATACGATAAAGTGGAGCACTATGTCGAGACGCGAGGTGTCTGCGATTCATATGTGAACATCTTCGGAAAGCGCGTGGATGTCGAAGTTGTTTCCTATGCGGATTGCTTCCAGATCGACGAGGATGATGAGGTGACGGAGGTTTACTCATCCATTATGTGTCCCGATGCAAAACGAACCGAGGAGATGATCGTTGCGGTACACGAGACTTTCTCGACGATAGAAGAACGGGCCCCGTTCCGATACAAGGAGTTCGAGAATCTGAGCGTTGAAGAACTGGAAGAACTGTTGAGAAAGGCAAAGGAATGAAGTTTTACACAGCGGATGCGCATTGCGACTTTTTGTTCGGCGCAATGGAATACGGCTGGGACATCGGCACGCAGAAGCGCGACCAGACGATCACTCTGGAGAACCTTCAAAAGGGCGGCACTGCGATCCAGTTTCTGGCGGCGTGGAGCGATCTGAAGCTTCGCGTTCCGCCGCTTGAGCAGGTGCTGATCATGATCGACCGCTATCATGCGATACAGGAGCGCAATCCGGCGTTTGTGCCGCTCACAAAGGACTTTGACCCGCGATCGGGAAAGATCGCCACGGTGCTGACCGTGGAGGGGGCGGAGTGCCTCGGCGCATCGCCGTCGATCCTGCGCGATCTGTACCGGCTCGGCGTGCGCGCCATGACCTTTACGTGGAACTCGGACAACGAGCTTGCGGGCGCCGCGGAGGGCAAGCGCAAGCGCGGACTGAGCGAAGCGGGGCGCGAGATCCTCAAAGAAATGAACCGGCTCGGAATCGCGTTCGACGTATCGCACCTCTCGGACGCGGGCGTCGAGGATGCGCTGCGGCTGTCCGAACAGCCGATCTTCGCGTCGCATTCCAACTGCCGCGCGCTGATGAATGCGCCGCGCTGTCTGGAGGATGATTACATCCGCGAGATCGCGAAGCGCGGCGGCGTGGTCGGCATCAATTTCTACGGACCGCAGCTATGCAAGTCCGGCAGCGCCTCGATCGCGGACATCGTGAAGCACATCTGCCGCGTCGTCACGCTGGGCGGCATCGGCGCGGTCTGCATCGGCTCGGACTTCGACGGCATGCAGCGCTATCCGAAGGACCTCAAGAACCCGTCCGACCTGCCTGCGCTCCATCAGGCGCTGCTTGCGGAGGGCTTTACGCCCGCCGAGGTCGAGCACATTGCCTACCAGAACCTGCATGACTATATCGTGCAGTTTCTCTGATGCGCGAAAAAGTGCTTGCATTTTGCGCGCGGCTGTGGTATCATAGCGCTTGCGAGTGAAAAAGCGCATCACCTTTAGGGGCATGATGTAATGGTAACATAGCGGTCTCCAAAACCGTTCTTGAGGGTTCGAGTCCTTCTGCCCCTGCCAGAAAAGCACTTTTGTCTATCAGACAAAGGTGCTTTTTTCAACGATGTGTTCCGCTGCGCGGAACATGATGTTTGCTTCGCAAGAGATGTGCACTTCGTGCGTGATGTTTGCCTTCGGCAAGTGAAAAGCGGAACACATCACATCACTTTGCGGCCAAGCCGCAAAACATCACTATGCCGCAAGGCATAGCATCACTTGCACCGTTCGGCGCAAACATCGCGTCATTGCGAGTGAAACGGGCGGCATCCTTTCGGAGCGACGTAGAGAAACATCATTACACGCTTCGCGCCGACACCATTGATTCCCCGTCGAAAACATGGTAAACTAAATAAAAACACGGAGGTGCTGCCATGAAACACAGGGAGGGAATTTCATGATCATATGGATCAGCGGTCCTTACGGCGTCGGCAAATCGACGCTCGCACAGTTCATGGCGGAAAGAATGCCGGACACCCTGGTTTTCGACGCGGAGGAAGTGGGCAACGCGGTGCGAGGAAACTACCCCGACTGTCCGAAGGGATTCATCTTTGAGGACTATCCGCTTTGGGGCGAGTTCTGCTGTAAGCTTTTGAAGGACATCCACGAAACCTATCGGAAAAACATTCTCGTTCCGATGACGCTGGTTCGCAGGGAGTCCTACCGAATCATCCGAAAGCTCAGACGCGCCGGAATCCGAACGGAGCTTGTGATTCTGGAAGCTTCGCATCAGACCGTGCACGACAGAATTCTTTCAAGGGGCGAGGAAGAGGGATGCTGGTGCATGGAGAACATCGAACTGTCGCGTGCCGGCGCACACGCGTTTGCGGGGCTGCATATCGAGACGGACGGTCGAACCGTGGAGGAGCTGTACCGGACCGTCTGCGCGCGCTGCAAGCTACCCGCCGAACGGATGTGCGAGCAGTGATATGGGAAGGAACGCCTTTCGTCTGCCGATGGAAGGCATTTTTGATGCGCAGAGGGACGGATCGACTCGCCGTGAGCGCGTGTGACGCCTGAAAACGCAGATAATCATTGATTTTTGCGGCGGGTTTTGGTATGATGCGAGAAAAGAAAAACGGAGGCGACGCATGAAGAAACTGTTTGCGATGACCCTGTGCCTGATGATGGGCGTTTCGCTGTTCGGCTGCAAGGAAGAGACGGACGATCCGAGCGTCAACAAAACGTATCGGATCCCGAAAAACGGCGTCTGCGTCGTCGGAACGGACATCGACGCGGAGGATATCACGGAGTTCTACTACACGGTTGACGCGCCGCTGGCGGTGTCGTTCTATCAGCGCTACCGCTTCTATACGGAGGACGGAAAGCATCTGTTCTTCCACGAAACCCGCGAGGGCGGTTCATGGCCGATGGATGAAAGCTATACCACCAAGAGCGGCACGGTCGAGCTGTCCGAACAGGACTGGAACGCGTTCTTTGAGATCCTGAAGAACGGCACCGTTCGGGCAAGGGAAGAGGATTTGAGCACCGGCGGCAGCGGTCCGTGGCTGTACCTGTACTGGAAGGGCGATCAGGGCAAGTATCAGGAATTCACGTTCGCGGACTACGGTTCGCGGCTGTCGTTCGAGGCATTCTGTGAGACGCTTGCGGATCGGTAATGAACCCGGAACCAACGGCGTGAGGGACGAATATGGCATATCAACGGCTGCCGTACGAGGAATACTTCATCAATACAAGCGAGGATTATACGCACACCGGCAGGGTGACCTATCCGGTGCATTACGTCGCGGTCAAGTACAACACGACGAAGCTCTGGAAGTGGCTCGGCATCTCGCACGAGGTCAATTACGAGATTCACTACGAGCCGGAGCGCGACGTGATTCAGATGCACTTTCAGCGCACGCTTGACGCGATCGACTGGTTTGCGAACATCTTTGAATTCGCGAGCCGCTACTACCGCGCGATCGAGTTCGAGGGCGAACGCCTGCAGCTGCGCGTGCATCACGGCTGGGGCGACATGTACCTCGCGATCAAGCATGAGGTGCGCGAGAAGTGGCAGCAGCTCAAAGAGGCGCATCCGGACGCGGAGACGGAGATTCTCGGCTGGTCGCTCGGATCGGGAATCGCGTGCCTGTGCTGTCAGGACCTCAACTATAACTTCGGCGTCAAGCCGTACCTCTATACCTTCGGCAGCGTGCGCCCGTTCAAGTGCACGCCGCTCAACAAGGATCGGATGCACCGCTATCTTGCATCGCTCTGTACCGACTGCGAGAACTTCGCGGATGTCAACGATCTCATTACCTACATGCCGCCGTTCCGCGGGTTCACGATGATTCGCCGCGTCAACGTCGGCACGGATCAGAAGCGCTCGTTCTTCCGGCTGCTGCACCCGCTGCGCTACCATGTGCATTACGATCGGGCGGAGCTGTACGCGCCGCTCGTCGACAAGGAGTCGGTCAGCGAACCGGTCGGGCAGAAGAGCGAAACACGGTAGACAAATCGTTCGATTTATTGTATAATACAACTTCGTAGCGGTATACGCATAAGAGTAACGGTTGATTTGAGGCAGACATGAAAGCAAAGCATCTCGGCGAATTCGATTCGGTCGACGCGTTCGTCCGGCACAAGCTGGACGTATTCCGCGCAACCGATCACAGCATGGGCGCCCTGTTCGAGATGATGTACTCGGAACGCGGGAACATCATGATCGAGCGTACCGACGGCTACGCGATAGAGAAGCGCACCTATGCGCAATGCAGACAGGATGCGATCGATCTGTCCGAGCGCCTGCACGCGTGCCTGAACGGCGTCGCGCGCAACGCGATCGTCGGGCTTTGCATGGACAATTCCGCGGAATGGATCGCGCTTTTTTGGGCGATCCTGCGCAGCGGGTTCCGTCCGCTTCTGATGAATATCCGCCTCGACGACGGCGTGCTCAACGAGATTCTTGAGACCTACGACGTCGCCTGCGTGATCAGCGACGGACGGACATTCGCGGTGCGCACGCTCCGGTTCGGGGAACTGACCGCACAAGCGGGCGAACCGTTCGACCCGCAGTTTGCCGACGAGGTGCTTTTGATGACCTCCGGCACGAGCGAGCACGTCAAACTGTGCGCCTACACGGGCGAGCAGTTCTTCCGTCAGATCGAGAACAGCGCCGAGATCATCCGCGTGTCCAAGCGCATGCAGGAGCATTACGAGGGCGAGCTCAAGCATCTGACGTTTCTGCCGTTCTATCACATCTTCGGACTGACGGCGGTGTACGTGTGGTTCGCGTTCTTCTCGCGCACGTTCGTGCTCCTGAAGGATTTCAGCCCGAACACGCTTCTGAACACGGTGCGCAAGCACAAGGTGACGCATATCTTTGCGATCCCGCTGCTTTGGGAACGCATCTACGAGACCGCGACGGCGGAGATCGAAAAGCGCGGCGAAAAGACCGCGAAGAAGTTTGATAAGGGCATGCGGATCATGGATCGCATCGGCGACGTGCCGCTGCTCGGAAACCTGTTCTCGAAGCTCGCATTTCGCGAGGTGCGCGAGGGCATCTTCGGCGAAAGCCCGCGGTTCTGCATCTCCGGCGGCAGCCGCATCTCGCCGGAAGCGCTGCGCTTTTTCAACCACATCGGGTACCGGCTTGCGAATGGCTACGGCATGAGCGAGATCGGCATCGTGTCGGTCGAACTGTCCGACAGTCGCAAAAAGCTGTGCGACGGCGCGGTAGGCAAACCGATTTCCGGCATGGAATGCCGCGTTGGGGACGACGGGGAACTCGAGGTGCGCGGCGCGAGCATGGCGAGCGCGATTTATCTGGACGGCAAGCGGCACGCCTACGACGGCTCGTGGTTTTCGACGCACGACCTTGCGCGGATCGAGGACGGACGGCTGTTCATTCTCGGACGCGCGGACGATCTCATCGTGTGCGAAAACGGCGAGAACCTCAATCCGGATCAGGTCGAATGCCGCATCCGCCTGTCCAATCACCGCCCGATCTGCCTGCTGACGGCAAACGGCGAGCCGACGCTCGTCGTCGAGCTTTCCGAGTACGCGAACGCCGCGACGGCGAACGCGATCCGCGACCAGGCGCGCGAGCAGCTCAAAAACCTGCGCCTGGACGGTTCGGTGCGCCGCATCGTGCTGACCAAGACGCCGCTGATGAGCGGACAGGAATTCAAGGTCAGCCGTGCGCGTGTGCGGCGCGCGCTCGAAACCGGCGCGATCGTGCCGTACACCTTCGATGCGGCGGGTACGGAGAGCGAGGACGCTGCGCTGGTCGCACGTGTTACGAAGCACTTTGCCGACGCGCTGCGCCGCGATCCGGCTTCGATCGAACCGAACGCGCACTTCTTTTACGACCTCGGCGGCACGAGTCTCGACTATTTCGCGATGATCTCGGCGATTCAGGGCGAGTTCAACGTCGGGTTCCCGACGGATGCGGGCGGCAGTCTTTCGACGGTCAACGAGTTTTGCCGCTTCATCCGCGAGCAGGGGTGAGCCGATGAGAGCGTTTATCGCATTTGTCAAGATCACCGGCTGGCCGGTGCAGTGGCTGTGCTTCCGCACAAAGGTGAGCTATCGGGACCGCAAGGTGCAGTCGCGCCGCATTCACGGTCCGGCGATCATCGTGTCGAATCACACTGCGGTGTACGACTATGCCGTGCTGCTGTTCGTATTCTTCTGGCGCACGCTCCGCACGCAGATGGCGGAGGTGCTGTTCGAAAATGGGTTGTTGGGTCGGTTTCTGACGTGCATGGGCGGCATTCGCGTCGACCGCAATTCGCACAACATGGGCTTCGTCGAACAATCCGTGCGGATTCTTGAGCGGGGCGGCGTGCTGTGCGTGTTTCCCGAAGCGCGTCTTGCGCGGGAGGGTGAGAGCCGACCGCTGCCGTTTCAGACCAGTCCGTTCTATATCGCGCTGGAAAGCGGTGCGCCGATCATTCCGGTGTATACGAACGGCTGCTATTTTCAAAAGAAGCGCGCCCGCGTGCGCATTGGAACGCCGATCGACGCGCGTTCGCTGTGGCATGCGGACGAGGATGAAAAAACAAATTTGGAGCGCATCACCGAAACCGTGCGGCAGACGGTGATCGAGCTGGGGAAGGAACTTGAACGGGAACAAGCGTAAACGGGCGAAGCTGTTCGCCTTCAAATATCTGTTTTTGGACATCGCACGGCTGCTCGCCGCGCCGAGCGTGTTTCTGTTTCTGCGCCCCAAGCGGCTGTACGAGAACGAAGCGGCCCAAAAGCCGATCCGCGGCGCGGCGGTGCTGATTACGAACCACGACAGCTTCCTCGATCCGATGTACGCGATGGTCGCGATATGGTATCGGCGAATGCGGTTCGTGACGACGAGCGATCTCTATTATCACAAGTCGCTCGCGTTCTTTCTGAACCTCGTGCGGTGCATCGAGGTCGACAAGAAAAACTTCAACTTTGCGACCTTCCGAAAAGTCAGCGAGGCGCTCGACGAGGGCGAACTCGTCACGATCTTCCCGGAGGGCAGCATCAACAACGGCAGTCAGGAGTCGGTGCGCGTGTTCAAGTCCGGCGCGGTGCTGATGGCGCAGAAGGCGGGCGCGCCGATCGTGCCGATCTATATGGATCAGCGCCCGCACTGGTACAACCGTCAGCGCTACATGATCGGCGAGCCGATCGGGATGCAGAGCGAGAACGGCGCGCGCGCGACGCTTGCCGACATCAATCGCATCACAGAGCAGCTGCATGACACGGAGCTCAGACTCAAAGCCATGATGCAGGAATACAACAACAGAAAACGGAGGATTTGACATGTTTGAACAGTATACCGATCCACAAACCTTTGCAAAGATCGTCGATTGGCCGAGCGTGACCGCCATGTGGCGCAACAGCGTGTCGGTTTATGCACAGAATCTTGCCGTCGAGGACGGCGAAACGGCGTTCACGTACGCGCAGCTTGATGCGCGCGTTGCCGCGATGCGCGGCGCTTTGAAGGCACAGGGAATCGAACGGGGCGACCGCGTCGGCGTGTTTGCGCTCAACGGCTGCGGCTTTGTCGTTTCGTACCTTGCGATCGTTACGAGCGGCGCGTGTGCTGCGCTTCTGCCGCCGCAGCTGGACGGTATGACCGTTGCGGGACTGTCGCGCATGTTCGGACTCAAAGCGCTTGTCGTCGACGCCGCGCTGCGCGCAAAGCTGCCCGATCCGATGCCCGTTGTCTGTATCGGAACCGACTGCGAGGGCGAACCGGCCGAAGCGGTCGAGGTACAGCCGGAGGATCCGTGCGTGATCATGTTCACCGGCGGCACGACCGGCAGGAGCAAGGGCGCGCTGCTTTCGAACCGCGCGGTCATGACCGGCACCAAGTACGGCTGCTACGGCATCAAGAACGTTTTTGAACAGCGGTATTTCCTCGTGCTGCCCTTGACGCACGTGTTCGGGCTGATCCGCAACCTGATGTCGTGCCTGTACACCGGCAGCGCGCTGCACATCTGCCGCAACAACAAGGACATGTTCCGCGAGATCGCGATGTTCCGCCCGACCGTGTGGGTCGTCGTGCCCGCGCTGGCGGAAATGGCGCTGAACCTGTCGCGGCAGTTCAAGCGCAACATGCTCGGCGATTCGATGAAGACGGTCATCTGCGGCGCCGCACCGGTCGCGCCGTACCTTGTGCGAGAGTATCACAAGCTCGGCATCGACCTGTTCCCGGGCTACGGGCTGACCGAGAGCGCGAACCTCGTCTCGGGCAACCCCGACAACCTGAACCGCCCCGAGTCCGTCGGTCTTCCGTACCCCGGACAGGAGCTGAAGATCGTCGACGGCGAGCTGTGGCTGAAGGGACCGAACATGATGGACGGGTACGTCGGCAATCCGCAGGAAAACGCGGCGGCGTTTGAGGACGGCTGGTTTAAGACCGGCGACCTTGCACGCTTCGATGCGGACGGCTTTTTGTACATCACCGGCAGAATCAAGGAGATCATCGTGCTCTCGAACGGCGAGAACGTATCGCCCGCCGAGATCGAGGTAAGGTTCAACGAGCTGGAGACCGTGCAGGATTCGCTTGTCTACGCCGAAAACGATGCGCTCACCTTGGAGGTCGTGCCGAGAAACGCGGTGCTGATGCAGCTGCAAAAAGAGGACCCGATCGCGTACCTTCGCGAGCAGATTTACGAGGTCAACCGCACGCTGCCGACGTATCAGCGCGTGTCGAAGGTCGTCGTGCGAGACACCGATTTCAAACGCAGCCCCAGCATGAAAATTTTGAGGAACCAGAAATGAACCGGCAGGAAATCTTCGAAAAACTGAAGGAGATCGCGGAGCTGACCGTGCAGGACCCGTCGATCCTTGCGTCCATGTGCGAGGACTCCGACCTTGCCGCCGACCTCGGACTGTCGTCGGTCGGTATGCTCTACATCGTGATCGCGATCGAGGAGATGTTCAATATCCGCATGGACGACGTCAGCTTCGGCGACTTTCGGACCGTGCGCGACGTCATGGACTACATCGAACAGAAGCTGAAGGCATGAAGTGGAAGCTCGGCACCCCGCGCCGCGGCGACATGATTCGCGTGCGCGCGGGACAGTTCTATCACTACGGGATCTACGTCGATGACGGAGAAGTCATCCAGTTCGGTCCCACGCCGGACGCCGAGCACTCGCTGCTCGACGCGGATATCCGCGTCTGCGTTTCGGACATACACGGGTTTTTGAAGGGCGGCTTTTTGGAGGTCGCCTCTCTTTCTTTGCCCGAACGGATCAAGGCGGCAAAACCCGACGAGATCGTCAGCCGCGCGCGCAGAGAACTCGGCAAAGGCGGGTATGATATTCTGAATAACAACTGCGAGCATTTTGCGAACAACTGCGTGTTCGGCACCAAATCGAGCGAACAGGTCGACAGCGTGCGAAGCTTTTGGCAGAACATTCCGGTGCTCGACGTATATGTGGCGGTGCAGCCGGACGCGCCGGTCGTTCAAAAGGTCGAACCGCCGCAGCGGCAGAAGGAGCTGGACGCGTGCAAAAACGAGGCGGTCAGAGCGCAACGATACTTTGCGTGGCGCGTGCTGTGCGCGGGGCTCAACCGCAGTCTGGGTCTCGATGCGGGCAGGATCGGGCTTCACAGAAATGAGAACAAAAAGTGGATCGCGAACGGCTGCGAGGTGTCGCTTTCGCACTGCAAGGGCGCGGTGTGCGCGGCGGTGTCGAAGCGCCCGGTCGGCGTGGACATCGAGCCGCTGAACGATCCGCGCTATCGGGAGGCGCTTCTTCTTCGGATCGCGACGCAGAAGGAAAAGGACGCGGTTGCGGCGCTGCCGACAGGCGAGGGTCTGTGCAAGCTTTGGACGCGCAAGGAGGCGGCGTTCAAGCGCGCGGGCGGGGCGCAGTTTCTTCCCGAACAAATCGATGCGACGGACGACAGCATCCGCACGGTGCGCGTGCATCTCGACCGCGACTATCTCGTTTCGGTCGCGGGGGAGAACCTCGGCAATCTGCGCATCTATGAGGTCAGCGGCACGGACGAGCTGCATTGCGTGCGCCGCACCGATTTCGAACCGTTCTGACGCATAGCGGCGGACGAAGCTGCGCAGACTATGCGCATGAAACATCCGATGAGCTGCTTCCGGTTCGATGAGCCGTACCGACAATTTGAACTGAAGGAGACGGAGCCCGAAAGGACGCCGTCCTTTTTTGCACACAAAAAAGCGGGCAGGGCGAGGATGCCCGCGCTTTCGGGCCACCTCAAAAAGCGGCTGGACGACAATCGCAGAACGATCGAGACGATCTTTCGAAGCGACATCAACACCGACCTGATCTGTACGCCGTTTCGCATCGGCGAAGACAGGCGCGCGCTTGCGGTCTGTCTCAACGGCATGGCGGACGAACGAAAGATCGGCAGCGCGATCCTGCGCCCGTGCCACTTTGTGCACGAGACGCCGAAGGGGGACCTTGCGGCATTTTTAACGGAACGCGTGCTGACGACGGCGGAGACGGAACGGCGGTCGGACCTGCAGTCCGTTACGGATGCGATCTCGGAGGGACGCACGGCGATCCTGATCGACGGCGAGGCGAGCGCGATCCTCTGCGATACGCGTGGGTATGTGTCGCGCGCGGTCGAGACGCCGCAGAATGAGATGACGATCCTCGGCGCAAAGGAGGCATTCACCGAAAATATCCGCACGAACGTGACGCTGCTGCGGCGCATCCTGAAACGTCCGGACTTTGTCTGCGCCTTTCGCGACGCGGGCGGAACGAACCGCACCAAGCTCGTGCTGGCGTACCTCGACGGCGTGCTGCAGCCGGCACTGCTCGAAACGGTGCGGCAGCGGCTTGACCGCATCCGCACGGACGACGCGCTGTCGATCGGACGCATCGAGCAGCTGATCGAGCGGGATTCCTACCTGCCGATGCCGCAAATGCTCAAGACCGAGCGCCCCGACCGTGCCGCGCGCGCGATTCTGGACGGACGGCTCGTGCTGCTTGTCGAGGGAAGTCCGCTTGCGGGTGTGCTGCCGATCACGCTTTCGTCGCTGCTTGAAAGCGGCGAGGACGCCGATATGCGTCAGCCGGTCGGCACGGTCGTGCGGATCGTGCGCGTGCTCGGGGCGGGGATGTCGATCGGGCTTCCCGCATACTTTCTTGCGCTCGCGCTGCATCATCCCGGACAGCTATCCGGCGAAATTCTGGAGACCGTGATTGCATCGCGCGCGATGGTCTTTCTGCCGCTGTCGGTCGAGATGATCTTTCTTTTGGCCGTCTTTCAGCTTGTACGCGAGGCGGGTTTGCGCGTGCCGGGCGCGATCGGGCAGGCGATCGGCATCATCGGCGGACTGCTGCTCGGACAGGCGGCGGTGTCCGCGAACATCGTATCGACGGTCGTGCTGATCATCGTGGCGCTGACGGGGCTCGGCAATTTTGCGATCCCCGATTACAGCGCGCAGGTCGCGACCGCGTATTACCGCATTCTGCTGTGCCTTGCGGCAACGGCGGGCGGACTGTTGGGACTTGCCGCCGTCGGGCTCGTTTCGCTTGCCGCGCTGTGCGCCATGAAATCGTTCGGTGTGCCGTTTCTGACGCCTTTCGCGCCGGTCACGTTCCGCCGCGGCGGGCTGCTGGTTCGGGCGCGGCTTCAAAACCGCTCCGCATCGTCGGACTGGAGCAACCCGACGGGGAGGGACGCATGAATCTTCGCGTCGGCGCGTTCGGACGGCAGGAAGGCGCGTCCGCTGTCGCGATCTGTATGTTCGGCGGCAGCTGTTTCGCGTTCGACAGCGCAGCACTGTTTTCCGACGGAAACGCGTCGTACCTGACATATGCGATTGCGCTGATCGCGTCGCTGCTGCTGTTCGAACTGCTGTGCGCGGCGCTCAACAAACGCGGCGGACTTGACCTCTCGTCGCTGGTCGGCGGCTCGGTAGTCAAGCGCTTTCTGACCGTTCCGCTGATGCTCTCGCTGCTGCTTGCCGCGCTGTTGCCGATGCAGCAATGTCTGCTGACGGTGACGCAATACGTGTTTGTCGACGCAAAGCAGGCGAGCGTGTGCCTGTATCTGCTCCCGTGCCTGACGCTGCTGTGCCTGCTCGGGGCGGAGCCGCTTGTGCGGACGGCGCGCATCCTGCTGCCGGTTCTGGGCATATCGATTCTCATCGCGCTGGTTTCGAACGCGTCGCAGATGCACGCATACCGGCTGTTTCCGATCCCGGTCGGCAAGCCGGAAAAGCTATTGCACGAGAGTGCGTCCGCGCTGCATCGCACCGTTTCGCCGCTGCTTGCGCTGCTGTGCATCGGGGACGGAACGCAAAGAGCGGATGCGCAAAAGAGCGCCGGACGCATTGGCGCCGCTGTCGGCGCGATCGCCGTTCTGTCGATGCTTCTGGGGCTGTCGTGCTGTTTTTCCTACGGGCTGCTGCGGGATATGCCATCGCCGTTCTACCGCCTGCTCGTCGAGGCACGCACCGATAGTCCCGCGCTGCGGCTTGACCGCGCCGCGCTGTTTCTGTGGACGGCGTGTTCGCTGCTCGGTTCGGCGATCGAGGTGTTCGCGGCGGGCGTGCTGCTGTGCCGCACGTTCGGCGTGCGCGATGTGCGTCCGGTCGTGTGCGCGCTGAGCGCGCTGTGCGTGTCGGCGGTCCTGCTGCTGTATCGCGACTCGGAACCGGCGGCGCGGACGCTGTCGCTGTTGTACCGGTACGGGTGGATCGGCGCGGTTGTGCCGCTGCCGCTGCTGTGTATCGGAGGAAGGAGGAAGCGCGTATGCGCCGCATCGTAATCGCCCTGTGCTGTCTTTTGCTGACGGCGGGCTGTATGCATTCAAAACATTTGGACGAGTATGCCTACGCGGTAGACATCGGCGTGGAGCGCGGCACGACGATGCCGTACCTTGTGACGCTGCTCGTGTCGGTACCCGGTACGGGAGACGAACAGACGACGGCAAAGAATGTTGCGATCAGCGCGGAGGCGCGCACGTTTTCGGAGGCGATCGAGACGCTGAACGCCGCGTATCCGAGCCGGTTAAGCATTTCGCGCGCCTCGCTGCTGCTGCTTTCCGAATCGCTTGCGCGAGAGGGCGGGCAGAGCGCGTTTTTGGACTTCTCGTTCGGCAAGCCGGACCTTTGGCCGAACCTGCGCCTTGCCGTCGCCTCGGGCTCGGTCAAGGAGACCCTCGAAGGGTGGACGTCCGAGACCGATCCGAGTCTTCGCAAGATCAAGACCTCGGTCGGCGAGCTCACGGCGCGCTCCGGTCTTTCGGCGGACATCGGGTACGGCGCATACCTCGAATGCGTGCGCGAGGGACGCATCGACGCGCTCGTCGCGTACGCCGGAGAAAACGACTGGTCGCTGAAGGCGGATCTGGTCGGGGACGACGCGTATCCGTATCTGGGCGGTTCGCTGCTCGTTTCGAGCAGCTTAAAGACGACGACGGCGGGGAGCGCGGTATTCGACGGAGACCGCATGGTCGGCGTGCTCGACGGGCAGCATACGATGGCGGTGCTGCTCGTGACCGATGCGTTCGTAAGCGGCGAACTGCTCTTCACGATGCCGGACGGACAGCCGCTTTGCGTGCGGCTGCACCGCGCAAGAGCGCCGCGCATCGTTCTGAACGGCGCGCACGCGACGGCGGACGTGTACCTCGAAGCGGATCTCGTTTCGCCGCAGACGGTCGACATGACGAGCGACGAGCTGACGGCGTTTCTTTCGTCGCATCTGGAACAACTGCTTTCGCGCGTATTCGCGGCTCTGCAGCGCGTCAACAGCGACGCGATGGGGTTCGGACGGTTTGCGGCGATGCGGTTTACCTCCGCTGAGGCGTGGGAATCGTTTGACGCCAAGGCGGCGTATCGGGCGCTGACGGTCGATTTTACGGCGCATGTCCGGCTTTCGCACAATCCGCGCAGGCCGGTTCTGGAGTGAGTATGGTCTGGTTTTTGCTCGTTTTGCTGCTGCACATCGGCTACTGTGCGATGTATCTTATTCACAGCATCGGAAAAAAACGCGCGTCGCAGGCGGCGTCGGTTGCCGTGCTGACGCTGCTGCAGCTTGCGGCGGGCGCGCTTCTTGCGATCGGGTATCTGTTTTGAACAACAAAAAACCGTTCCCTTGCTGGGAACGGCTTTTTCGGTTTCGAATCAGCGAACGTTTCCGGGGATGCGGACCGCCGCGCCGACGATATGCTCGTGCAGCAGCGCCTTCGCGGTCTCCACATCGCGCCGCTTGCAGGCGGCGAGAATCTCTTCATGCTCCTCGGCGGAATTCTGACGCGCAGACGCTTCGCTGTAGAAGCCGCTTCTGAGGTAGCGGTCGATGTTCGCGTGGATGATTTCCATCAGCATGTCCGCAAAGCCGTTTTCCGCACGCGCGGTCAAAAGCTCGTGGAATCTGCCGTTCAGTTCCTCGGACTCCATCAGATCGGTCGCGTTGCGCTGTTCTTCGATCAGCGAGGCGAGCTCGGCAAAGTCTTCGTCGGTCATGCGCGGAATCGCAACGGTCAGCATTTCACAGGAAATCGCAGCACGGACCTGCATGATGTTGACGAGCTTTTCGCGCGACAGTTCTGTAACGGTTGCGCCGCGGTTGGCATGAATCGTGACGAGCCGCTGTGCTTCAAGCTGACGAAGCGCCTCGCGCACGGGAATATGGCTGACATTCAGCGCCGCGGAAATCTCATCCTGCTTGAGCTGCATGCCGCCGGGCAGCGTGCCGTTTACAATGCCGGTGCGCAGTACGCGGTAGACCCATTCCTGTGTGCCGTATCCATCCCGGTTGCCGACGGATGATGCAAGTGCTTTATAATCCATATACACACTCCGTATAATTATTTTTTTCGATGAACCGCTCATCGATCTATCTATGTATAAATATAATATAAAATCACCGTTTCGTCAACACAAGATTTCAGCAAAATTTTGTTTTTTTATGATTTTGGGCAAAAAAGTTCGAATCGAAGCACTTGTACGCGTCTGGGTTCGCTGCGCTTTCCCTCCAAAGGCGCGCCGTTCTTCAAAAGCGCGGGGTGGACCGGAACGACGTAGTAGCTAAGCTCGCCGGACTGTGCATGCACATCGTCCTCGATCGTCACCGCAAAGCCCGCATTCTCCACGGTGCGCAGCAGGATCGTGAATCCGCTTTCATCGACGCGGTACACGCGATAGCGCATGTAACGCGACGGCGGGGTAAAGGTGAGCGTGACGGTGTCGTCTATGAGCGTTGCAACAAGATCGGTCGGCGGCTCGGGCACCTGCCAGTATTCGGAGTACGCGATCGGCTCCGTGCCCGCCTTGAAGTATTCGTACACGATTTCGCTTTGCGGGGTCAGCGCAGTTGCGCGCACGGCGGCATGCTCCGAAGAGAGCGTCGCGGCATCGAGGGCGACCGACACCACGCCGTCCGGCACGGAAAAGACCGGCGGCGCCGCGTTCCGATAGAGATTCGAAAAGACGTCGAACAGCAGCATCGCGGGGTACGAGCCGCCGCCGCAGTCGGGCGGCAGACAGCGTCCGTCGCGCGCGTCGTCGAAGCCCATCCAAACGACGGCAGCATAGTCCGGATTGAAACAGGCAAGCCAGATATCGCGGTTGCCCGTCTCGTCGCCGACGGTGCCGGTCTTGGCGGCAAGCTCCATGTTGAGGGCGGACAGCTGCTTTGCCGTACCTTCGCGGGCGACGCTTTCGAGCAGGGACGTGAGAATGAACGCATTCTGCTCGCTCATGACGCGCAGTTCGCGCGTATCCCTGCGGTACACTTCGCAGCCGGAACGGTCCGTGATGCGCGTGACGGTGTACGGCTCGCGATAGATCCCGCCGTCCGCGACCGCCGCATACGCGCCGCACAGCCGGTACGGCGAGACACCGTAGGTGAACCCGCCGAGCGCGAGGGTCAGCGAATCGTCGCGCACGTCGAACGGGATGCCGAACCGCGATGCGAACGCCTTGCACGCGCCGACACCGAGCGAGCGGAACAGCGAGACCGCGGGCAGGTTCAGCGATCGCGTGACCGCATCGCGCATCGTGACCCAGCCGGAATAGTGACCGGACGCGTTGCGCGGCATGTAGTCGCCGAACTCCGTCGCCTCGTCGAGCAGCATCGACGCGGCGGTATAGCCCGCTTCCAGCGCGGGCGCGTAGACAAGGATCGGCTTGATCGCGCTGCCCGGCTGCCGTCGGATGCGCACCGCGCGGTTATAGGCAAGCGCGCTTTCAAGGTCACGACCGCCGACGATCGCGGACACGCCGCCGGTCTTTGCGTCGATCAGCACGAGCGCGCCCTCGCACGATTCGTCGCCGTAGCGCGGAAAATACGCGTCGTTGCGAAACGCCGCTTCCGCGATTGCCTGCGCCGACGCGTCCATCGCGGTCTCGATCGTGTAGCCCTCGGTCAGCAGCGTTTCGAGACTGCAGCCGAGATGCTCGCACGATTCGTTCAGCGCGAGATCGATATAATAATTGTGCCGCTGCTTGAACCGGTCGGCGCACAGGTTCAGCGGTTCGGTCTTGGCGCGCGCCGCCTCGTCGGCGCTGATCATTTCATAGTTTGCCATCAGATCGAGAATGACGCCGCGCCGCCCCAAGGATGCTTCCGGACGCAGATGCGGCGCATAGGTCGCCGGAGACTTCAAAACCCCTGCAAGCAGCGCGCTCTGCGCCAGGGTCAGCTCGCTCGCGGGCACGCCGAAGTACCCCTGCGCCGCCGCTTCGATGCCGTAGTAGCCGCCGCCGAAGTAGACGCGGTTGAGGTAGCAGGAGAGGATCTGTTCCTTGGAAAGCACCTGTTCGAGCCGGTAGGAGAGGATCGCTTCGTCAACCTTGCGGTCGAGCGTCTTGATCGCGGACAAATGCGTCAGCTTAATGAGCTGCTGCGTGATTGTGCTCGCGCCTTCCACGTACGAACCCGCCTTGAGGTCGTTGAGCGCGGCGCCGCAGATGCGGATGAGATCGAAACCCGGATGCGTATAGAAGCGCGCGTCCTCGGCGGCCAGAAAGGCGTCGGTCACATGCTTTGGAAGCTTCGACGCGTCGACGGAGACGCGGTTTTCGTGCAGGTACAGGCGCGACACGGTCCGCCCGTCGCGGTCGGTGATAAGCAGGGTTTCGTCCGCGGTCAGAATCTTATTGAGATCGAGCGCGTGCCACGCGTCCTGCGACATGATCCAAACCGATGCGGCAAGGATCGGAAGCAGGAAGAACAGCGCGGCGGCAATCAAAAAACGCCGACGGCGGCGTCGACGGTACAGACTGTGATAGATTCGGATGGCTCTTTGCTCGCACATACCGGCAGTATGCGCAGGCGCCGTGAAGTTATGCGCGCGGCAGCAGGAAACGGCGCAGATGCCGCCGGTAGAAGCGCGAAAAAAGCTGATAACACGCGTCGAGCAAAAACAGGAACAGGAAATAGCCGAGCACGGTATATGCGCACGCGGGCAGAGACCATTCGGTGTACGGATGCACGCCGAGAAGATAGAGACCGGTCAGCACGAGCGCGGAAAACGCGGTGACGATGCCGACGGCGATCAGCGTCTGCATGTACGGGCGGCGCAGCATGCGCAGGGCGTGACGGATCGGGACGAACGGCGCGAGCACGCACACAAACGCCAGCCAGGCGTAGTGCGGGACCGGCAGAAACAGCACGACCGCCGCGACGAGCACATCGGCTGCGATCAGATGCGGGTACAGCCGTTCCTCCGCAAGCGGCACCGCGAGCAGCGCAAGTGGCAGGAAAAAGAGCAGGGCAAACCAGCCGACGCTTTCCGCCGCCCACAGCAACAGCAGCAGGAGCAGGCCGGTCATCGGCACGAGCTTGATCGGTGAAATTTTCGTTTCGTTTCGCAGATTCATATCCGGTATACAGGGATTCCTTTCCGTTCCGCCATGCGCATCGTCTGCGCCGAGCCGCTCGGCCGTCTGCGCACATAGGCGATGCAGAGGTCCGCGTCCGCGATCAGGCGCGCGTTGCGCTCGCGCATGCAGCCGCGGCTGTAGGTTTCGTTCAGCAGCACGACTTCGTCCGCCTGCGCGATCACGCTGCGATAGCGCGCGGCGTCGGCGGCGGAGTATGCGTTCGCCTGTCCGCGATACGGCACATAGACCGCGAGCGAGACCGACGGATCGACTTTCTTCAGCGCAAGAATCCATTCGCCCGCCAAAAGGTCAAAGCCCTTTGCGCCGCCGATCAGAAAGCGGCTGCAGCCCTCGTGCAGCGCGTCGCGCACGGCGGATTCGAGCGAAAAAAGCAGGGTTCGGTATTCCTCCGAGCCGTCGGCGGGCAGGTCACGATGTCCGGTGAACGCGCAGATCATACCGTCGCTCCCTTCTGCATCGTGCGGTTCTTGAGCAGGTCCATCAGCGCAGCGCGATCGCCGCTCCGGTACGCGTCGAACAGCGCGGTCGCATAGCGCTTCGCCTCGTCGAACAGTTCCGGCACGCTGCGATCGCTCGACGCATCGGGCAGAAACGGGGAGTGCCAGGTGTGCTTGCCGAGGTTCATCGCGTCCTCGCGATCCTCGCGCGGGGCGGCGAGCAGGAATGCGGACAGCAGCCCTTCCCTGTGCAGCAGCCGTTCCAGACGCGTCAAGAACCGGAAGCGCGTACCCTTCGGATCGAAGAGCAGCGGCGCGGCGCGGTGAAACTTGCGTAAGCTTCTCCGGTATGCGCCTTCGACCTCGACGAGGTTCAGCCGCCTTGCAAGCCGCGCGTGCAGCGCGTCGATCGCGGATGCGTCAAAGCGCCGCAGAAGGAGCGATTCGTAGGGAACGGACGCGGCGGTGTCTTGATAGACGATCGAGTCGATCACGCCCTCAAAGCGCGTGTGATCGGTGCCGCGGTGGTGCGCCTCGATGTACGGGTGCAGGGTGCTGTCGAGCGCGATGTGCGTCAAAAAGCCGAGCAGGTACGGCGTATCCTGCGGCGTCGCCTCGGCAAGGAGCGCGTCAAACAGCACGTCGCAGGGGAGCGCGTGCAGCGCGTTGCCGTGTTTTTTGCGATGCGGGACGAACGGCGTCGGCGGCAGGCGGTCGAAGAAGAATATGTCGGGACCGAGACAGCCGAGAAGGTATGCGCCGTCCGTCGGCTCGACGAATCCGTCGAGCGACTGCGCAAGCGAATATCCGAAGGATAGATGCGTACAAAGATAAGGCATAGGAATATGATACCATATTTTCCGGAAAATGTATCGTTTTTGCGCCGTTTTTTTTATCTTTTTGTAAACGAAATGCAAAATCCCTTCCGATTCTGAAAATGCATGGTAAAATGAAGCAACAACGGATGCGATCCGTCGAAAAGGAGCGATTCCATGAAACGCATCAAAAAAAGAAGAAAACATTTTCGCATTTCCAACCCGCTCGGGTTTTCGCTGTTCTGCGCAATGTGCGTTCTGGCGGTCGGGCTGGTCGTGGGCGTGATTTGCCTTGCGGTCGGCTACGGTCAGGATGCGATCGCGTTCATCAAGGCACAGCTGAACGGCACGCCGGTTTCCGTGCAGGCGACCCTGCCGCCAACCGCGGCGCCGACCGACACGCCGGTGCCGACCGAGTCCGCGATCGAGACGCCGGACATCGGCACGCCCGTGCCCGCGACGCCGACGCCGCCGCCGATCGAAACGCCCGAGCCGGTCGAAACGCCGGCTGCTGAGCCGACGAAGGATCCGAACGCGCCGCTATACGGGTTCACGATCGGGCTCGATCCGACGCGCGACGGAGACAGCAAGTATCAGGACGAGTGCGCGTACAACCTCGAATTTGCAAAGCAGCTCAAGCAGTACCTCGAATCGAAAGGCGCGACGGTCATCTTAACGCGCGAGGACAACGAGATTGAGATCGGCAACTCCGCGCGCGCGAAGATCTTCAAGAAAGCGAACTGCGACATCGCTCTGCGGCTGATGTGCAACCATATCTCCTCGAAGTACACCGGCAGCTACGTGCAGTACCTCAAGAAGAATAAGAACTACGCCAAGGCTCTCATCAAGGCGTACACGGAAGCGACCGGCATCAAGAAGCAGGCAGGCAAGTCGGGCGGCATCGAGAACAAGTCCGACACCGTGGCGTCGGAGTGCGGCTGTCCGTGCGTGCTGCTTGTCATGGGCAATTGGGACAACAAGACCGAGCGTTCGAACCTGCAGGACGACGCGTTCCGCGATCGGATGATCAAAGGCATCTACGAGGCGCTGCTCGGACGCCTGAAGAAGTAATAAAGGAGAGCATCCGCCCGGATGCTCTTTTTGAAAGAAATTGCAATGACTTGCAACCGAATCCCTCTGTATCCGGTATTATTGGTGAGGAGCGCAAACCGTTGGAAACGTGCATGCAACATGAAATGACGACACCCGTCAACAACGACCTTGATTCCCTCTTTGTCACATACGGCGACATGATCTACCGTCTCGCACTGGTGCGTACGCGCAGCGCGGCGGACGCCGAGGATGTGGTACAGGAGGTTTTCCTGCGATGCCTGAAAAACAATCCGTCCTTTGACAGCGCGGAGCATCAGAAGGCATGGCTGATTAAGGTCGCGATCAACTGCTCCAAAACGCTGCTGTCAAGCGCGTTCCGAAGGCATTCCGTGCCGGAGGATGCGCTCGGAGAGCTTGCGTCGGACGTGCAGGAGACGGATACCACGGTCTACGATGCGGTCATGCGGCTGCCCGAAAAATACCGAACGGCAATCCACCTTTTTTACTACGAATCCTATTCCGTCAGGGAGATCGCGCAGATGATGCGCACGACGGAATCGACGGTCAAGTCGTGGCTCCACCGCGCAAGAGGATTGCTGAAGGACGCTCTGGGAGGAGACTATGAAGTTTAAGGATGCTTATCAACGCGCCAACGACGGTGTGCACGTGCGCGATGCGATGAAAGCGCAGATTCAGGAACGATATGAACGCGAAACGGCGCCCGTGCCGCAGGCGCGCGAGAACCGCAGACGCTGGTTTGTGGCGATCCCGACCGCGCTGACCGCTGCAGCCGCGGTGTTCCTTGCCGTATTCGTGATCCGTGCGGGAGCGACCAAGGACGCCGCGCCGCAGGCGGCAGAAGCGAACCTGTACGTCGCCGCCGGTGCCGCTGAGGAGGAAGAACCGACGGAAACAAAGACCGCGCAGGCGTCGCTTGCGGCGGTTGACTCGTATGAATCGCTTTGCGAACGTATGCTGCTCAATGCGCGCAGCAGCGCGGCTCGGTACGGGTACAATACCGATATGGCGATTCCGATCGCGGTGGATGAGGCCGTGCTTGAAACGGAGACGGCGGCGGTACCGAACGAGCCGATGCCGATGCCGACCGACGACGCCGGCACGAAGGGATACTCGACGACGAACAATCAGGTCGAGGGCATCGACGAAGCGGACATCGTCAAGACCGACGGGACGTGGATTTACGATCTCAACACCAAGACGGGCAAGCTCTATATCCTGTCCGCGGACGGCGAGCGGACGGCGATCCGCACGTCAGAGGCACTTGCGGAGTCGAACCTCGATCAGATGGTTCAGTACCGCGAAATGATCCTCGCAAACGACCGCCTCTACGTGATCGCAACGGTGTACCGCTGGGATACGGAGCTATATAAGGACGGCACAACGACCGTGACCGAGGTGTACGAGCTCGGCGACCGCAGCGCGCTGACGCGCGTTTCGACGCGCAAGCAGGACGGCGATTATCAGACCGCGCGGCTGGTCGGCGACAAGCTCGTGATCGTTTCGGAATACGACGTGTTGTACGACGTGCCGGACGGCGGCGAGCCGGAACCGTGGTGTCCCGCCGTTGCCGTCGACGAATCGAAACATACGCTGACGCCGGACCGCATCTACATCAATCCGCATTCGGTCAGCAACGTGTTCGTCGTCGTGACCATGATCGATACGCTGTCCGATGCGCAGACGCAGAACACCTGTGCCGTGCTCGGCGGCTGCAGCGCGGTATACTGCAACGACACGCATCTTTTGATCGCATCGTATGAGAACGAGCACATCGAGAGCGACGAGCAGACCGACGCGGACGGTAAGCACTTTGTGACGCTGACCGACCGTAGCTATACCGGTCTATGCCTGTTCGACCTGACCGGCGACACGCCGGAGCCGACGGAAAGCGGACGGATCGAAGGACGGCTTTTGAACCAGTTCTCGATGGACGCATACGCGGACACGTTCCGGTTCGTCGTGACGCGGCGCGCGTCGGTGCACACGATCCATACCGACGGCATCGATACGCACGAATGGCATTCGGACGACGACTGCGCGCTGTATGTGCTCGATGCGAGTCTTTCGAATATCGGCGCGATCGAAGGTCTTGCCGAGAATGAGATCGTGCAGTCGGCGCGGTTCATGGGCGATGTCGTGTACTTCGTCACGTTCCGCCAGACCGACCCGCTGTTCGCGGTCGACCTGTCCGATCCGGCGCACCCGCAGATCCTTTCCGAACTGAAAATCTCCGGATTCTCGGCGTACCTGCATCCGTTCGGCGACGGACGGCTGCTCGGCATCGGCTACGAGGCGGATGAAAAGACCGGATGGACCGAGGGTGTGAAGGTCTCGCTGTATGACATTTCCGACCCGAAGAACGTGCGCGAGATTCTGCGGCAGAGCATTCAGGCGGACTACACGAACGTCGCGCAGAACCACAAAGCGGTGTACGTCGACGCCGCAAGCGGCACCGTCGCATTCCCGGCGGAAAACCGCTACTTTGTCTGCCGCGTGCGCGACACCGGCGTCGAACTTCTCGGCGTCGTCGACGCGGGCGATTTCGCGTGGGACGGTGCGGTACGCGGGCTGTCGGTCGGCGACGCGTTCTATGTGATCTCGCCGGACGCGGTCACGGTACTGTCGTTCGAAACGATGAAACAGCTTGCGACAGTCCCGCTCAACTAAAAATATTCTGAACATGCGGTTGCCTCTTGAAAGAGCAGCCGCTTTTTGCTACAATGGAAAAAACGGTTTTGGGAGGGCAACTATGATCATCGTCGGTATCTGCGGCGCGTCGGGCAGCGGCAAGAGCACGCTCGCAAAGCGTATTCAGGACAGTCTGTCGTGCAGCTGCGTCATCATCGGACAGGACTGCTACTACAAGAGTTTTCCGGAGCTTCCGTTTGAGGAGCGCGTGCACATCAACTACGACGAGCCGAGCATCTTCGACTACGATGAGATCATCCGCGACCTCGACACGCTCGAAAGCGGAAAGCCGATCACCCGCAAGGGATACGACTATGCGGCGCATCTGCGCGCGGATTCGGACGAGCTCATCTATCCGCCCGAGGTGCTGATCATGGAAGGCATCCATATGTTCCACGATCCGCGCCTGCTGGAACGCATGGTGCTGAAGGTGTATATGCACGTGGATATCGACATCTGCCTGCTGCGCCGCATCAAGCGCGACATCAAGAGCCGCGGCAGAACGATCGACAACATCGCCGAACAGTACGTCGACACCGTCAAGCCGATGTACGAGCAGTACATCGTCAACTATATCAACGACGCGGACTTCGCGATCATGCGCGGCGGAAAGAACAAGATGGCGATCGACTGCATCTCCGCATACTTGACGACGAAGGTCCTTGCCGAGCGTTTCGAGCATGAAGCGAAGGCGGCGGCCGCCCCGGAACCGAGCGAAGAAGCATAACGAGAACCGATTCAAAAGCCCCCGTTCGGGGCTTTTTATGATATGCGGAAAATTCGACAAAAATATGTTGACAAAGCGGGCGGAATATGGCATTATATTGCGCGTAAGTTTAGTGAGTGTAAACTTTAAGTTTAGAAAGGATTGACTCATGGAATCGGGCAGACCGGAAATCGGACGGAAGATCAAGCGGCTTCGCGTCAGACTCGGACTGACGCAGGAGGAGCTTGCGGCGAGAACCGAACTGACGAAGGGGTTCATCTCGCAGCTTGAGAACGATATTACATCTCCTTCGATCGCAACGCTGATGGATATTCTGGAAGCGCTCGGGACCGATATCTCCGCGTTTTTCAACGACCGCTCGGACGCGCGCGTCGTTTTCACGGAGGAGGACACCTTCGAAAAGGAGGACGAGGAGGCGGGCAACGTGATCCGCTGGCTCGTGCCCAACGCGCAGAAGAACGCGCTGGAGCCGATCCTCGTTTCGATCATGCCCGGCGGACAGACGATGGAACTCGATCCGCACGAGGGGGAGGAATTCGGACTGGTGCTGCAGGGCACCGTCACGCTCGTCGACGGCGACAGAAAGCATCGCGTAAAGAAGGGCGACAGCTTCTATCTGCATCCGCAGGGCGTACACTGGCTGCAGAACAACGGAAAGACAACGGCGAAGGTGCTTTGGATCAGCACGCCGCCGTCATTTTAAGGGGGGCATATGGAAAGCAAGCATCTCATCGAGCTGGTTGACATCAGCAAGGATTACAACGGCGACGTGGCGCTCGATCACGTCAATCTGTACATCAATGACGGCGAGTTTTTGACGCTCCTCGGCCCGTCCGGCTGCGGCAAAACGACGCTGCTTCGCTGCATTGCGGGCTTTATTACGCCGTCCTCCGGCATGATCCGCATGAACGGACAGGACATCGCGAAGGTTCCGCCGCACAAGCGCGAGATCAACACGGTGTTCCAAAAGTACGCGCTGTTCCCGCACCTCAACGTGCACGACAACATTGCGTTCGGTCTCAAAATCAAAAAGACACCCAAGCCCGTCATCGAGGAAAAGGTCGAGAAGATGCTCAAACTCGTCAACCTCGAAGGGTACGGCAAGCGCTGGATCGATCAGCTTTCCGGCGGTCAGCAGCAGCGCGTCGCGATCGCGAGAGCGCTCGTCAACGAGCCGAAGGTATTGCTGCTCGACGAACCGCTGGGCGCATTGGACCTGAAGCTTCGTCAGGAGATGCAGGTGGAACTGAAGCGCATGCAGCGGCAGCTCGGCATCACGTTCATTTACGTCACGCACGATCAGGAAGAGGCGCTGACGATGTCCGATACGATCGTCGTCATGAAGGACGGCGTCATTCAGCAGATCGGCAAGCCGACCGACATCTATAACGAGCCGAAGAACCCGTTCGTCGCGGACTTCATCGGCGAGAGCAACATCGTCCCCGGTCTGATGCTGGAGGACTACAAGGTTCGGATGAACGGCGTCGTGTACCGCTGTGTCGACGCCGGTTTCGGCAGGAACGTCGAGGTCGACGCGGTCGTGCGTCCGGAGGATATCGACATCGTTCCGGTTGACGGCGCGCGTGTGTCCGGCACGGTCGCTTCGGTCGTGTTCATGGGCGTGCACTATGAAATCTGCGTGGACTGCGGCGGCTACGAATGGGTCGTGCATACGACCGACTTTGCGCCGGTCGGCAGCAAGGTCGGCATTCAGATCCTGCCCGACGCGATCCACATCATGAAAAAGACGCGCGCGAACAACATCTTCGACGCCGAAACCTGGCCGAGCGAGAACGCGATCTACATCGACGACGTGGCGTTCCCGTGCGAGGGACTCGACGGCTACGAAAACAAGGAGATCGCGATTGTGCGCATCGCTCCCGAAAGCGTGCACATCGTCGCGCCGCAGGACGCCAAGCTGACCGGCACGGTCAAGGCGTGCATGTTCCTAGGCACGCACTACGAGATCACCGTTTCGTGCGAGGAAAATGACTGGATCGCGCATACCGACGATTTCATGGAGATCGGCGAAGAGGTCGGCATCCTGGTCGATCCGGACAAGATGGAGCTTACCAAGAAGGATGACGAGGCGGACGAAGAAACCGACAAGCCCGAAGCCGTTACGCGTGAAGAATAAGAGGGCAGGGATATGAAGCGAAAATACTTTGCCTACCCGTATATCGTGTGGATGATCCTGTTCATCGCCGCGCCGATGCTGTTCATCTTCTACTATGCGGTCAATGTGGACGGCGTCTGGACGTTCAGACGGTGCTGGGAGACGCTTTCCGACGGTCAGAAATGGCACGTCCTGCTCGTGAGCGTGGAGATCGCGCTCGGCACGACGGCGATCTGCCTGCTGCTCGGCTATCCGATCGCGTACATCCTTTCGAACATGAAAAAGTCCGTGGCGGGCTTTATCTCGGCGCTGTTCTTCGTGCCGATGTGGATGAACTTCGTGCTGCGTACCTACGCATGGCGCGCGATCCTCGAATACGCGATTCCGGACATCTTCGGCTTTTCGGAGACGCTGACCGGCACGCTCGGCGCGGTGCTGATGGTGCTCGTGTACGACTTTCTGCCGTTCATGGTCATGCCGCTCTATAACACGCTTTCGAAGCTCGACAAGAGCTTGCTGGAGGCCTCGCGCGATCTCGGCGCGGACGGCAAGACGACGTTCTTCCGCGTGGTGCTGCCGCTTTCGGTGCCCGGCATCGTTTCCGGCATTACGATGGTGTTCGTTCCGGCGATCACGGCGTTCACCGTTCCGGCGCTGATCGGCAACGGCAACTATAACCTGTACGGCAATGAGATCGAACAGGCGTTCAAGCTGCTCGCCGGCAGAGGCGACTACTCGGTCGGTTCGACGCTGTCGATCATCCTGCTCGTGTGCGTTCTGATCTCCACGGCGATCATGAACCACTTCGACAACGATAAGGAAGGAGGGAGCATCCTGTGAAAAAGTTCGGTCGTTCCCTCAAATACGTGTATCTCGGTCTGATGCTGCTGTTCCTGTATCTGCCGATCATCTACCTGATCGTGTTCTCGTTCAACGATTTCTCGGTCGGCGCGGGACGGCGCATTTCGTACTCGAACCTCGGCAAATGGAACGGATTCACGTTCGCAAACTACGGCACGGTCTTTTCCGGCGACGCGGGCAGCGCGCTGCTCGTCACGCTCGAAGTCGCGTTTGCCTCGAGCATCCTCGCGACAGTCATCGGCACCGCCGCTGCGATCGGTATCAACTCGATGCGCAAGCGTCCGAGAAACATCGTCGTCAACGTGTCGCAGCTGCCGATGGTCAACCCCGACCTGGTCACCGGTATCACGTTCATGATGCTGTTCGCGTTCGTGAACATGATCCTCGGCAAGCTCGGCGCGGGACAGATCAACGACTTCGTCAAACTGCTGATCGCGCACATCTCGTTCAGCATACCGTACGTAATCTTCTCGGTGCTGCCGCGTCTGAAGCAAAGCTCCGATTTGCTGTATGAGGCGGCGCTCGACCTCGGCTGCTCGCCGCTGAAGGCATTGTGGAAGGCGGTCATTCCGGACATCATGCCCGGCATCACCTCCGGCTTCATCATGGCGCTCACGATGTCGCTCGACGACTTCGTAGTCAGCTACTTCGTCGCGGACCGCATCCAGCCGCTGTCGGTGTACATCTACTCGAACACCGCGCACGGCGCGAAGGGCGTCAATCCGGCGATCGCGACGATCATCTTTATCCCACTCGTGACCCTGCTGCTGGTCGTGAATCTTCGGCGGCTCAGCAAGGAACGCGAATATGAGATCCAGAACAGAAAAGTCAAAATGAAGAAATGAAACAAAGAGAAAGGGGAAACCAAATGAAAAAGCTTCTGAGCATTGTCCTTGCACTCGTCCTGCTGACGGCATTTGCCGCCTGCAACAAGACCGTAGAGGTGGATGAAAACACCTTCTCGGACGGCGATCAGTATGAACAGATCGGCGGCGAGCTCAACATCCTCAACTGGGGCGAATACATCGATCCGGAACTGATCGAGCTGTTCGAGCAGGAAACCGGCGTCAAGATCAACTATATCGAGCTGACGAGCAACGAGGAGATGCTCATCAAGCTGCGTTCCTCCGACAGCCCGTACGATCTGTGCTTCCCGTCGGACTACATCATCGAGCAGATGATTCGCGAGGATATGCTGCAGCCGCTGGATTATTCCAAGATCCCGAACGCGAAGAACATCGACCCGAAGATGATCGAGATCACCAACGTGTTCGATCCGGGCAACAAGTATTCCCTGCCGTATATGTGGGGCACCGTCGGCATCCTCTACAACACCGACATGGTCACCGAGCCGGTCAACAGCTGGGGCATTCTCTGGGATGAGAAGTACGCCGGTCAGGTCTGGATGTACGACAGCGTGCGCGACTCGCTCGGCATCACGCTCAAGTACCTCGGCTACGAAATGAACACCCGCAGCGAGGAAGAGGTTGCGGCTGCGCGTGACAAGCTGATCGAGCAGGCGCCGATCCGCAAGGGCTGGGGCACCGACGATCTGCGCTCCACGATGGAGAACGGCAAGGCGGCGATGTGCGTGATCTATTCCGGCGACGCGTTCTGCAGCATCGACGCGTGCGAGAACCTCGCGTATGCGGTTCCCGATGAGGGCAGCAACGTCTGGTTCGACAACGTCATCATCCCGAAGACGGCAAAGAACCTCGAAGCGGCGCATGCCTTCATCAACTTCCTGAACGACGGCAACATTGCGGCGCGCAACACCGAATACATCTTCTACTCGACCCCGAACAAGGCGGCAATGGACCGTCTCGACGAATACTTCACCGAGAACGAGACCTACAATCCGCCGCAGGAAGTGCTCGATCGCTGCGAAGTGTTCCATGATCTCGGCGACTTCACCGAGGTGTTCAGCAAGGCGTGGAGCGCGATCAAGTCCGCGAACTGAGGAGGCCGTATGCAACAGCTCAAACAGACGCTGCGCGATCTGATGGCGATCGACAGCACGACCGGCTTTTTCGTCGAAATGGATGAATACCTCCTTGCGCAGGCGAAGCGGATGGGCTTTGAAGCCGTGCAGCTCAACAAGGGCGGCGTGCGCATCGAGCTCGGCGGCGAGGGCAACCCCGTGACGATCGCCGCGCATGTGGACGCGATCGGTCTGATGGTGCGGCAGATCAATGCGGACGGAACGCTTTCGGTCATCAAGGTCGGCGGCGTGCATCCGTACTACGCGCTCGACTGGAACTGCCGCGTCCATGCAAGAAACGGCAAGGTCTATACCGGCACGGTGCGCCGCAAGAATCCGAGCGTGCACCTGATGAGCCCCTCCGAAAAGGAGACGCCGATGGACCTCGATACGAATCTCGTGCTGCTGCTCGACGAGGACGTGTATTCGCGTGCCGACGTCGAACGCCTTGGCATCACCTGCGGCGATCAGGTCGCGATCGAAACGCGCTATCTGGAAACGGAGGCCGGCTTCATCAAGAGCCGCTATCTCGACGATAAGGCGAGCGCGGCGACGCTTCTGCGGCTCGCGCAGCGCGTAGCGGACGGCGAGGTCAAGCTCGGCCGCAAGGTCAGTCTGCTGTTCACCGAATACGAAGAGATCGGACACGGCGGCGCGTGCGGCATTCCCGCCGACACGAAGGACCTCATTGCGGTCGACATCGGCTGCATCGGTCTCGACCACGACAGCAACGAGCACAAGGTCACGATCACGACGAAGGACGCCGCGTTCCCGTACCACACGGTGCTGACCGACGAGCTCGTCAAGCTCTGCGAGAAGAACGGCATCCCGTATGCCCTCGATATGATGGTGCCGAGCTACGGCTCGGACGCGGACGTATCGCTCCGCGCGGGATACGACGTACGCTATGCCCTGATCGGACCGGGCGTGCGCGAAACGCACGGATATGAACGCACGCACGAGGATGCGCTCAAGGCGACGCTCGCGCTGATCAGCGCCGTCGCGGAGGCGTGATATGCGAAAGAAACTCCGGATTGCGATTGCACTCCTAGCGGCGGTCCTGCTGATCGCGGCATGCACACAGAAACCTGCGGAACCGGAAACACCTCCCGCGACCGATGCGCCGACCTCTGTGCCGACCGAAGCGCCGACAGAAGAGCCGACGGAGAATCCCACCGAGGAACCGACTGAGGAACCAACTGCGGAGCCCACGGAGAAACCCACGCCGGAGCCGACCGAGGAGCCGACACCGGAACCGACCGCGACGCCGACGCCGAAACCGACCAGGAAGCCGACGCCGAAGCCCACGCCGACAGAAGAGCCGACACAGGCGCCAACGCCGACGCCCTCCTGCGAAGGCGGCGTTTGCCCGATCATCCCGTAACAGAATCAATGAGCCGTTTTCCGACGCGCGCGTCGGAAAACGGCTTGCTTTTTGTGCGGAGCTGTGCTATTGTTATTTTGATCGGAAGGATTGCCCGCAGACGCTGGCGGAAAGGAAGCTATGAAAAAGACATTGTCCCTTGTACTGTGCCTGCTGATGGCATTGACCCTTGTGCCGGCTTTTGCAGCCGCAGATTCGAAGGCGGATCTGGTCTTCGATACCGAAACGATTTACGGCGAAAAAATCAGCAGCGACATCATTGCGGATTACGACCTCGTCGTCGTTAACTTCTGGGCGGAATGGTGCGGACCGTGCGTAGCGGAACTGCCCGATTTGCAGAAGGTGCATGAGGAATACCCGAATGTGCTGTTTATCGGCGTATGGATCGGAAGCTCGTTAGCGCAGGCAAAGCAGACGCTAGAGCAAGCCGGCGTCACCTACTCGATCATCAAGCCCGCGGGCACGCTGGTCGATTACAGTAACGCGATCCAATACATCCCGTCGACCTTCTATTTCGACAGCAACGGCAAGCAGATCGGCGATATCCGCATCGGCGGAAAGGACTACAGCTCCTGGAAGGCAGAGATCGAATCGCTGCTGCCGAACATCCGTCCGAGCGCGACCGGCAATACGCTCGTGTGGAGCAATGAAGACATTAAGTTCAAGGGTTCGACCGCGTATGTGATGTACAACGGCGAGACGCAGACGCCGCGCTTCTACATCCTGAATCAGAACGGCGAGAAGGTCACCGCGAAGTATTACTCCGCCGTGTACAGAGAGAACACGCAGCCGGGTACCGGTTATGTGGACGTGACGTTCACCACCGGCGCGTCAAATACGCTTCGCGGCGTTTTCAAGATCTATCTGGCCGCGACAACCAAGACGACGGTCGAGAACGTCGATGAAGGCATCAAGGTGACCTGGGAGCCGGTCGAAGGTGCGGCGGGCTACGTCATTTATCGCCGTGCCTGGAGTACGACGACCAACGGCTGGACGACCTTCGCGCGGTGGAACAACACGACCGATACCACCTATATCGACGGCGCCGATGCCGCGCATAAGGTCTATGCGGGCACGCGCTACCAATACGGCGTCAAGGCATACTTCGCGCGTCGCCTCGATCCGGTTTCGGGCACCGAAATCGGCGGCAATGTGAACGCGGATTCCGGCAACTTCAACCTCGGCATGGTCGGACCGCTGAAGACGACGGTGCGCATCACCACGCGCGTGCTGAACAGCGTAACGGGTGGATCGAAGCAGCTCACGGTCAAGTGGACCGGCAGCACGGTCTTCACCGGATACGAGGTGCAGATCGCGACCGACGCGGCGTTTACGAAGAACGTCAAGACCGTGACGATCAACAATGCCAAGACGTATCAGACGACGATCAAGAGCTTGAAATCGTCCACCACCTACTATGTGCGCGTGCGCTCCTACCACGAGTTCGAAGGCATGACGTATTACGGAAGCTGGTCGAACGTCAAAAATGCCAAAACCAAGTGAACATTGCGTTAAGGGACATTCCGGATTGCGGGATGTCCTTTTTTATTTCCCGTTTTTGGGACGAAAGCGGACGGTGAACAGAAAGACAAACAGCAATCCGACGGTCGCGGCAAGGGTGACGGAGAGCAGGGAGACGGCGTTTTGCCGCATCTGCTGCGTAGCGGCGAAGGTCGGGACGGGCGTGTACGGGACGAACAGCGGCGTCAGAAAATAGGTTAGAACGGCGGACAGAACGGCGTACAGAAGTTTTGAACCGGCACAGCGAAGCAGGCCGACGGGGAATTGCGAAACGGTTTGCAGCAGAACGGACAGCCCGCCGAACTGCACGAACGCGGCGGCAAGCGCGAGCCGGAACGGCAGGGAAGCGGGCAGGGCTGCGGCGGCGCGCACACCGGCGGTCATTTCAAAGCAGCCGAGCAGAAACGCGAGCACGGCGGGATGCCGGATCGAAAAGACCGCCTGCAGCAGCGCGCCGAGCACGGAGGCAAAGACGATGCAGCCGCCGATCACGCCGACGGTGCGAACGCCGCCCGCGATCGCTTCAGACAGACCGCCTGCGTCCGGCGCGTCGATAAGAGAAACGGTTCGGATCGACATGCGATACAGCGGCAGCGCAAACAGCAGGGCAATGCCGTACACGCCGATCAGCAGCGGCGCGGCACAGCGCGCGTCGCCGAAAAAGCCGAGGGATACGACCGACAGCAAAAAGATGGGATTGGGCAGATTGCAGCGCATCGCCACGCGGGCGGCGTCTTCGCGTGAAAGCGCATGTGCGTCGTACAGCGTGCGCGCAAGCCGCGCTCCGACCGGATAACCGCACAGCGCGCCGCATAGGAACACCGCGAGGGGCAGCAGTTTTTTGGGAACGCGCAGCAGCGCGCCGCTTTGCAGCAGCAGCGCCGCGACGATCAGGTACGGGAGCAGCGTCGGCAGTACGCGGGTCCACCAAATGAGAGCGGCGCCCGCCGCCGCCCCGGACACTTCGGCGGAAAACAGCAGCAGCGCAAGAAGGAGCAGCGCACAGAGCGCGCCGCCGAAAACAGAACGCATCTTCTTCATGGAAAACCCTATGCAAAAGATGCAAAAACCTTGTCAGATTTGCAGAAGCTCGCGGATGCGCGGGAGCGCTTCATGCGCCGCGGCGCGTCCGACGCGAATGCCTTTTGCGGCGTCGTGCGGCAGGATCTGTCCCATGAACGATACGTCCGGACGGATCAGCACATCGGCGCGCTTCGGCGTCAGACGGTTCATAGCGGCGCGCATGATATCGACCGAGCGGAACAGCACGCGGCGCACGTTCGCGCGGCGGATCCGCAAGACGGGACCGATCGACAGATCTACGGCGATCACGATGTCGGCGCCGTGCGCGCGCAAAACGTCGATCGGGATTTCTTCGACCGTGCCGCCGTCGATGAAGGTGCGTTCGCCGATGCGCACGGGACGCAGCAGACCGGGGATCGAGATGCTTGCGCGGACCGCCTTCGACAGCGAGCCCTCGTGCAGATAGCATGTTTCGCCGGTATGGAGATCGACTGCGGAGCACCAGAAGGGAACGACGGTTTCGGAAAACGTGCGGTCGTCGGTCACGATGCGGCAGAGCCGCAGAAACTTGTTGCCGGACAGCAGACCGTCGGAAAACGGACGCGGCACGTCGATCACGTCGCGGCGGACGAGCGCCTCGGCAAACATGCCGAGCGCATAGAGGTCCATTCCCGCGGCGTATGCCGCGCCGAAGAACGCGCCGACCGACGCGCCGGAAACGAGATCGATCGGAATGCCCGCTTCCTCCAGCACCTGCAGCACCCCGATGTGCGCCATGCCGCGCATGCCGCCGGACCCCAGCGCCAACCCCACTCGCTTGTTTGTTTTTTGCATACGCCCTCCGAATCGCGGTTTTCGGATAGTATGCGCGCCGAGGTTTTGATTATGCGGCTGTGGACAAATGTGCGCGGGTATGATATACTATTATGTATGATTTGACAAAACTGCCGATCAATCGACGGCAAATGTACGGAAAGAGACGAGAGGGAAACGCGATGAAAAGATGGGTGGTATGCTTGATGCTTGCCGCAATTCTGCTCTGCGCGGCGATCGGCTGCAACAACACCAAGCAGCCGACAGCGCAGGCGACGGCAGCGCCGACCGAACAGACGACCGAAGCGCCCACGGAAGCGCCTACGGCAGAGCCGACAAAGGAGCCCACTCCGGAACCGACGGAGGAACCCACACCGGAACCTACGCCGGAGCCGACGGAGGAACCCACGCCGACACCGACACCGGAGCCGACGCCGACACCGCAGCCGCCGCTGAAATTTGCGAGCGGGCTTGTGATTGCGTATCAGCGCGGCACGGCGAACCTGCTGATCGAAAAGCAGAACGGCATGGACGTGCCGGACAAGACGGCGCTGGAAATCCGTCTCGAGGACGGAACGGTCGTGGGACAGGGGACGATCCGGAGCAAGGACAGCTCGACGTGGATCGGCATCGCACTGCCCGGCGAACCGCAGCCGCGCACGTCGCTGTATCTGTATATGGACGGTACGCCGTATCCGATCGATACGAAGGACATCGCCCGCATGGACAATTCCTACGACAAGGTGCGCGGCAACTATGAGCGCGGCGATAAGATGGTTGCGATCACGTTCGACTGCGCGTACGGCGACAGGAACACCGAGTGGCTGCTCGATACGCTCAAGGAGTACAACATTCATTCCACGTTCTTCATGACCGGCGAATGGATCGGCACGTATTACAATTGGATCGAGCGGATGATCGCGGACGGTCACGAGCTCGGAAGCCATTCGCAGTCGCATCCGAGACTGACCGATTTGAAGGAGCGCGATCTGGAGCGGGAGATCCGCCTGCCGATGGAGCGCATGCTCAAGGAACACGGGTACCGGATGCACATGATGCGCCCGCCGTACGGCACAAGCAACCTGCCCGCCAACGCGATTTCGCTCTATTACGGCATGGAAATGGTGCGCTGGGCGCAGACGTCGAAGGATTCGAACGAGAACCTTTCGTGGGAATACATCTACGATCTCGTCACGCGTGAGCTGCAGCCGGGCGACATCATCCTCTGCCACAACGACGCGAAGCAGCTGCAGGATTATCTGCGCCCGCTGCTCGACGAGCTGCTGTCGCGCGGATTCACGTTCTGCACGGTATCCGAGCTGATGGGCTGGGAGTGGGACGACACCTTTGCCGATCGGGATGCGCGTATCGCCGCGGGCGAGACGTTCTGAAATCTGCAAGCATAAATAAGAGACCTTCCGATGCGGAAGGTCCCTTTTTCTGTACGCGGCTCAGTTTGCGACGCGCGAGGGATGGACGCGCAGGTCGAGCGCATCGATATGACGGAACGTATACGGCGTGCGATGCACGGGCTGCTTGAGCGCCGCGCGCAATGCGCTCGCTTCTCCGGATTCGGTAATGCAGCGAAGGAACGCGTCGATCTCGGCTTCGCTCATGCCGATCGAAAGCAGGAACTTCTGCGCGTACGCGGACAGATCGGCACTCGTGATGTCGACGGAATCGTCGTTGACGATGTAGCGGATCATGGCGACGAGGTTGCGGTTCAGGATCGTGTCGTACTTCGCCTTGTCCTTCTGCCCGCTGATGTCGTAGTAGTTGTCGTACGTGACCATGTAATCGTCGACGATCTCGCGATAGGATGCGCCGGCGAGCGCTTCGAGCAGCATGCACATGAACCCGGTGCGGTCCTTGCCCTCGGTGCAGTGCACGAGATACGGACCTTCGTGCGCGGTCATGGCAATAAGACCCTGCTTGATCTTCGCCTTGAAATCATCCGATTGGAAGTTCATGCTCATCGAAAGCAGAATCACGCGGTCGCTCTCCAGAAGCGAACGGAAGTACGGCGAGTTAAAGTCCTCCTGTTCGAGGTACTTCTGCACCTTTGCCTCGCTGTCGGCAAGGTCGACGATGCAGTTGACGCCGGCCTGCGCGATCAGCGCATCCACATACGGCGCGCGGTTGTGCTGGTTGTCGCACGGGGAAGCCGCGCGGTACAGGATGTTCTTCCGAAGATTGCCGACGTTGACGACGCGGAAGTTTGCAAAGACCTCGTCGCTCGGATACCGGATGCGGTCGTCCTGATACTGGATGTTGCTCGCTTCCTGCACGTCGAGATACGTGCCGCGCGCCTTCAGCGTAACCGTTGCCGTCATGCTTTCGTCGAGACCGGCAAGGTCCCACACGTCCGCGCCGTAGTTGATCGCCGCCTTGATGTAGTCGTAGCCGGGGTAGGCGACCAGCAGCTGTTCGCCGACGTTCACGTAGTAGCCGGAATAGTAGGGCAGATCGTCGAGCGTATAGCCGTTCGAGAACCGGACCGTCACGCTGTCGCCGTAGCGAAAGCCCTTTGCGTTGAAGTCGTCGATCGTCATTTTGAGATAGACGCCGCCGAATTCGGGCTCGTGAATCACGCCGAGATCCTTCACCTCGGGGACGGATTCACCCTTGCATGCAAACGAGCAGAGGCAGAGCACCGAAAGCAGCATGGCAAGAATCCGTTTCTGTTTCATAGGTACCTCCCGGGATACAAAAATGCCCGATCCGAAGCGGATCGGGCGCAAGTGTTCTTTATGCTTTGCCGCTGCAGCCGAGCACGTCGACCAACTTGTGCTGCACCATCTTCTGGATGGCGGCACGCGCGGGCTTCAGATACTGACGCGGATCGAAGTGATCCGGATGCTCGTTGAAGTACTGACGGATGCATGCCGTCATTGCGAGGCGCAGGTCGCTGTCGATGTTGATCTTGCAGACCGCCATGCGCGCCGCTTCTCTGAGCTGCTCCTCGGGGATGCCGACTGCGTCGGGCATCTTGCCGCCGTTCT
>DFEW01000013.1:51104-51232 GCA_002369195.1 Christensenella sp. UBA3792
GATCGGGAAGCCGGGCAGACGCTTTTCGACTTCGCGGAGAATGTCGAAACGGAGGGGCGGGGGAACGAGCAGACCCTGCTCGTTTCTCGTGCACTGCGCCGCGGTGAACTTGTATGCGCCGTGGCTGG
>DFEW01000013.1:51358-51542 GCA_002369195.1 Christensenella sp. UBA3792
TCCTCGGGACGGGTGTAGGAGGAATTCTCCGCGGAAACGTTGACCTCATCCTCGACGCCTGCGAGCGTGCCGAGCTCCGCCTCGACGACCACGCCGTGATCGTGCGCGTACTCGACGACCTGCTTGGTGATCGCGATGTTTTCCTTGAGCGGCAGACCGGACTTGTCGATCATGACGGAGGTGA
>DFEW01000013.1:51616-51781 GCA_002369195.1 Christensenella sp. UBA3792
CGTCGATGCAGCTCTTGCACAGCTCAAAGCTGTCGCCGTGATCCAGATGGACGCAGATCGGCAGATCGAAGCCGGCGTTCTGCTCCGCATCCTCGATGGCAGCTTCGATGAGCTTCATGAGGTAGATGTGGTTTGCGTATGCGCGGGCGCCCTTGGAAACCTGCA
>DFEW01000064.1 GCA_002369195.1 Christensenella sp. UBA3792
TTGCGTGGTTTCTGGGCAGTTGGCTGCTCGGTGTCCTCTACGATTTGAATCCGGTGTATCTTGTTGCCGTATCCGTGGCATCACAGCTTCTGGCAATTGCGTTCTATGCGATATGCCTTCGCTGCAACAGAACGGAGCGCTGAACCCGTTGCCTACCGTTATGCATGTTTACATGTCTTTTAAAAAGCACTTGCAAACGCAAGTGCTTTTTTTCGTTACGTCTCGCGCGGCGGCTGCTTTGCGGCGGGCTGCTTTCCCTGCTTTTTCGGCGCCGTCCGTTTCTTTTCTTCGAACTTGAATACGATCTTGTTGTCCGGATCGAGCAGCAAATGCGCGCGGAAGGATTTGCCCGCCTTGCTCTTGAAGCCGGAGATCAGACCGCTGTCGCGGTCCTTGATGAGCTTTCGGAACTGTGTTTCCGTCAGATTCTTCTTGCAGATCGTGCCGACCGTGAATTTGCAGCCCTCCTTGTATCCGGAGCAGCCGTAGCCCCAGCTTTGCTTTTTCATCGGTCTGCCGCAGACGGGACACGGCACCGGCGGATTCAGCTCGCCGCCGTGCAGCGCCGTCGTCACCGGCGACGTTTTGATCTCGCCGCACCACGCCGTTACCGTTCTCTCGATGTCGCGCTGAAATTGCGCCGCATCCTCGTTGCCGCGCTCGATCTCATGCAGGCGCTTTTCCCACTTCGCCGTCAGCGCGGGCGACTTGACGGATTCCACGGTCAGCCCTTCGATCAGCGCAATGCCCTTATCCGTTGCGCACAGCGTCTTTTTGCTGCGCTCCGCGTAGCCGCGCCGGATCAGCGTTTCGATGATGTTGTCGCGGGTCGCCGGCGTTCCGATGCCCGCCACGCTCGGATCGGCGAGGATCTTTTTGAGTTCCTCGTCCTCGAGGTCCTTTCCCGCCGAGATCATCGCCGCAAGCATCGTCTTATCCGTGTACCGCTTCGGCGGCTCGGTTTCCTTTGCCTTGCTCTCATAGGTACCGCGCACGGTCTCGCCCGTTCGAAGCGTCGGCAGTTCGGTTTCCCTGTCCCTTCCGGTCACCGCCATAAAGCCGGGATCGACGATCACGCTGCCGCTCGATGTGAATTCCTCGCCCTCCACCGTCGTCGTCACCGCCGTCCGGTTCAGCACCGCGTTTCCGTACAGCATGCAGATGACGCTCTTCGCGATCAGGTCGTAGATCTTTGCCTGATAGCCCGTCAGCCCCTTCGGAACGCTCGTCGTCGGAATGATCGCAAAGTGGCTTTCCACCTTTTTGTCGTCGAAATAGCGCCATTTGGCAAAGCTGCGCTTGCGTCCGTCGATCAGGTTTGTGTAGTCCGCATTCTTCGAAAGACTGTCCAGCACGCGATTCACCGTCGGCACCATGTCCTCGGTCAGATAGCGCGAATCGGTGCGCGGGTACGTCGTGTAACCGCCGTCGTAGAGCGCCTGCGCCGCATCGAGCGTCTGCTTCAGCGTCATGCCAAACTTCGCGTTTGCGTCCATCTGCAGCGCCGAGAGACTGTACAGCTGCGGCGGATGCTTCTCCTCCTTCTTCTCGGCGATCTCGGTGACGACGCCGTCCCTGCCGACGATCTTCTTGAGGATGGCATCGACCGCCGCCCGATCGGTAAACCGCTTTTCCTTGTGCGTCGCGGTGTATGTTTCCCCCTTGTCCGTTCGGAATGTCGCCTCGAGCGTCCAGTACGGCTCCGGCTTGAAGTTCCGGATCGCGAGTTCGCGATCGACGAGCATCTTGAGCGTCGGCGTCTGCACGCGTCCGATGCTGAGCACCTCGCCCTTCGCATGCTGATGCAGCGTCATCGCCACCGTCAGATTGATGCCCACGACCCAGTCCGCGATGCCGCGCATCCGTCCGGCAAGCTCGATGTTTCGAACATCCTCGTGCGTTTTGAGGTTATTGAACGCTTCGACGATGCCCTCCTTGGTCTGCGACGCAAAGCAAACGCGCCAAACCGGTCGCTTGCAGCCCGTCAGCTCGTAGATGTACGAAAAGATCACCTCGCCCTCGCGGTCGAAGTCCGTCGCGTTGATGATCCTGTCGCTCTTTAAAAACAGCCGCTTGATCAGCTCGAACTGCTTTTTCGTGCGCGCGTCGAAGGACGATCCGTCCGTGCGCAGTTTCAGTTCGTACGGGTTCGGCAGAAACGGCGAGGGCAGCTTGTACCAGCTCTTGTATGCGGGGTTGTAATCCGCCGCGTCCTTGAGCTGTCCGAGATGTCCGAATCCCCATGTGACGAAGCAGTCCTCACCGCAAAAACGGATCTTCAAAAAACCGTCCTTCGTCTGCTGCGCCTTCACCGCCTTTTCGTTCGATTTCAGCGCAGAAAATGTGACTTCCTTTCCGGAAGCCAAGGTGATCTTGTCCAGCGCCGCCGCGATCTTACTGCCGACGTCCGGTTTTTCCGCAAGAATTGTGATCATACGTCCGCTCCTTCTCTCCGTCCCTGATACGCACAGTATACCATACCGGACCGGGCTTGAAAAGGTGTTCGTCCGTTTCGGATACGTCGCATTTTTTCATTGCCACAGCAGGAAAATGTGCTATAATGGTTCCAAACGGAGGATACGCTATGAAACTCACAAAACGTTTGCTCGCGCTTGTTCTGACGCTGCTGCTCGTCGCTTCGGCGTTCGCCTGCGCGGCGCAGCTCGTGCCGGTGCCGAATGCGCCGGATCCGGTCGATCTGCCGGTCTATGAAGCGGACGACACGCCCTGCCCCGTCTCCGAGGACGGCGAATACTGGACGAAGGACGACGTCGCGCTGTACATTCACCTGTACGGACATCTGCCGAAAAACTACATTTCCAAGAGCAAGGCGCAGTCGCTCGGCTGGGAGGGCGGTTCGCTGGAGCCGTACGCGCCCGGCTGCTCCATCGGCGGCGGGCGGTTCGGCAATTACGAAGGGCTGCTGCCGACGAAGAAAGGACGCACCTATACCGAATGTGACATCGACACGCGCGGCAAAAAGAGCCGCGGCGCAAAGCGGATCGTGTTCAGCAACGACGGACTGATCTATTACACCGACGACCACTACGAAAGCTTTACCCTGCTGTACGGAGGAGAATAAATGGAACTCATCATCATCGACGGAAAACGCATGACCACGGTGGAAGAAACGCACCGGTATCTTGAACGCGCCCTGCGCCTGCCGCCGTATTACGGTCACAATCTCGACGCGCTCTACGACTGCCTCGGCGATCTTTCCCAGAACGTGTACATCATTCTCATCAACGGTGATCTGCTCGACAGCAACCTCGGCGAATACGCACAAAAGCTTCGCGCCGTCTTTACGGACGCGAGCCGCGTTCCCTTCGCGTTCCGCTTTCTCGAAAACCCGAGCTGAGCCAAATTCCGTCCCCCTCCCGCGCCGCGCAAGCCGTCGGGAGGGCTTTTTCTTTTGCTTGTGCGCATGTGTGAATGCGGTTTTAACAATCCGTGAACGATGCGCCGGAGGCGTTGACCGGCACAAGAATGCGGGCGTAAAATAGGTGGCGAAGTCGGAACGGAGGATAAGGCAATGGACGAACAGAAACGCGTCGTGGTTCTGCCGGAGGACGGCAAGGAAATCGAGGACAGGCAAGTTCCCTTCGAGGATCTGATCTCCGAACTTCGCTATTGATTTTCTGATGCTTCGGCATCTTTTTCATGTCCCGAACGGGACTGTTCTTTTGTTCTCCCGAATTTTGCGGGAGTTTTTCTTTTTTCTGCAACCTTTTGTCCCGCACAGGCATCTATAAGGTGTACGATCGCACAACGATCCCTTTCCTGCCGGCGGAAAGGAACGAAAGGAGTTTTCCATGCCAAGTCAAACAGACAAGATGTGGTTTTCGGAACAGGTACGACCGATGCTCGATACACTTTACCATGTCGCGTACGCCGTGGTGCAAAACGACGCCGACGCGCAGGATGCGGTCCAGGACTGCATTGAACAGGCATACGTTTCTCTGGATTCGCTCAAGGATCGAAAGAAATTTCAGCCGTGGATCATGCGCATTCTGAAAAACAAATGCTACGCGCTTCTTCGTCAAAAGAAGCATGTCATTCCGTTCGACGATCTGCCGGAATCCGGTATCGAGCCATTCGATGACATGGACCTGAAAGCTGCGTTTTCGCGGCTTTCCGCCGAAAGCCGTCTCGCGATCACGCTCTACTATTACGAGGGTTATCGCGTATCCGAAATCGCCGCGCTGCTCAACGAGCCGGAGGGTACGGTCAAGAGCCGTCTCTCGCGCGCAAGAAAAGCGCTGCGGCAGGACCTGCAGGAGGTGCCATATGCAAACTGAATCCAACAACGCGTATCGAAACGATCCGCTTTTCCCACCCATCCCGAAGGGCTATCATGAACGAATGGAGAACGTTCTCAAATCGCTGCCTGTCGAATCGCACAAGGTGCGGATCCCCAAAAAGCGCGGCATCATTCTACTCGCCGCCGCGCTTGCCGCGCTGCTTGCCGTCGGCACCGCCGTCGCGGTCTCGATGAGCACCCGTGATCAGCTGCAGGAAGCTGTGGAGAACCGCATCGAAACGAGCGACGACGAACGCTATGCACAGGCGCGCGAAATGGCGATCGATCGAATCACCAACGACGTTTGGGAGCGTCCGATCCCGCTGGACGTCTCCGCAACCGTCGGCGACGTGACGTTGACGCTCAAAGAGATCGAGGTCTACGGCGGCGAAGCGACGCTGCTCATCAAACCCGAGAGCGAGCGCACCGGCATGGTCGTCACCCTCGATCAGGAGGATTACCGAAACGATACGCATACACAGCGCATTGTCAGCGCGCATGAACAGATTTGTGCGTTCGGCACGGACGCACGTGATTTCCGTCTGACGATCGGCGATACAAACCGCGAACCGTATGTTGTGGATGATATCGCTGCCTGGTATACCGAGAACGATGCTTTTCATATGACATTCCACAACATGCCCCGCACGATCGAAAACGGCACGGCGCTGACCTTATCCGGCACGCTGTACCTCTGCGACAGGGATGGCCGCCGCACAGGCGAGATCGGCTCGTTCTCGATCCCGTTTGTCTACGATTACACCGACGAGATGCGCGAAGCCGACATTCAAAAACTAACCGAGGAGATCCTGTCAACGAACGACCGCATCGACGCCGCTACGCACGATCAGCTTGCCGCGCTTCCGGAGCAAGCCACGCCGTTGGAAGTCAGCGTCGGTTTGACGACCTACCACGACGTCGCATCCGATGAACATGGGATTTTGCTCGGACTAACGAAACGCTTTACGGAGATCGGGTGGTATGACTATACGTACTTCTGCATGGACGGATACTTTGTGACGGACGAGCATCTCGCGCAGGAGTTCGCACCCGACCGAAAATCCGGCACGCAGCTGCTGCGGCTTCCCTACTATGCGGATGCGGCGTATCTTCCAGACGTTCTGACGGTCGCCTGCGTGCATATGATCGGTCAGCTCACGCCGCTGGAACCGGAGGGCTGGAGCGGTCCCGATTCCTGGGAAACCGCGGTGTTTGTGTTCCGCTACAACCGCAAAACCGGCGAAGTATCGCTTCCGAAAAACGATGCGGAACGCGATGCATGGTTTACGCCGCAGGATCTTACCATCACCACGACGTCGCTGGATCCGTTCTATGACTACTGTGAGACGATCGATGTTTCGGGCATCACCGATACGCAAAACGGGACGACCGTTACGATCAAGAGCGTGGTGTTCCAACCGGACGGCACCATGTACATCCTGTTTTGCGCGGATCATCTTGCGTGCGAAGTGATCGCATGGGAAACCATGCCGAAGGAAATTTGCATCAACGGTGTAACGGTGGACGCCGCGGGCGCGGAGCCGGGCTTTTACATGGACGAAGAAAGCATTGCGTTTACGCTTGACACCTACGACATGCAAAAGACGCGTTGGATCAACAGCTATTGGAGCATGAAACCGCCGATGCGCCGCGACATGTATGACGGTCCGATCACAATCGAGATCAAGGATTGGGACCTCTACGATCTGAACGCGCAGGGCGAACGCGAATTTGTCGGTACGTTCAGCTTTACCTTCACGATCCCGTCCGACGGTTCGGCTTACACGGTACAGCCGCGATTCGACGTCTTTTGAATCGCACACAAAAGGAGCTGTCGCTTGACAGCTCCTTTGCTTTTTTGCGATCAGTCCGCGAAAAAGAGATTGTCGAAGTATTCGTCCTGCTCGACGCCGTCGATCCGGTACTGCCAGTTGTCCGGATCGAAGTCGATCGAGACCGTGGCGTATACGCTGCCGTCCTCGGTGCGGACCTCCGCCTGCGTGAGCGATTCATGGTAGCGCACGAGCAGAATGCAGTTGCCAGCGGTGAGGATCGCGGGCTGTCCGTCGACCGTGCACGGCAGGTCCCGCACGAGGTGCAGCAGATATCCGCCCTCGAACAGGTTCTGACGGTATTCCTTCAGGTATTCTTCGGACGGCATCCAGCAGGTAAGCCATTCGGTATCCGGCTCGAACGCATCGCCGTAGTAGTGGCGCGTGCCAGAATTGGAACCGAACAGGCCGGTGTTCTCGTACGAAATAAACGCCTCCGCCTCCGCATCCCAGTCGACCAGACCGTAGATTTGCCGGTCGATGACCAGTGCATCGCCCTCCGGATGCAGGACGGTCGCAACATAATCGTCGGACGCCTCGTCCGCAACCACGATGAGGTTGCGATAGGGCGACGCCGGATCGAGATCGCACAGGTATACCGTCATCAGCGCGGCACTGTTCGGAAACTCCTCGATGCGGTCGCCGACGGTCAAAAAGAGCAGATCCTCCTCCCAGTTGATTTCGATGGCGATCGGCTCCGCCGTGCCGTCGTTGTCGAGATCATATTCGAAGATCGTTGCTTTCGTTTCGCCGTCGTCCAGATCCTCGTACGCCGAAAACACGTCGATCAGCTCCGTGCGTACGGGTGCCGCTTGCTCCGGTTCGAGCGGGGTACCCCCGTTCGGCTGAACGGACGGCGTGTCCGACTGCGCACTTGCCGGTTCGGGCGTCTGCACGCTGTCGACGGGCGCAGCTTCGGGCGTGCATGCAGCGCACACAAGCAGCGCAAGGAGCAGGAAAACTGCCAAAATGCGTTTCATATGCTTCCCTCCTCAGTCCGCAAACATCAGGTTGTCGAAATACGATTCGACCTTCTTTCCGTCGATATAATACGTCCAATCCTTGTAAGTGAAGCGCAGCGTCGCTTCGATGCCGTTTTCGGTCCGAACCTCTGCGGTGTCGTGCGCATCGTTGAAGCGAAGCATGTAGATGTACGAGCCCTTGGCGATCTTGGCGGGCTTGCCGTTGACCTCGCACGGCAGGTCGCGCGTCAGGTGCAGCAGATCGCCGAATTCGATCAGCTCGCTGCGATTGTTCTTGAGCTCCTCCTCGGTGATCTCGTAAGCGACTTCGAGCCATTCCGTGTCCGGCTTGAGATCCTCGCCGCTGTAGCTGCGCTTGCCGGTCTTGGTGCCGAGTATGTCGGAGGATTCGTAGAACATCAGCTTTTCTTCTTCAGCGTCCCACCTGCAGTCATTCATCACCTCGACGCCCTTGACGATGCTGCCGTTCACGTAATGCAGTTCCGTCGTGATGTAGTCGTCGGATGCGCCGTCGATGCACACGAGCAGGTTGACGTACGGCGTGGCCGGATCGAGATCGATCAGAATGACATGGGTCAGATTGCTGCCGGGCAGAATGATGCTCTTCGAATCGATCGTGATCGTCGTGATGTATGCATCCTCGTCATATTTGAAGGAAACCGTCTCCTCCTTGCCGTCGAAGTCGATATCGTATTCGAACATCGTCGCTTCGTTGACTTCCCAGCCGACCTCCTCGTAGACATCGTATTCGATCGGCAGCAGAGAAAGGTCCGGCGTATACGGCGTAGGTTCCTGCGCCTGCGGCGTTGCGGACGCCGCGGTCGGTTCCGCCGTTTCCGTGTGCGTGACGGTCCCGTTCTGCGGCGCATCGGTCGACGCCGGAGTCGTTTCCGCCGTGTTCGCCTCCGTCTGCGTTTGCTGCGTCGCCTGCGGTGCTGTGGGTGCCTCCGTCGGCTTGCCGAGATTGATTTCCAGCCGGTAGCAGCTGCAGCCGAACGGCATCAAAAGCATCATGATCAGCATAACGGCAATCAAGCGTTTCATGTCGAATACCTCCCCATTTTTTCTTGATTATACCATAGCATATAAGATTTATCAATTCTCTGTTTGCGTTCCGGTTTAACGGACAGATGCTGCTGTACAATGCCCTTGTAAATAAAAACGGGAGGACAAAACCATGTTGGATCGCATTCGTTACTATCTCTTGCTGCGCGAACTGCGCGCCGAGATCGCCGAGACCGTCAAAAAGAGCACGCAGACGCCCGATGTGAAGGGCGTGTATGTACAAACCGGCGTGAAAACCGCTTGCAAAGCGTGCGGAAGTATCGTATAATATTTGCATGAGAAATCTGCTTCGACCGTTCGTGTGGATCCTTGTGCCGCTGCTGCTGTGCGCGCTCGGCTGCTCGGTCGTGCACAGCTGTGTGCATGCCGACGAACCGGATGAACGGATCGCACAGCGCAATGCGCTTTGGGAAAAGATGCAGTCCTCGCGTCCGTCGACGGATGCAATCGACGCGGCGCACGCGCTTTCGGTCACGGTTGTGGACGTCGGGCAGGGCGATTGCATTCTGCTGCTTGCGCCGGACGGCAAAACGATGCTCGTGGACGCCGGACCGGTCGGCGCGTTCCCCGCGATCGAACGGACGCTCGATGCGTTCGGCGTAACGTCGCTCGACATCGTGGTCGCGACGCACCCGCACGAGGATCACATCGGCTCGATGGCTTCGGTGCTCGACGCGTATCCGGTCGGTCTGTTCTGCACGATCGATGCATCTGTGCCGTCGCCTTCATACGAACGCATGCGCGACGCGCTCTCCGGCAACGGATGCGAGATTTGCTGTCCGACCGGCGGCGAGACGATCGCATGGAGCGAGAGCTGCACGGTCACGGTGCTGAACCCGATCGCGGGCTACCCCGAACCGGACGAGCTCAACGACGCGTCGCTTGTGCTGCGCGTACAGTACGGCGATACGGCGGTGCTTCTGACCGGAGACGCCGAGGAGCTTGCCGAAAAGCGCATGCTCGACACGTATCCGCGCTCGATGCTGCGCGCCGATGTGCTGAAGCTCGGACACCACGGATCATCGACCTCGACCGGCTATTCGTTCTTTCTCGCGGTCTCCCCCGACTTTGCGGTCGCGTCCTGCGGAACGGATAACGAGTACGGTCATCCGCATTACGAAACGCTTTCTCTGCTGTACGACACGCGTACGGCGTTATATCGAACCGACTGTGACGGATCGATCACATTTCTGCTCGACGGTACGAACGTCTCCGTCGAACCGACACGAAAGGAGCTGCCATGAAAACCTGTCCCGTTTGTCAGAAACTCGTCAATGACGAAACAAAGTTTTGCTACTACTGCGGCGCGTCGCTCCTGACGCCCGCGGCACAGCCCGCGCCGGAACCCGAAGCGGCCGCTGCACCGGAACCCGCGCCGATGCCGGAACCCGAACCGGTCGCTGCGCCGGAACCCCAACCGATGCCGGAACCCGAGCCGGTCGCTGCGCCGGAACCCGCGCCCATTTCGATTCCCGAACCGATCAGAGCGCCCGAACCGCAGCCGGAACCCGAGCCGGTCGCCGCGCCGAAACCCGCGCCCGCACCGATCCCCGAGCCGGTAAAAGCGCCTGAGCCCGCGCCGGTCGCGCCCCCGACACCCGCGCCGGAGCCCGAGAAAAACGGAGTGATCGTGAACGCGACCGATTCGCGCTCGCTGATGACGACCGCGGGCTATATCTTCACGACGATCCTGTTCCATATCCCCGTGATCGGACTGATCTTCATGTTCGTATGGGGCTGCGGACGTCCGAAGAACCTGTCGAGAAAGCGCTTTGCGCTCGCGTGCCTGCTGATGCGGCTGATCGGCGTCATTCTTGTTCTGAGCATTGCGGTGTTCCTGCTCATCTGCTACTCGGATAAGTTCCCGATCCTGACCGACGCATTCACAAGATTCTTTGCGTAAGGGAATCCGCTTCCGTCAATCCATGCAAAAAGGTGCGATCCGCAATTCCGTACTTGCGGACCGCACCTCTTTTCTTTTGAAACGACCGTTTCGTTTTTCAACATGACGGAACCGTCGCTGTGTGTTCCCGTCACCTTTTGACACCCGCAGATTGTTGTCAAGAGAACCATCCCCTTGACACTCCCATAATGATAAAGACGATTAGCAAAATAGTACCTAATCCTAAAAATGCAAGTGAAATAAGCCGATTGTTACGCAATTGCAAAACAATGCCGTCTTCGTTCGAAATAAATGTACTTGTCAATGAACTGCTCAAACGATATGTCTGACCGTCAGACGCTTTGAAATACTTGTTGTTTCCATGCTGTGTATGAAACGTCGCACTGTACTTATATGTACTGTCTTTCACCGGAATGGTACGTTCCAGGCTGAGCAGTTCTTTTGGGTCATCCGTTATTGAATAGAATGAAATATCATTTCCGTTTTGGAAAATGAATTCATTACTGTCAGTAACGGTAAATGCGTATCCTCGCGCAGGAATCTGTATCGTTTGAATTTTCTTTCCATTTTGATAAACATGGATTCTCCCGCTCTCTTTGCCAAAGTAGATTCGTTTTTCTTGATCTATTGCAAACCCTTCATACGTCAATAAAGCCCCTTCCGTACGATAGGAGATAAAAAACGCGGTCAGCAAACTTGCCGTAATCAGTAATGCGAGAATAAAAGATTTTATATTTACCCTTTTTTCGGTCATTGTTGATTCATCTCCTCAACGAACTTGTTCCATTGATCGAATAGATTAAACAGAGGTTTGACCCATGTATAACACAGGGGGACGGTTCTTCTGTGTTCTGATCACTCGCATTCATGGTAAAGTTTGCACAGCAAGAACCGTCCTGCCTTGTGCGATGCCGTCGATTCGGCGATATATTGACCGTCTTTTATATATGATACCATACGAATGCAGCGGCGTCAATCGAAGAAGCGTTCGGCTTGTCCCTTCACCAATATAGACACCGCAAACATGGAAAGTGTTACAGCAAATAATAATATATTTTTTGTGTCAAGCGGACGGGAGCTGTACAAAAAAAGACGGGCGTGAACCCGTCTTTTGTGTTTTGGTTGAACTTATTTGATTTCGCAGGTTGCGCCGACTGCCTTGAACGCTTCGACGA